>NZ_JBIBYR010000013.1:0-229172 GCF_043083485.1 Streptomyces sp. NPDC014727 | reverse complement strand
TTTTCCCTTCGGTCTTGCGTTTCCGACTCTATCAGACTCTTTCGTGTCCGATTCCCGGTCGAAGCGGGGCCGCTTTCCAGTTCCACGCTTTCGCGCTTCCCTTTCCGGCGAGTCCAACCTTACCAGACTCTTTTCTCACCGTTTCCGGTTCGAATATCAATTCCGGTGGCCGATTGGAGTGGCCTTGCCTTTCGGCTGACTCGACTTTATCAGAAACATTCAGTCGAACTGATCGACTGTGTGATTCGGAATGAGAGAATCAATGGCTCTGCGGAAATGTATTTCCGGTGAGAGCGAGCTAGACGTTAACCGTTGGGATCGGACCTGTCCAGTCCGACGCAACCGTTAAAATCTACCTCCCCAGATCCACCGTGTCAACGGTCTCTTGGGGCGAAGAGGAGACTAGCAGGTCAGCGGGGTCGTACGCACATCAGGCGGCTACCGGGAGCTCGGCGCTACGTTCCGTGGGATCCAGGTCTCCCTGGTCTCCTGCTCGTGCGGCTCGGCCTCCCAGGATGTAGACGTACCCCAGGAAAGCCAGCTCGGCCGTGATACCGAGGGCGATTCTCGCCCAGGTCGGAAGGCCGGAGGGGGTGACGAAGCCTTCGATGAGGCCCGAGACGAACAGGACCAGGGCGAGGCCGATAGCCATGCCCATCGCCGCTCTGCCCTGTTCGGCGAGGGCCGAGCGGCGACTCTGCGGGCCCGGGTCGATGACCGTCCAGCCGAGGCGCAGGCCCGTACCCGCTGCGACAAAGACAGCGGTGAGTTCGAGCAGGCCGTGCGGGAGGATCAGCCCCAGGAATGTGTCGAGTCGGCCGGCCGAGGACATCAGACCGATGCCGACCCCGAGGTTGAGCACATTGACGAAGAGGATCCAGATCACCGGGATGCCGAGGAACGCTCCCAGGACCAGGCACATGGCTGCGGCCTGGGCATTGTTCGTCCAAACCTGGGCGGCGAACGATGCGGCCGGGTGGCTGGAGTAATAGGTCTCGTACTCCCCGCCGGGACTCGTCAGGCGGCGGAGGTCGTCCGGTGCCGCGATGGCCGACTGGACTTCCGGATGCGTACCGATCCACCAGCCGATGACTGCGGCCAGCAAGGTCGAGAGCACAGCCGTGGGTATCCACCAGTGTCTGGATCGGTAGACGGCGGCGGGGAAACCACTGGTCAGGAAGCGTGTGACGTCGCGCCGAGTGGCTCGGCGAGTACCTGTCACCGCGGACCGGGCACGGGCCACGAGCTGAGTGAGGCGCGCGGTGAGCATCGGATCCGGGGTACTGGACTGGAGAAGAGAGAGGTGAGTGGCCGTGCGCTGATACAGCTCGACGAGTTCATCTGCTTCCGCGCCGGTGAGTCGGCGCCCGCGGCGCAGGAGATGGTGCAGGCGGTCCCACTCGGTGCGGTGGGCGGTCACGAAGACGTCGAGGTCCATGGTCGGCTGCTGCTCCAGGCATGGGTGCGTACGGGGTTCGTACTACGGCGGCGCGCTGCCGGTCAGCTTGGCAGACTGAGGCCCCGACGGGCAGGGAAGACCGGCGAAGGATGGGGTGGCGATGAGTGAGCTCGTGACCGGGGACGCGGTCGTGCTGGGACTGCGACCGGCCGAATTGCCGAGTCGTGCTCTGGCTCTGGCCATCGATCTCGCCCTGGTGGGGACGGCGTTCGTCCTCGTGTCGATCGGGCTGGCCATGGCGACAGCGAAGCTGGACGACGCGGCACTCGCCGCGGTATCCGTCGCCTCCTTCCTGCTGGTGCTGGTGGGTGGGCCGATCGCGGTGGAGACGCTCAGCCATGGCCGTTCACTGGGGAAGCTGGCATGCGGTCTGCGGGTGGTCCGGGACGACGGCGGGCCGATCCGATTCCGGCATGCTCTGGTGCGGGGGGCCATGGGGGTCGTCGAGGTTCTGATGACGCTCGGGGTTGTCGCCTGTATCGCATCGCTGGTGTCGGCGCGGGGACGGCGGCTCGGTGATGTGTTCGCGGGGACGCTCGTCGTACGTGAGCGGGTGCCGGCGGGACGGGCGGCTGCCGTGCCGCCTCCGCCGCCGTGGTTGGTCGGGCGGTTCGCGGGACTGGATCTGTCGGCAGTGCCGGACGATCTCTGGCTGGCGATACGCCAGTACCTGACGCGGATGCATCAGCTCGACGCACAGGTGGGCTGGTCCATGGCGGAGCGGCTGGCCGGGGAGTTGGCGACGCGGACCGGAGTTCCGGTGCCCGAGGGGGTGCCGGCCGGGGCGTATCTGGCGGCAGTGGTGAACGAACGCCAGGCGCGGGATGCGCGGCGGGTGTTCGCCGCTGGTCGAGGCAGTGCGGTGCCGGCGGGGTCCGGGCAGGCCGAGGGTGCGGACGCCGGTGCGGGCGGGCAGGCGAGGAGCGGGGCATTGAACGGTGGAGCTGTTGCTTCCCCGTCGGCAGAGCCCCTGCTGGTGGAGTCCCTGTCGGCTGCGGAGGTTGCCGGGGCATCCGCTCCCGTGGGGCCGGTGGTGGAGGAGAGCGGGGCTGCGCCGGCCGCGACGGGGTTCGCCCCGCCTGCCTAGGGTCTTTCGTTCGGATCAGGCCGGATCGGTGCACCGGGGCACGCAAGCCCGACAAGATCCGGACGGGAAGACCTCAGCGCGGTGACGGTGGGGATTCCAGGTCTTCGAGCTCGATGCCGGGCGCCGAGAGGACCACGTCGCCAGCGATGTGCACGGTGTGCTGTTCGCCGGTGTCCAAGGCGCTGACCTGGTATTCGTCCACCGTCAGAGGGCCGTTGTCAGTGGCGTGCGCTTCACTGTTCACCAGGGCCCAGGACTGGTCGACGGTGCGGGGGGCGAGGACCGGGTCCGTGAAGGCGACCAGGCGGACGCGGGTCGCGGGGGAAGTGGGGGTGAGGCGCAGCAGTCGTGCGGTCGCGATGAGGAATGCGGGGGATGTGCCGGTGAAGGCGTGGGCGCGCGCATTGCCTTCGGTGGCGTGAGTGCCGGTCGGGTCGGTGCGGACCCAGGTGACGCCTTCCAGGGCGGCGCCGCGGACCTGCCAGCTCGCGGCGTGAAGTTCGAGGCGGATGGGGCGGCCCAGTGCATCGAGGGTGAGGTCGACGGAACCGAGGTGGTCGCCGGAAGGGGCGGTGGTCCGGGAGACGTAGCGCCAGCCGGAGGGGCCGGGGGCGCACTGGAAGTGTTCTTCGCCGAGGAGGGTGTGATCGTGGAGATCGTGGAGCGAATATCGGCCGCGGGGCATGGGGTCCTTCGAGGTTCCTCGGGCTGAGCGGGTGCGGTACGACGCAGGCCCCCGACACGGGGGTGCGGGGGCCTGCGCTCGTAGCTGCTGAGGCTGTTCCGTCTGTCAGCGGTCGGTCGTCACCGACCGGTGGTGACGTGCACGATCGCTGACGGGCGGGATCAGTAGCGGTAGTGGTCGGGCTTGTACGGGCCTTCGACCTCGACACCGATGTAGGCGGCCTGCTCGGGGCGGAGCGTCGTCAGCTTCACGCCGAGCGCGTCGAGGTGGAGACGGGCGACCTTCTCGTCCAGGTGCTTGGGCAGCACGTAGACGTCGGTCGGGTACTCCTCGGGCTTGGTGTACAGCTCGATCTGAGCCAGGGTCTGGTCCGCGAACGAGTTGGACATCACGAACGAGGGGTGGCCGGTGGCGTTGCCCAGGTTCAGCAGGCGGCCCTCGGACAGCACGATGAGGACCTTGCCGTCGGGGAACGTCCAGGTGTGGACCTGCGGCTTGACCTCGTCCTTGACGATGCCGTCGATCTTCGCCAGGCCGGCCATGTCGATCTCGTTGTCGAAGTGACCGATGTTCCCGACGATGGCCTGGTGCTTCATCTTGGCCATGTCCGCGGCCATGATGATGTCCTTGTTGCCCGTGGTGGTGACGAAGATGTCGGCCTTGCCGACGACCTCGTCGAGCGTGGTCACCTGGTAGCCGTCCATCGCCGCCTGCAGCGCGCAGATCGGGTCGACCTCGGTGATGATCACGCGGGCGCCCTGGCCGCGCAGGGACTCCGCGCAGCCCTTGCCCACGTCGCCGTAGCCGCAGACGACGGCGGTCTTGCCGCCGATGAGGACGTCGGTGGCGCGGTTGATGCCGTCGATCAGGGAGTGGCGGCAGCCGTACTTGTTGTCGAACTTGGACTTGGTGACGGCGTCGTTGACGTTGATCGCCGGGAAGAGGAGGGTGCCGTCGCGGTGCATCTCGTAGAGCCGGTGCACACCGGTCGTGGTCTCTTCGGTGACACCGCGGATCTCGGACGCCAGCTGGGTCCACTTCTGCGGGGACTCACTGAGGGTGCGGTTCAGCAGGGTGAGGATGTGGCCGTACTCCTCGCTGTCCGCGGTCGACGGGTCCGGGGCCGCACCGGCCTTCTCGAACTCGACGCCCTTGTGGACGAGGAGCGTGGCGTCACCACCGTCGTCGAGGATCATGTTCGGGCCGCCCGTGGGAGTGTTCGGCCAGGTCAGAGCCTGCTCCGTGCACCACCAGTACTCTTCGAGCGTCTCGCCCTTCCAGGCGAAGACCGGGACGCCCGCGGGGGCGTCCGGGGTGCCGTTCGGACCCACGGCGATGGCCGCGGCGGCGTGGTCCTGGGTGGAGAAGATGTTGCAGGAGGCCCAGCGGACCTCGGCGCCGAGGGCGACCAGGGTCTCGATCAGCACGGCCGTCTGCACGGTCATGTGCAGCGAACCGGTGATGCGCGCGCCGGCCAGCGGCTGCGCGGCGGCGTACTCCTTGCGGATCGACATCAGGCCGGGCATCTCGTGCTCGGCGAGGGTGATCTCCTTGCGACCGAACGCCGCGAGGGAGAGGTCGGCGACCTTGAAGTCCTGGCGATTGGCGACCGTTGTCATAACGGGCTGCTCCTCGTGATGGGTGTCGAGGTGGGCACGGCTGGCTCTGCGGCGCCGGACATACGAATGCCCGGGTGCTCGCAGCGCAGTCCGTCGGAGGCCCTCTCTCCCTCGGCCGGCCCGCGCGTACGGACCGATCGACCGCCATCAGCAGCGACGTCTGACACTGGCATCGAATCTACACCGACCGGCCCAGCCGCTCCCAGCCCGCCCGGACGGGCGGGGGTGAGGAGCGGCCTATTGGGGCGGGCGGGAGGGCGGGCCGAAAGGCTGGTGGCGGCCGATGGGAGGGGTGGTCGAGAGAGGGTCGGAGGATGTGCGTCCGTGGGTGCGTTCAGTGGCCGGAATGCGTCGGGTTGTCCGAGGGGCCGTCGGGAGCCGGGGAGGGAGATCCGCCCGGGGCCTTGCCGGGGTTGATGCCGGCTGCGGCGGCCGCCTCGCTGTAGATGTCCGGTTCCAGGTAGATGACCCGGGCGATCGGGACGGCTGCGCGGATACGTGTCTCGGCGGCGTTGATGGCGTTGGCCACTTCGGTGGCCGTGTCGTCGTGCTGCACCGCGATCTTGGCGGCGACCAGCAGCTCTTCCGGGCCGAGGTGGAGCGTGCGCATGTGGATGATGCCGGTGACCGTGTCGCCGTCGACGACCGCGGCCTTGATCTTCTCGACCTGGTCGGCTCCGGCGGCCTCGCCGAGCAGCAAGGACTTCGTCTCGGCGGCGAGGACGATCGCGATGGCGATCAGCAGGACGCCGATGCAGAGGGTGCCGATGCCGTCCCAGACGCCATTGCCGGTCGCGAGGGCAAGGCCGACGCCCGCGAGGGCGAGCACCAGGCCGATCAGTGCGCCGAAGTCCTCCAGGAGCACGACGGGGAGTTCGGGGGCCTTCGCGCGGCGGATGAACTCCTTCCAGGAGAGCGATCCCCGGGTCTCGTTGGACTCCTTGATGGCCGTACGGAAGGAGAAGCCCTCGGCGATGACCGCGAAGACCAGTACGCCGACCGGCCAGTACCAGGCCTCGATCTCGTGCGGGTGCTTGATCTTCTCGTAGCCCTCGTACACCGCGAACATGCCACCGACCGAGAACAGCACGATGGAGACGAGGAAGGCGTAGATGTAGCGCTCACGGCCGTAGCCGAAGGGGTGCTGGGGGGTGGCCTCGCGCTGGGCCTTCTTGCCGCCGAGCAGCAGCAGTCCCTGGTTGCCCGAGTCGGCCACCGAGTGGACGCTCTCCGCGAGCATCGACGACGAGCCACTGAACAGGAACGCCACGAATTTGGCCACTGCGATCGCGAGGTTGGCGCCGAGTGCCGCCACGATCGCCTTGGTTCCGCCTGACGCACTCATGGGTGCCTGGTGTCCCTTCTTCGGTGCTGCGGCCCTGGCGCCGCGGTACGGCCGGACATTGTTGCAGCCGTTGATGCGGACCGTATGTCAGACCACCACGGTCGCGCGGAACAGGGTTCCCGTACCGGACACTTCGACCTTCTCGCCGGAGGGTACGAACACCGAGGCGCCGGGGGTGAGACCGAGCGTGCCCGCCTTCGGGGCGCCCGCGGTGCACAGCAGGATCTGCGGGGCGGCCCTGGTCAGTTCGACGGGGTCCGCGCCGGGCGACAGATCGAAGCGCGAGAGCCGGAATTCGTCCACGGGTGTCTCGTACAGTTCCTCGCCGGACGGGGACGCCTCGGGGCGCAGGACACCGGGGTCGGTCGCCTCGAAGCGGACGATGCGCAGCAGTTCGGGGACGTCGATGTGTTTGGGCGTGAGTCCGCAGCGCAGCACGTTGTCCGAGTTGGCCATGATCTCGACGCCGAGGCCGTCCAGGTAGGCGTGCGGGACACCGGCGCCGAGGAAGAGTGCTTCGCCGGGCTGGAGTTCCACATGATTCAGCAGCATCGCCGCGAGGACACCGGGGTCGCCGGGGAAGTGATGGGCGATCCGGGCGTACGGGGCGTGGGCTCCGCCGAGACGTTCGGCGGCAGCGGCTGCCCGGTTCACCGTTTCGGCCATTTCCGTCGGGTCGGCACTGAGAATCGCGGTGAGGACCTCGCGCAGGGCCGCCTCTTCGGGATGGGCGCCGAGGAGGTCGACGTAGGGCTTGAGGGAGTCGATGCCGAGTGCCGCCATCGCCTCGGCCGCCTCGGTGGGCCTGCGGAAGCCGCACAGGCCGGCGAAGGGGGTGAGTGCGCAGATCAGCTCGGGCTTGTGGTTGGCGTCCTTGTACGTGCGGTGGGGTGCGTCGATCGGGACGGATCGGCGCTCCTCGTCCTCGTAGCCCCGCCCGGCCTGTGCGAGGTCGGGGTGGACCTGGAGGGAGAGGGGGGCACCGGCGGCGAGCAGTTTGAGGAGGAAGGGCAGGCGGGGGCCGAATTTCTCGACGGTGGCCCGGCCCAGTTCGCGCTCGGGGTCTGCGGCGATGACCTCGGTGAGGGCCTGTTCGTGGCCCGCCTCTCCGGTTCCGGTTATGCGGGTGAGGCGGGAGGGTGCTCCGGGGTGGGCGCCCATCCACATCTCGGCCTGGGGTTCCCCGGTGGGGGCGATGCCGAGCAGCTCGGGGATGGCGGTGGTGGAGCCCCAGGCGTAAGGGCGCACGGTGTTGGAGAGCCGGTCCATGGGTTCGTCCTTGTGAGATGCGTGGATCGGGGTGGTGGAGGTGGGCTTGGCGGGGCGGCGCGGGCGCGGCGGGGGTGTGGGGTGCGGTGCGGGACCGGTTCGGGTCTTCAGGCGCGGGCTGCCGACGCGAGTGCCAGGTATACGGCCGCGAAGTCGGTGACCGCGAGGAGTTCGGCGAGGGCTTCGAGCTCGGTGCCCTCGTCCGGTTCGAGCTCGCTGATCGCCGTGTCGTGGCCGAGGGCCAGTTCGCGGGCGGCGGGGCCGGCGCTCAGACCGCCGGTGGGGCGGTCGCGGAGCAGTACGACGCGGGCGTGCAGCGGCTCCGGCTCCTCGACCCGGTCGCGGAAGAAGTCGTCGGGGTCGGCGCCGGCGGCGAAGGTGCCCGCCAGCAGCGCGCCGTGGGCGGGAAGTGCCTCGGGGAGTTCCGCGGCGAGGGCCGGTCGGCCGGACAGCTCGGCCAGGACCGCGGCGAATCTGCGGCCGACCGGGGCCGCGGATTCGCCCTCCGTCCAGATGAGGGGCAGGCTGTCGGCGAGTTCGGCGGCGAGGGTCTTGGCCGGGTTGCTGTACGTGGCGATGGCCGGACCGCAGCGTTCCGCGGTGCGGTCCAGGCGGTCGGCGACACTCTGCAGTGCCTCGGCGGACGCGGTGACCAGGCCCACCTGGTCGAGCAGCGCGAGCAGTGGGGTGAACAGGGCCCAGAGCGTGCCGGGTCCCGCCGCGGACGTCTCGGCGTCGTACTCGCCGTGCGGGGCGGTGGCCATCGGTACGAGGAGTCCGTGCGCCCCGTCGATCGCCTCGCGCAAGGGTGACTGCCGGGGGGCGACGGCGACGACGCTGCAGCCGCGGCGGTACGCCTGTTCGGCGAGGAGGGAGAGGCCGGGTTCGGAACCTTCGGCCGTGACGATCAGCAGCAGGTCCACGGATCCGGCCCAGCCGGGAAGGGTCCAGCGCAGCGCGCCCGCGGCAGGGGCGACCCCGGTGGGGTGGATGCGGGTGACGGGCGCGGAGGCTCCTGCCAGGGCGGTGACCAGATCGGCCACGCCGGACGCGGCGGTGCCGGAGCCCGCGATGAGTACGGCGCGGGGGCGGCCTTCCGGGTTCAGCGCGGCAATCCCGGCCTCCGCCGCGTGCCGGGCGGCGGTGCGGACCCGGGCCCCGGCCTCGGCGGCGCCGCGAAGCAGGCCGCGGCGGTCGGCTCGGGCCAGCGATTCCGGGGCGTCGAGCAGCGACTCGTCGAGCATGGGGACGGTCCTCCGATCACATGCTGATCACCGTGCGGTTTCGGGCACGGATGCCGTTACGCGGGGCGGCGGGCCTCGTCGACGAGGAGGACGGGGATGCCGTCCCGTACCGGGTAGGCCAGACCGCAGTCCTTGCCGGTGCAGATCAGCTCGGGGCTGTCGGCTGCCGACCGGTCGTCGAGCGGAGAGTGACAGGCCGGGCAGGCGAGGATCTCCAGGAGGCCGGCTTCGAGCGGCATGGGTGAGTCCCTTCAAGCATTCGAACAAGCGGTTCGGGTTCACACGGATCAGGCGACGTCAGCCTACCGCCGGGGTACAGGGGGCGCGGGCCGGGGCGAGGCGGGGTCGAGGAGCGCGGGGGCCGGGTGAGTGCTCGGCCGGGCGGAGGTCGCGGGGCAGGCCGATCGGCACCGCTCAGCAGGCCGGAATCGCTCGACCGGACCGAACCCCCGGCCCTCGGACTCTCGCGACAGTGCCCGTCCTCGTCCGCCCGGTCCCGCTCTACGCGGCCCGCGCCCGGACCAGGGCCAGAACCTCGTCCCGTACCGCCGTCATCGTCCGCTCGTCGCGGGCCTCGACGTTCAGGCGGAGCAGGGGTTCCGTGTTGGAGGCCCGCAGGTTGAACCACCAGTCCGGGCCCATGACCGTCAGGCCGTCCAGGTCGTCGGTCCTCACGCCGTCGCGGGGTGCGAAGGATTCGCGTACCGCCGCCGTGCGGCCGGGCTGGTCGGCGACCGTGGAGTTGATCTCGCCGGACCCGGCGTAGCGGTCGTACTGGGCGACCAGTTCCGACAGGGTGCCGTTCTGTCCCCCGAGCGCGGCCAGGACGTGGAGCGCGGCGAGCATCCCCGTATCGGCGTTCCAGAAGTCGCGGAAGTAGTAGTGCGCGGAGTGCTCGCCGCCGAAGATCGCGCCGTGCTCGGCCATCTCCGCCTTGATGAAGGAGTGGCCCACGCGGGTGCGGACCGGCGTTCCGCCGTTCTCGCGGACGACCTCGGGGACGGAGAGCGAGGTGATCAGGTTGTGGATGACGGTGCCGCTGCCGCCGTTGCGGGCGAGTTCGCGGGCCGCGACCAGGGCCGTGATCGCGGACGGGGAGACGCCCGCGCCCCGCTCGTCGACGACGAAGCAGCGGTCGGCGTCGCCGTCGAAGGCGAGGCCCAGGTCCGCACCCTCGGCCACGACCCGGGCCTGGAGGTCGACGAGGTTCTTCGGGTCGAGAGGGTTGGCCTCATGGTTGGGGAAGGTGCCGTCGAGCTCGAAGTACATCGGCACGAGCTCCACGGGGAGGTCGGCGAAGACGGTGGGGACGGTGTGGCCGCCCATGCCGTTGCCCGCGTCGACGACCACCTTCAGCGGGCGGATCGATGCGAGGTCGACCAGCGACAGCAGGTGTGCGGCGTAGTCGGGAAGCGTCTCGCGTTCGGTGAGGGTGCCCGGGGTGACGGCAGGCTGCGGCACGCCGGTCTCGGACCACTTCTCGACCAGGGCGCGGATCTCGGCGAGCCCGGTGTCCTGGCCCACGGGTGCGGCGCCGGCCCTGCAGAGCTTGATGCCGTTGTACCGCGCCGGATTGTGTGAAGCGGTGAACATGGCGCCGGGAAGGCCGAGGCTGCCCGAGGCGAAGTACAACTGGTCGGTCGAACAGAGGCCGATCATGGTGACGTCCGCGCCGCGCGCCGCCGCGCCGCGCGCGAAGGCTGCCGCGAGGCCGGGCGACGAGGGCCGCATGTCGTGGCCGATCACGATCGCTTCGGCGTCCGTCACCTCGACGAACGCGGCCCCGAAATACTCGGCCAGCGACTCGTCCCACTGGTCGGGCACCACTCCGCGCACGTCGTACGCCTTCACGATCTGCGACAGATCAGCAGCCACGGGCCGGTCCTCCTGAGATTTCTTCGGACCGCCCAAACTACCCGGCGGCCGATCGGGCGGGCCGTGAGGTCCTGCGGCTGCACGGCTGCCCGGCTGCCCGGCTGCCCGGTTGTGCCAAGCGTGCCGGAAGGCCGGTTGCCGCTCGGGCGTCCGGCGGCGGGCGGGACAGCCCTCAGGGCAGCATCCGTCCCAGCACCGTCGTGCTCTGTGCCGGACGATCAGGCACATCACAAGCAGTAGTGCCAGGCCGTCCACTCGCGCGCCGCGACGCCGGGTCGTACACCGGGTACCGCGGCAGTGATCAGACCGGCCGGCAGCACGAGGGTGCCACCGGTGGCGACGACCGGGAGCGTGAAGAGGTCGGCGCCGACCGGTCTGCCCGTCGGGTCGACGACATCGAGGAACGGTCGGTCGAACACGCGTGTGAGGCGTGCCGCGGCACGCCTCGCTCAGGAGTCCGGTGAGCGCAGCACCCGCAGATGGCCGCGGCGTGCCACCTCCATCGGATCCGCGGCCTGCGGGCCGTCGCCCCTGCCGTCGGGGCCGCGGTCATGCGGCCGCGCCGCTTCCCGTACGGCGTTGGCGAGCGCTTCGAGGTCGTCGCCGCTGGGGCGCGTGGGAGCGGAGGGGTCGGAGAGCCTGACGACTTCCCAGCCGCGTGGTGCGGTCAGCCGCTCGCTGTGCTCGGCACAGAGGTCGTAGCAGTGGGGCTCGGCATAGGTGGCGAGCGGGCCGAGGACCGCAGTCGAGTCGGCATAGACGTACGTCAGTGTCGCGACGGCAGGGCGGCCGCACGCGGTGCGCGAACAGCGACGTACAGGGCTCACGATGTTGGACGGTACCGCACTCTTGAGCGGGCTGCGACGACTCTCCCTCAGCTCACCCCTCCGTGTCGCCCTGTCACCTCCGGCACGAGCGCCTTCCGGACACTCCTCCTGACCTGCGACGGAACACAGAAGCGCAGGTCATACCGGCAACGATTCCGGTCACCACTCGGTACAAAAGCTGTCATTCAGCAGGAGATCAACGGTCAGGAGCTGGGCCGGAAACGAGCTCCTGCTTGGCCGGATTGTTCAGGATTGGACAGGCCGACGCTCCGTCAGGGAGCGGCGGTCCGGTCGCCCCGTGGAGGGTTACGCTGCGTCAGTGATGGACAGTCCCGTACCGCCCCACCCGTCCGAGCCGCGCCCGCGTCGGCGTGACCGCCATGGCCGCGGCATGCGCGGACCCGTCGCCCCGCCCCAGGTGCCGCTCTCGGTCAGTCGGGCGGAGAACTTCCGTGATCTCGTGCAGGACTCGGTGGAGCGGCTGGAGCGGCGCTGGCCGCAGCTGGCCGATGTCGACTTCATGGTGCTCGATGTGCCGGGGACGCAGGAGGAGACCGTGCCGCTGGGGCGCGCGGTCTCCGCGGAGAAGGGCCGGCCCGCGCAGATCGTCGTCTACCGGCGGCCCGTCGAGATCCGTACCAAGAGTCGCGACGAGCGTGCCCTGCTGGTGCACGAGGTCGTGGTGGAACAGGTCGCGGAGCTGCTCGGGCTCTCGCCGGAGTCGGTGGATCCGCGGTACGGGCAGGAGTAGGACCGGCCGTCCGGGGGCAGGACGACCGGTCCGCCGGGACCGTCCGCTCAGTCGTCCAGGACGGCCAGGTCCTGGACGGCCGCGGGCACCTCCACCGTTCCTCCGTCGTCCGGCAGGGTCTGCACGGTGAACATCTGGACGCCGTTCAGCGGAAGGCTCAGCGTGCGTGCGGCGTACACCGGACCGCCCGACTCCGTCCGGACCGTCAGCGCGTAGCCGCCCTTGAGCCCGGACGGTACGGGCGGGGTGACCGCGAGCGTCGTACGCCCCTCAACTGTGTACGTCTTGACGACCTGCTCGCCGCCCTCGCTGCCCGCGGAGGCGGTGACCTTGACGGTGGCGGTGGCGCCCGGTGCGGTGAGCGAGAGCGTGGACCCCTTGGCCCGGTTGTCGGCCACGGTCGCCTGGGCGCCCACCGGGGCGGTCGCCGGGATGTAACCGACCTCCTGCCCGGAGCCCTTGCCGCGGAACACGCGCAGCGCGGCCACCACCGGGGTGCTCTTGCCGCTCCGGGCCGGGGTGAGCAGCAGGGAGCCGGGCTCGCCCTTGGTGATGTCCTTCAGGTCGATGCCCGCGGTCATCCTCGACTTGACGTGGAGGTTCTGGTGCCCGACCGGGGAGATCGCGCCGTTCTTGCCGAGCAGTTTCACGTTCAGATCGGCGTCGTCGTCGCTGGGTGCGAAGGCCACCAGGCGGACCGCGGTGGCGTCCGCGGGGATGCCGGGGAGCACCAGGGTGCCCGACGGGTCGGCGGAGGCGGCCAGCCAGTCGCTGCCGGTCTCATCGTCCGCGGTCCTGATGACCGCGCCGACGCGTCCGGTACGGGTGGTGACGTGGACGGTCACGTCCTCGGCCACCTCGCTGGTCAGTGTGGAGATCAGGACCGGGACGCTGGACCGGGCGGGCACGGTGATGCCCTCGCCGACGTCGGACTTGAGACTGCCGTCCGGACCGTACAGCTCGATGTCGGCGACGGCCGCGGTGTCGTCGGGGTTGGTGAGGTGGACGTAGTCCTCGCGGGACTTCGCGGTGCTCGCGGCCGGGAACCAGAAGTCGGTGTCGGGCCCGGTGCAGCTGACACCGAGCAGACCGCGGCCGCTGCCCGCCTCGACGGTGGTGGTCTGCTGTGCGGTCCAGCCGGGGGCCAGACGGCCGGTGGCGGTACCGACCAGCGCGGGGGTGCCGGCACCGGACGCGTCGGCGGTGGCGGGTTTGCCGGGTTCCTTGAGGGAGACGACCGGCTTTCCGGCATCCGTCTTCTTCTTGTCCTTCTTGTCCTTGCTCCCGCCCTTGCCCGTGGCGTCCTCGGCCGTGGTGGCCGTGGACTGCCTCAGTTCTGCCGTACCGGCTTCACCGCCACCGCCGCCCGCCGGGGTGAAGGACGTGTACGTCGTCTCCGCGAAGTCCGAGAGACCGGGCGCCGGGCAGAGCAGGCTGGACCGCTCGACGGGCAGTCGGGTGGCGGTCTTCGCCTCCGTCGTGCCCCCGTCGCCGGGCGCGGTGGCCGCGGCAAAGCCGGTGACGGCGGCGAGGGCGACGATGCCCGCGATGAGGGACAGGCTGGTGGACTTCACTCGGACTCGCCTCGCGATGCGTTACCGGTCGGCCACGGGTGCTGGCCCGGGGCGTTCTCGTCGGGGTTCTGCGGGTCGTACTGGCTCTGCCCGCCGTACTGGGCCTGGGGGTCGTACGGGGCCTGCGGATCGTACTGCTGGGCCTGCGCGACGTACGGGGCCTGCGGGTCGTACGACTGCTGCTGTTGCTGTTGTACGTAGCCGTACGGGTCGTAGGCCTGCTGCTGGTACGGGTCGGCGGTCGCCGGGTGGTCCTGCTGCGTGCCGTACTGGCCGTCCTGGTACTGCTGCCCGCCCTGGTACTGCTGGTAGTCGCCGCCCTGGTACTGCTGCGCGTCCCATTCGCCGTACTGCTGCTGCGGCACCGCCGCGTACTCGCCGCTGTCGGACTGCGCGGCGTAGGCGTCCTGGCCGTCGGTCTGCTGCGGCTGCGGCTCGGCCGTCTGCTGTGCGGGAATGTGCTCACCCGCCTGCTCCACCAGGACGTACTCCTCCGACGTCCCAGGTGCGTCCTCGGCATGTCCGTTCCCGGCCGGTTCCGGCGCGGCCTCGGCCTCGGCCTGGGCGGCCGCCCGGAGCCTGCGCGCCCGGCGCCCCTCACCCGCGACCGACTCCGCCTGAACCGTCGTGGCCTCCTCCGGCAGGTCGTCGTCGATCTCCCGGCGACGGCCCGGCAGGGCGAGGACCAGCAGGACCACGGCCAGCGCGCTCTGGGCCCAGACCCAGGCGGTGTGGGTGAAGGGTGCGTTGTAGGTGAGGTCCAGCGTGCCGCCCTCGGTGGGAAGCTCGAAGCCCTGGGCCCAGCCGTCGACGGTCTTTCGGGTCAGGGCCCGTCCGTCGAGCGTCGCCTCCCAGCCGGGGTCGGCGGCGTCGGCGATCCGCAGCACCCGGCCGGAGCCGCCTGCCGGGATCTTGGCGTGCGCCTCGACGGGGAGGGAGCCGACGGGCAGCTGTTCGCCGTCGGTACCGGAGGGGACGATCACGATCCGGGCGACCTGCCGGTCGACCCGCCACAAGGCGCTGCCGTCCAGCTGACTGAGCCGGCTGAGACCCGGGGTGGCGTCGAGGACCCGGCTCATCTCCTTCGGAGCACCGTCCCGCACCAGTACGTAACGGATCGCGAAGCCGCTGAGCTGGCTGCCCTGGTCGGCACCGGAGCCCGCGACCAGATTGGCGACGACCTTGTCGAGGTGGCTGTTGCTGCCGCCCGCCTCGGCCAGTTCGGCGTCGCCGAGCCGCGCACCGGAGCCGCGGACCAGGGTGTACGACACGCTGGCGGGCGAGGTGCCGCCGAGGACCAGGGTGCGCGGCTGGTCGCGCGTGGTGCTCTCCTCCGCGACGAAAGCGGGCACCTGCACCGGGTCGCGGCGCTCCAGTGGGCCCGCGGCACCGCCGATCATCCAGCCCGCGGCGGCCAGCACCGGGGCGAGCCCCGCGGCGACGGCGATCAGTGCGGCGACGGGCTGGCGCCAGCCGAAGCTGAGCTCGGCCACACGCACCCGGGCGCCGTCCGCGCCGACCAGCGCGGCGGCGATCAGTGCGATGCCGTAGACGAGGGTGGCGGGGCCCGCCCAGCCCGAGCCGTTGGCGAGAGCGGCGAAGACCAGCCCCACCAGCGCGACGACCCACGCGGTGCGCACCGCGAACCGGCGCTCCCCGCGCAGCAGCGCGGCCAGCGCGGCGAACACGATGCCGAGCAGCAGCACGCCGCCCGCGGCCTTGGGGCCGCCGGGGCTGATGCCGAGCAGGTCGAGGGCGGAGGCCGTGCCCGAACCGATGTCCAGGCCCGCCTCCTTCAGGAACGCGGACGGGTCGGTGAGGAGCGAGAGCGACCAGGGCGCGAGAACCAGCAGCGGCGTGCCGATCGTCGCGAGGAAGCGGAGCCCGTACGCGGCGATGTCGTCGCGGCGCAGTACGAGCACGCCGATACCGAGGACCACGGCGAGCGGCCAGACGATGGGTGTGAAAGCCATCGCGAAGGTGAGGAGCAGGGTGTACGCCCAGGTGGCGCGCCAGCTGCCGCGGGCGTCGCCGCCGGCACGCATGCCGTGCGCGGAGACGGCGGCACGGGCGATGAGCGGCAGCAGGACGGCCAGTACGGCGGTGCCGAGACGCCCCGTCGCCAGGGCGCCGGTCGCCGCGGGCAGGAAGGCGTACGCGACGCTCGCCCAGGCCCGCAGCAGCCTCGATTCGAGCAGCGGCCGGGAGACGAAGTACGCGGTGAGTCCGGCGAGCGGGACCGAGCAGACCAGCAGCAGCGTGAGCGCGAAGCCGGTCGATCCGAGGAACAGCGCGGACAGCGCGGCCAGCGCGGCCAGGTAGGGCGGCGCCGTCTGGGTGCCGCCCGTGCCGATCGTGTGCCAGCCGTCCGCGTACTTGCCCCACAGGTCGGAGACGTCCGCGGGGGCCGGCAGCAGCGCACCGCCCGCGAGCGCACCGCCGCCGAGCAGGCCGCGACAGGCGACGAGCGACACGAACAGCAGCACGACGAAGAGCACCGGGCCCGGCTTGCGCCCGATCCGCTTCAGCCGCGCGAACTGCTCGATCTCCAGGAAGTCGGCGTCGTCACCGCCGGGACCGGACTCCACGGCGCCGTGCCGGGAGCCGCCCGAGTCGGCGTCGGAACCGCCGCCGAGGTTTCCGGCGACCTGCTCGACGGTGGCGCGGACGGTGGCGCCGGGCGGCGGGAAGAGTCCGCGCAGTTCGGCCTGGTCGACCGCGCCCTTGCCGCGACCGCGCCGGGCCGAAAGGATCCGTCCGGGGCGGAGCAGCGTGCCGAAGAGCCCGGCAACCTCGTCGACGGCCTGGCCGGGCACCTTGCCGACGAGATAGGCGAGGGTGCGCAGCAGCGTGCCGACGACGAGCCGGAGCAGCACCCAGGGCAGCACCTTGGCGCGTGCGTTGGCCAGCATCGTGTAGACGGCACCGGCCTTGTCGACGCGGTGCGGGGAGGCGACCGAGCGGCCCGCGCAGTCGATGGGGCGACGCTCCCGGGCGGACGCCTCGGCGTGCCTGAGGACGGCGTCGGGGGCGACGAGCACCCGGTGTCCCGCGGTGTGGGCGCGCCAGCACAGGTCGACGTCGTCGCGCATCAGCGGGAGCCGGCGGTCGAACCCGCCGAGTTCTTCCCAGATGTCACGGCGGATCAGCATGCCCGCGGTGGAGACGGAGAGGACGGTGCGGACCTGGTCGTGCTGGCCCTGGTCCTGCTCGCGCCGGTCGAGTCCGGTCCAGCGGCGACCGCTGTTGGCGATGGAGACGCCGACTTCGAGCAGTTGCTTGCGGTCGTACCAGCCACGGAGTTTGGGGCCGACGATCGCGGCGTGCGGGTCGGTGTCGACGACGCGCAGCAGTTCGGCGAGCGCGTCGGGCTCCGGTGCACAGTCGTCATGGAGCAGCCAGAGCCACTGCACGGGTTCGCCGTGCGGCAGTTCGGGCAGGTCGTACGCGTCGTCGCGCCAGGTCCTGCTGACGGGGTCCCAGCTGCTGGGGCGCTTGAGGTACGGCAGGTCCTCGGGGGTGAGGACGCCGGTCGTGCGGGTCGCCTCGTCGACGGCGGTGCCGAAGCTCGTACGGCGCGCGAGGTGCAGGACGCGTTCGGCGCCGAGCGCCTCGGTGACCAGCCGCGCGGAATCGTCGGCGCTGCCGGTGTCGGCGGCGACGACGTTCTGTACGGGGCGTTCCTGCCCGAGCAGTCCCGCGAGCGCGTCGGGCAGCCAGCGTGCGCCGTCATGGGAAACGAGCACGGCGGTGACGACATGCCGGGGGAACTCTGGGGCGGCGGCGGCCGCGTACGGCGCCGTCGGTTGGCTGTGCACGGACATCGAGGTACGGGCCCTCCGGCCGGGTCCGGGGGGCGTCCCCCCGGGGGCTGCATCGGTGTACACGCGCGCTCCGTCGGGGCGTTGGCGCGTCTCGGACGGAGCCCCACACTAACGGTACGGACAACCACGACGGCGCCGAGCGGTTGAACGGGGGCGACGACGAGGGGCGGTGGGCACGGCGATGGCCCGTCGACTGCGGGCGGGGTGCAGGCGGCGGGCCATGGTCGGTCGACGCCCGGTACGCGTTCTCACGCGCGTCCGGCGAGTGGGTCGAGAAGATCCGGTGCGTGGTCCGGACCTTCCTTTGTTCTGTTGTTCTGCTGTCACGCGTTCCGTTGTTCCGCCGTCATGGCGGTTCACGGTCGTGGCGGTTCGCTGTCGCGGTGTTCCGCCTGTCGTGCCGGTTCGCGGTCGTGGTGGTCCGCTGTCGAGCTGTTCGCGGTCAGATGGCGGCCTTCTTCAGGCGGCGCCGTTCACGCTCGGAAAGGCCACCCCAGATTCCGAACCGCTCGTCATTGGAAAGGGCGTACTCAAGGCATTCGGACCGGACTTCACAGGCGAGACAGACCTTCTTGGCCTCGCGGGTGGATCCGCCCTTCTCGGGGAAGAAGGACTCGGGATCGGTCTGGGCGCACAGTGCGCGCTCCTGCCAGCCGAGTTCCTCGTCCGCGTCCTCGACCAGCAGTTGCTGGAACAGCTCGGTCATGTGCGCCCCTCGTCTGTCTCTCGCGTCCCCGTGATGCAGCCGTTACTGATTGCGGCCGAACGACACGAGTGAAATTACAAGTGTGTAGCTCCAGGCCAGTCAAGCGAAGATCTGCTATTGGCCCCGGTATTCACTCTGCGGAACCAAGGGTATGCGGAAAGTGTGCAAATCACCAAAAACCTGACATATGCCATGCGTCTCACCGCGCCCCCTTCCCTCACCGAGTGAGACGACCGGGACCGTCCTCATGTTTCGATTCGATCACCGAAGCGACCAGGATCACAGTCAGGTCACGGGGCGCCAACGACGTTTACGGGCGCGGCTGATGCGCCACATCTCCGCCACGATGACCGCACAAACCTTTCCCCCGGTTCCGTAACCGGATGAGGTGAAACATTACCCCCAAATCGGGCATTGAGTTGACAGTGAAGGGTCGAGCCGGTCTCCTTGATTGCATGCCAGCGACCGCAGCGATGTACGCCACCCACATCCGTGGGTTCCGCAACGCTGTCCTGACCCGCTGTTGCTGTTCCAGCTGTCACAGCTGTTGATGCCCCAGGGCACCGGCTCTGATCCAGCTCCTCTCCGCTGAGCCCCTCGCAGAGCGTCTCCACAGACCTTTCTCTCTGCGCTTCCCCGGCTCTCCGGTCTCCGCGACACCCCGCACATGCACCTCCCATGCCGAGGAACCACCGCTTCCATGAACAGCGACAGCGACCTTCAGATCGCCGGCGACATCCTTGAGGTCCAGCACCTCCTCCAGCCGGCCCGCGAGCACCCCACCACCGTGGCCGAGTTCGTCGGACTCGCCCGCTCCATCGCCGCCGACCGCGCGCGGTGGGCGCCGCTCGTCCGCTACGACACCACCACCCGCTGGTACCACCGGCTGCGTACAGGCCCCGGATACGAGGTCTGGCTGCTCAGCTGGGTGCCCGGCCAGGGCACCGGCCGTCATGACCACGGCCTGTCCTCCGGTGTACTGACCGTCCTGGAAGGCCGGTTGACCGAGCGCACCGAACGCGGCACGCGGACGCTGGAACCCGGCGCCCAGCGCGTCTTCGCGCCCGGCTATGTGCACGAAGTGGTCAACGACTCCCTCGAACCGGCCGTCAGTCTGCACGTCTACTACCCGGGTCTGACCGAGATGCCGATGCACACGGCGCAATGCGCCCCGGCGGCCGTGGATGTCGTACCCGCCTGACAAACTGCTGTGCATGCGCATTGTGGTTCTGGCCGGCGGTATCGGTGGTGCTCGTTTTCTGCGTGGCCTCAAGCAGGCCGCGCCCGACGCGGACATCACGGTCATCGGCAACACCGGTGACGACATCCATCTGTTCGGGCTGAAGGTCTGCCCCGACCTCGACACCGTGATGTACACCCTCGGCGGTGGCATCGACGAGGAGCAGGGCTGGGGGCGTAGGGACGAGAGCTTCCAGGTCAAGGCGGAGCTCGCCGCGTACGGTGTGGGACCCGAATGGTTCGGGCTCGGCGACCGTGACTTCGCGACGCACATCGTCCGCACCCAGATGCTGGGCGCGGGCTATCCGCTGAGCGCCGTCACCGAGGCGCTGTGCGCGCGTTGGAAGCCCGGAGTCCGGCTGCTGCCGATGTCCGACGACCGGGTCGAGACCCATGTCGCGGTCGACATCGACGGCGAACGCAGGGCGATTCACTTCCAGGAGTACTGGGTGAAGCTGCGCGCCTCGGTCGAGGCGCAGGCGATCGTGCCGGTCGGTGCCGAGCAGGCCAAGCCGGCGCCCGGCGTGCTGGAGGCCGTCGCCGAGGCCGACGTCATCCTCTTCCCGCCGTCCAACCCCGTCGTGTCGGTGGGGACCATCCTGGCCGTGCCCGGGATCCGGGAGGCGATCGCCGAGGCCGGGGTGCCGGTCGTCGGCCTCTCCCCCATCGTCGGGGACGCGCCCGTGCGCGGCATGGCGGACAAGGTGCTCGCCGCGGTGGGCGTCGAGTCGACGGCGTCGGCCGTGGCCCGGCACTACGGCTCCGGGCTGCTCGACGGGTGGCTCGTCGACACCGTGGACGCCGGGGCCGTCGACGAGGTGGAGGCCGCCGGCATCCGCTGCCGGGCGGTGCCGCTGATGATGACGGATGTCGACGCGACGGCGGAGATGGCCCGGCGCGCGCTGGCGCTGGCCGAGGAGGTACGGGCGTGAGCACCGAGTCCTCCGGTTCCGCCCCGGCACCTTCCTACCGCGTCTGGGCACTGCCCGGGATGCCCGAGGTGCGGGCCGGGGACGACCTGGCGAAGCTGATCGCCGCGACCGAACCGGGGCTGGCCGACGGCGACGTCCTGCTGGTCACTTCGAAGATCGTCTCCAAGGCGGAGGGCCGGATCGTCGAGGCCACCGACCGGGAGGCGGCGATCGACGCCGAGACGGTACGGGTGGTGGCGCGGCGCGGCACGCTCCGGATCGTCGAGAACCGGCAGGGGCTGGTCATGGCCGCCGCCGGTGTCGATGCCTCGAACACCCCGGCCGGAACAGTGCTGTTGCTGCCCGAGGACCCGGACGGATCGGCGCGCGCGATCCGGGACGGGCTGCGGGACACCCTGGGCGTCGAGGTCGGGGTCGTCGTCACGGACACCTTCGGGCGCCCGTGGCGCAACGGCCTGACCGATGTCGCGATCGGCGCGGCCGGGGTCCTGGTGCTGGACGATCTGCGCGGCGGTACGGACACGTACGGCAATCCGCTCAGCGCGACGGTGGTCGCCACCGCCGATGAACTGGCGTCGGCCGGTGACCTGGTCAAGGGCAAGGCTTCTGGACTGCCCGTCGCGGTGGTCCGGGGCCTCGGCCATGTCGTGGATCCGACGGATTCTGCGGGCGGGGCCCGTGCGATGGTGCGGGTCGCGGCCGACGACATGTTCCGGCTCGGCACGTCGGAGGCGGTACGGGAAGCGGTGACCCAGCGGCGGACGGTGCGCGAGTTCACCGACGAACCGGTGGATCCGGGGGCGGTGCGGCGGGCCGTGGCCGCGGCGGTGACGGCGCCCGCGCCGCATCACACGACGCCGTGGCGGTTCGTCCTGCTGGAGTCCGAGGAGGCGCGGACCCGGCTGCTCGACGCGATGCGGGAGGCGTGGATCTCGGACCTGCGCCGGGACGGCCGGAGCGAGGAGTCGGTCGCGAAGCGGGTGCGGCGGGGCGACGTGCTGCGCCGGGCACCGTATCTGGTGGTGCCGTGCCTGGTGATGGACGGCTCCCACACGTACGGGGACACGCGGCGGGACACCGCGGAGCGCGAGATGTTCGTCGTCGCCGCGGGGGCCGGCATCCAGAACTTCCTGGTGGCGCTGGCGGGCGAGCGGCTCGGCTCGGCGTGGGTGTCGTCGACGATGTTCTGCCGCGAGGTGGTGCGCGAGGTGCTGCGACTGCCGGAGTCGTGGGACCCGCTGGGGGCGGTCGCGGTGGGGTGTCCGGCGAACGCACCTGTCCCGCGGGCGGGGCGGGACCCGGAGGGGTTCGTCACGGTGCGGTGAGACGCGGGCGGGGGCGTCTCCCCGTCACAGGCGGGCGATGTCGCCCCGGGTCATGCGTGGGGCCCGGCGGGGCGGGACGCGGCCCGAGAGCAGGATGAGTCGGGTCGCCCGGTGGCGCTGGCCCGCGTAGGGGGTGAGCAGGGTCAGCATCTCCTCGTCGTCGGCGTTCCGGTTGTCCGCCAGCGCGTGGCCGACGATGCCGGGCAGGTGGAGATCGCCGACCGTGACCGCGTCGGCCGCGCCGTTCGACCGCTGAAGGGTCTCGGCCGAGGTCCAGGGACCGATGCCGGGGATCAGTTCCAGGCGGGCCATGGCCTGCGGGAGTTCCATGGCCGACGCCTCCTCCAGACGACGGGCCACCCGTACCGCGCGCAGGATCGTGGCCGAGCGTTTGGAGTCGACGCCCGCGCGGTGCCATTCCCAGGACGGGATCAGCGACCAGGTGCGGGCGTCCGGCATGACATGCAGGCCGAGCGCGGCGAACGCGGCGTGGTCCGTGGGGCCGGGCGCCGGGGTGCCGTGCCCACGGACCAGGTGGCGCCAGGCCCGGTACGCCTCGTCCGTGGTCACCTTCTGTTCGAGGATGGACGGGATCAGGGACTCCATGACCAGTCCGGTGCGCAGCAGGCGCAGGCCGGGGCGGCTGTGCCGGGTCAGGGCGAGCAGCCGGTGGCGCGGGCGGAAGGCGTCCGGATCGTCCGTTGCGCCGAGAAGTGTGGGCAGCTGGTCCAGCAGCCAGGACGCGCCCGGTCCCCAGGCCGTCGCCTCGATCCGGCCGCTCCGGGCCGTGACGCGGAGGGTGCCGGGGCCGGCGGGGGTACGGCAGGCCCGCCAGACCGCGCCGTCCCGGGTCATCCGGAACGTGGGGTCGGCGGGGCCTCGACGCAGCGGCCCGAGAACCAGGCGCAGGTCGAGCGGGCCGGGCGGGGTCCAGTCGCGGGTCAGCGCGTCCGTCGCCGGAGCCGCCGCCTGGTGCGGGACGGCCGCGCGAGAGGCGCTGCGGGGTGCGAATCGTCCTGCCACGGTGAGGTCCTCGGTCGTCAGGGGTGCCTGTCGAGGGTAACGGCTTCTCCTGGAGGGGGGGCCGTACGCACACGGGCGGGTGCGCGGCGGTGTGCCGGACCGTTCGCCGCGCTACTCGTCGGACGAGAAGCGCACCGCCGCGTCCGGCAGGACCGCCCCGCACCAGACGCGGATGCCGGCGCGGAGTTCGTTGTCGGCGCCGATCCGGGCCCCGTCCCCGATGACCGCCCCCTCCATCACCGTACGACTGCCGATCCTGGCACCGGCTCCGACCAGCGAGTCCGTGATCACGGCCCCCGGTTCGACGACCGCGCCGGCCAGTACCGCCGAGCCGTCGATCCGGGCCCCCGCGCCGATCAGGGCGCCCTCGCCGATGACCGTGCCGCCACTGAGTTTGGCGTCGGCCGCCACGGAGGCCGTCGGCAGGACGAGCCGCTCGCCGCAGCGGCCGGGGACGGCCGGGGACGGGGCGTGGCCCAGGACCAGGTCGGCGGAGCCGCGCACGAAGGCCTGCGGGGTGCCGAGGTCCAGCCAGTACGTGGAGTCGACCATGCCCTGGAGGTGCGCGCCGGAGGCCAGCAGTCCGG
Organism: Streptomyces sp. NPDC014727; assembly: GCF_043083485.1. Classification (NCBI taxonomy): domain Bacteria; kingdom Bacillati; phylum Actinomycetota; class Actinomycetes; order Kitasatosporales; family Streptomycetaceae; genus Streptomyces; species Streptomyces sp. NPDC014727. The sequence continues at coordinate 205,801 of NZ_JBIBYR010000013.1, read as the reverse complement.
GGAAGGTCTCGCGCTCGACGGAGACCGGGCGGCCGGCCGGGATGGCGTCGATGATCCGGCGTCGGAAGATGTACGCCCCCGCGTTGATCTGGTCGGTGACGATCTCCTCGGGCGTCTCGGGCTTCTCCAGGAACGCGGTGACCCTGCCGTCGGCGTCCGTCGGTACGAGACCGAAGGCGCGCGGGTCCTCGACCCGGGTGAGGTGGAGGGAGACGTCCGCTCCGGAGGCGGTGTGCGAGGCGACCAGCGCCTGGATGTCGAGGCCCGTGAGGATGTCGCCGTTGAAGATGAGCACCGGTTCGTCGGGCCCCGAGGTGAGCCGGGAGGCGACGTTGCGTATCGCTCCGCCGGTGCCGAGCGGTTCGCGTTCGGTGACGTACTCGATGTGCAGACCCAGCGACGAACCGTCCCCGAAGTACGGTTCGAAGACCTCCGCCAGGTACGAGGTCGCGAGCACGATGTGCTCGACCCCGGCGGCTCGGGCACGCGCCAGCTGGTGGGTGAGGAACGGGACGCCCGCCGCCGGAACCATGGGCTTGGGGGTGTGGACCGTGAGCGGGCGCAGCCGCGTTCCCTTGCCGCCGACCAGGAGGATCGCTTCTCTTGCCTCTGTCACAGCGCTGACTCTGCTTCCTGGTGGGGCCCGGCCGGTTTTCGGCTGGCCAGTGTATGCAGTCCGGTTCGCTACGGTTCGGCCGTCCCCGGTCAGCGGCCCGCAGCGGCCCGCGGTGGTCTCTCGCGGTCATCCGGTCAGCGGCCCTGCAGACGGGCGGAACTGGTCCTGGCCGAGCCGAGCTTCTTGTAGAGACGCGCTCCGGGGCATTCGGTTGCGAAGCCGTCCCGATGGCCGGAGATGACGTTGAGTGTGGCCTTCGTGCCCTTCTTGAACTTGTTCCCGCCACCCGAGACGAGCGTCGTCCTGCCGCTCGGGTCGGCTCCGAACAGGCCGAGTTTCCAGGCGGTGAGCTTCGCGATGGCGTTCACCGCGGAGGCCGACGGGTTCGACCCGGTGAAGGTGCCGAGCACCGCGATGCCCATGCTGTTGGCGTTGAAGCCGAGCGTGTGTGCTCCCAGGACGGGCTTCGTCACGCCGCCCGCGCGTCCTTCGTAGATGTTTCCGCACTTGTCGACGGCGAAGTTGTAGCCGATGTCCCGCCAGCCGCTGCTCTTGACGTGGTAGCGGTAGATGCCTCGCAGGACGGCGGGTGCCTGGGAGCACGTGTAGTTGTTGCCCGTGGCGCTGTGGTGGATGAACGCGGCCTTGACGGTCTTGGTGTAGACGAGGGAGCGCTCTCTGAGCTTCTCGTCGGCGCCCCAGCCCTTGCGGGTGATGATGCGCGGCCGGGGTCCGATGTACGGCTGGGCGCCGGGAGCGAGCCCGGCCTCCGCCTCGCCGAGTGCCTCGGACTCCGCCCTGCTCAGGGCGGGGAGCACGCGGCCGTCGAGTGCTGTGGCGCGACTGCCCTCGTCGTCGCCGGAGGACTCGGGACCCGCCGCGGGGACCGGCTGCGGGTCCTTGCCGGGGTCGACGAGTTCGAGGCGCAGACCGGTGGGCAGCGGTACGGCGGATTCGGTCCGGTCCTGCGGATCGGGCGTCGCCGGGCGTACGCGGACCGAGACGCCGTCCGAGTCGCCGACCCAGAGCGGAGCCGTGGAGCCGCGGACGGTGCCGGATTCGCGCTCGGTGGTCCCGGGGTCGGCGCCGTGCTCGGCGTTGTGCGTCTCCAGGTCCTGCCAGTCGGACCAGCGGGTGGTGCCGAGGGCCCGGGTTCGGACCTGGACGGTGCCGTGGAGTTCGGTGTCCGGGTCGTCCCAGACGACGCCGACCAGGGAGAACGGGCGGACGTCGCGTTCGAGCAGCCCCTGTTCGGCGGCCGCGGTGGTCCGGGTGGGGTCGCCGGTGGATTCGTCGGACGGTGCCCGCAGGGGCGACAACGGCAGGGACTGCGTCGAGCCTGCGGTGTCGGAGGGCTCGGCGGACCCGGCGGTAGCGGTGAAGGTGTCCGGGGCGGCGCTCGCGGGCGCGGCCGACGGCAGTACGAGTACCGCCGCGCAAGTGACACCGATCGAGGATGCAAGGAAGGAACGCATACGAACGATCCTGGGCACATTCCGACAAGTCCGGCTACCGGGGTATCCCGGCACAATTGACGGGCCGTCTGCCGAACCGGTGTACCCGGTGCCCGTCGATCCCGCCCGGCCCGGCGCCGCCGCGTACCCTTGCGCGGATGAACGCCACCGACCGCACCCCCGCCGACCTGCTGCGTTCCGCGCTCGCCGCGGATCCGGCCCGCCCCTTGGTCACTTTCTACGACGACGCCACCGGAGAGCGCGTCGAACTGTCGGTGGCCACCTTCGCCAATTGGGTGGCCAAGACCGCCAATCTCCTGCAGGGCGACCTCGCCGCGGAACCCGGCGACCGGCTGGCCCTGCTGCTGCCCGCGCACTGGCAGTCCGCGGTCTGGCTGCTGGCGTGTTCCTCGGTCGGTGTGGTCGCCGATGTGCAGGGCGACCCGGCCGGCGCCGATCTCGTCGTCAGCGGCCCGGACACGCTGGAGGCCGCGCGCGCCTGCCGCGGCGAGCGGGTCGCCCTGGCACTGCGCCCGCTGGGCGGCAGGTTCCCGCAGACGCCCGAGGGCTTCGCCGACTACGCGGTCGAGGTGCCGAGCCAGGGCGACCGGTTCGCCCCGTTCGCGCCGGTGGACCCGAACGCTCCGGCGCTGGCGGTGGGCGGGGTCGAGCTGACGGCGGCGGAACTGGTGGCGCGGGCCCACGAGGACGCGGCCGGCCTCGGGCTGACCGCAGGATCGCGGCTGCTGACGGGGCGCCCGTACGACACCTGGGAGGGCCTGAGCGCGGGGCTGTTCGCGCCACTGGCCGCCGGGGGGTCCGTGGTCCTGTGCCGGCACCTGGGACAGCTGGGTGAGGACGGTCTGGCGAAGCGCGTCGAGAGTGAACGGGTCACCAACACCACGGTATGACAAGCGCCCTGAGGACCACTCGTCCGGCCCATAGCGGGTCGAGTCCTCAGGGCTGTGCCTCAACTCCGGTACATGATCGGCGGTACAGACCACTCGGGACACAACCAAGCGTGAGGTTCAGCCGTCTACTCCTGCGACCGGCGGCCCAGCGCGCCGCCGAACGTGAAGGATGGACGCAGACGTGAGCGAAAGCGCCGGCCCGCCGGAGAACTCCGACGACTCGGCCACGGACGAGGGCCGATCGCAGGTGGGGGACGACTCCGGTGTCTCTCCCGAGACCCCCGCCGGGCACCGGCACCACTGGCTGCGCTGGACCGCGCTCGGCGTCTCGCTCGTGGTCCTGGTCGCGGCGGGCGGCGGCTGGTGGCTGTACCGGAAGCTCGACGGCAACATCAGGACCGACACCTCGGCGGCCGCCGAACTCAAGACGTACGAGCGGGAGCGGCCCGCCACCGTGGTGCACGACGCGGAGAACATCCTGCTCATCGGCTCCGACAGCCGGGCCGGTGACAATCGCGAGTACGGTCGCGACGACGGCGGCAGCCAGCGCTCGGACACCACGATCCTGCTGCACCTGGCCGCGGACCGGAAGAGCGCCACCGCGATGTCCCTGCCGCGCGACCTGATGGTGTGGATCCCGGCCTGTCACAAGGCGGACGGTACGGTCACGAAGAAGCAATTCGCCCAGTTCAACTGGGCCTTCGAGTTCGGTGGCACCGCCTGCACGATCCGTACGGTCGAGAAGTTGACCGGCATCCGGATCGACCACCAGATGGTCGTCGACTTCAACGGTTTCAAGGACATGGTCAACGCCGTGGGCGGCGTCGAGGTCTGCCTCAAGAAGCCGGTGGACGACCCCGACGCCCACCTCAAGCTCCCCGCCGGACGCCAGAAGCTCGACGGCGAAGAGGCTCTGGGCTACGTACGGGCCCGTAAGTCGATCGGCAACGGCAGCGACACCGAACGCATGGACCGCCAGCAGCAGTTCCTGGGCGCGCTGGTGAACAAGGTGCAGAGCAATGGTGTCCTGCTCAATCCGACCCGGCTGTACCCGGTGCTGGACGCCGCCACCAAGTCGCTGACCACGGATCCGGGGCTGGACAGCCTCAAGGACCTGTACGACCTGGTGCGCGGCCTGCGCGACGTACCGACCGACAGGGTGCAGTTCCTTACCGTGCCCCGGCAGCCGTACGCCGCCGACCCGAACCGGGACGAACTCGTCCAGCCCGATGCGAACCGGCTTTTCAAGCGGCTGCGCGAGGACGCCCCGGTCACGGTGATCCCGGCGGACCGGCTCAAGAACGACAACGGGAAGAACACCGGGAAGAGCAATGCCGCGACCGATGCGCCGGACGCCGCGGGCCCCAACCCCACACCGACCTATTCGGGCAACAACGCGGCGGCCGACCTGTGCAAGCGGTAAAGCAATTCCCAAGCAGAAGCCGGTGATCGGCGTGCAATGAGCAGAATGACCAGTTGTAAGAACCGTGGAATTTGTCACGCTCGTCGCTCGACGTCGAACTGGGCCGATAGTGTGACGCGATCCGGTGCTTCCGGCCTTCCGGCCGCGCACTTCCGGAGCGAAAGATCGAGCGCCCGAACGGGGGAGGCGCCTCGCGTGGCACCGACGGAGGACTCAAGCAACCGTGGATGCGCAAAGCCGTGGGCGGGCGAATGAATTCGACCCCGCAGACCAGTGGGTCCTCAACCCGCACACCGGCGATTACGAACTGCGACTGAATAATTCCGGAGGGGATTCGGCCGGCACTTCCCAGCCGTCGGCCCCGCGTATCCCCCGTCGCAGAGAACCGGTCGGCGACGGTGACGGCGAGCGCAGAACCACGACGCGTGACAGCGGCGGTGAGCGCCGGGGTCCGGCCCGTGACGGGCAGGGGTCGGGTCCGCGCCGCGAGGTGCCGGGACAGCGTGGCCGCCGTTCGGCCAACGGCCCGCGCGGTCAGGAGCGTTCCGGTTACGGCGAGCCGGCGGGCCGCCGCAGCCGCAAGGCCCCGAAGACGCGCCGCAAGAAGGTGCTGCTGTGGACGGGCGGCACGATGGCGTTCGTACTGGTCGGCCTGTCGGTGGGCGGATACGCGCTGTACCAGCACTTCAACGGCAACCTGAGCACCGTCGACGTCGGCAGCGCCGGCAACAAGAACGTCTTCGACAACGACGCCCCGATCAACATCCTGATCATCGGTACCGACAAGCGCACCGGTAAGGGCAACGAGGGATACGGCGACAAGGGCAGCGTGGGCCACGCCGACACCAACATCCTCTTCCACGTCTCCAAGGACCGCACCAACGCGACGGCGCTCAGCATCCCCCGTGACATGATCACCGACATCCCGGACTGCAGGACCAAGCAGCCGGACGGCTCGGAGAAGATCGTTCCGGGTACGCGGAACGTCCGCTTCAACGAGAGCCTCGGCCAGGAGGGCCGCAACCCCGGCTGCACCATGGAAACGGCGAAGGCGATCACCGGCCTGCAGGTCGACCACTTCATGATGGTCGACTTCAACGCGGTGAAGGAGCTGTCCACCGCGGTCGGCGGCGTCAAGATCTGTCTGGCCAAGCCGGTCAAGGACGAGGACTCGCATCTGGACCTGCCGGCGGGCGAGCACCGGATCCAGGGCGAGGACGCCCTGGCGTTCGTACGGACCCGGCACAGCTTCGGCAACCGGAGCGACCTGGACCGGATCAAGGTCCAGCAGCAGTTCATCGCCTCGATGATCCGGCAGATGCAGTCGGACGACACCCTGACCAGCCCGACCAAGCTGTTCAAGCTGGCGGACGCGGCGACCAACGCACTCACCGTCGACACCGGCATCGGCACGGGGAAGAAGCTGGCCTCGCTGGCCCAGGAGCTCAGCAAGGTCAACACGAAGAACATCACCTTCACCACGGTGCCGGTGCTCGACAACCCGGCCGAGAAGACCCCGGTCACCGTCGTACTGAACGAGCCCAAGGCCGACCCGCTGTTCGCCATGATGCGCGAGGACACCTCGCTGACCGAGGTGAAGTCGAAGAAGAAGGCCGCGAAGAGCAAGCAGGACGCGCTCCTCAAGGGCTCGAAGGCGGCCGCGGGCGACGTACGCGTCGACGTGTACAACGGCGGCAAGGTGCCCGGCGCCGCGCAGGCGACGGTCACCTGGCTCCAGAACGAGCAGGGTGTGCTCAAGTCCACCAACAAGGCCAACGCCCCGGCGAAGGCCGCGAGGACGACGCTGGAGTACGCGCCGAACCAGGCGGACCAGGCCCGCGCGCTGGCCGCCATGATGGGACTGCCCGGCTCGGCCATGAAGCAGGGCACCACGGACGCCGAAGGGCTCCAGGCGATGGTGCTGACGCTGGGAGACGACTTCAAGGGCGCGGGCACGCCCATCACCGGGCCGGCGAAGGTGCCGGCCGACATTCAGCAAGCAAACGGCGACAAGGCAGAGTGCGCCAAGTGACACCGGGTCACTGCGCCAAACCACGAGTCTGAGCAGCAGGGGGGTCCTGGTGGGACGGAGCGGTACACCCGGAGAGGAGACGCGACCACGCGTCCGGCACGCCGGTCAACTCGGTTGGGACGACGGGCTCTACGAGGACGCGTCGGCGAAGTCCCCGGACTCCGCCGACGACGGCCGGCGGCCCGGCGCGGCGGACGACGGTCACCGGCGCGGCGGGCAGAAGCGGCACGGCAGGAAGCGCAAGCGCCGGGTGCTGCGCTGGGTCGCCGCGGTTCTCGCGCTGTTCATAGCCGGCGGCGCGGGGGCCGGATACCTCTACTACCAGCACCTCAACGGCAACCTGAAGAAGGCCGACCTGACGCTGGGCGACAAGAAGATGGTCGACCACAAGGCCAATTCCGCCGGTCAGACGCCGCTGAACATCCTGCTCATCGGCTCGGACGCGCGTGACTCCAAGGAGAACCAGAAGCTCGGCGGGGCCAAGGACACCTTCGGGGCCCCGCCCCTGGCCGACGTTCAGATGCTGCTCCATCTCTCGGCGGACCGCAGCAACATGTCGGTGGTCAGCATGCCGCGCGACACGCTGCTGAAGATCCCGAAGTGCACCGACCCGGAGACCAAGCACGTCTACCCGGCGACCACGGGCCTGGCGATGACCAACGAGACGCTCGGCCGCGGCGGTCCCGGATGCACGGTGGCCGCCTGGTACGAGCTCACCGGCATCACCATCGACCACTTCATGATGATCGACTTCTCCGGTGTGGTCTCGATGGCCGACGCGATCGGCGGTGTCCCGGTCTGTGTGAAGGGAAACGTCTACTCCCACACCAGCCAGGGCAAGGGCTCCGGGCTGAAGCTGGAGAAGGGCACCACGAAGATCAAGGGCAAGCAGGCCCTCCAGTGGCTGCGGACCCGCTACGGCTTCGAGGACGGCACCGACCTCGGCCGCACCCACGCCCAGCACATGTACATGAACTCGATGGTCCGTGAGCTGCGCAAGGGCACCAAGCTCACCGACCCGGGCAAGCTGATGGATCTCGCCGAGGCGGCGACCAACGCGCTGACGGTCGACAAGGGCCCCAAGGGCCTCGGCAGCGTCCCAAAGCTGTACGACCTCGCGGGCGAGCTCAAGAAGGTGCCCAGCAAGCGCATCACGATGACGACCATGCCGAACGTCTACGGGACGGGTGTGAACAAGGAGCGGGTCCTCCCGAAGCCCGGCGACGCCGATCGGCTGTTCCAGATGGTCCGCGACGACGTCCCGCTGGACGGCAAGGCGTCCAAGCGCAAGGCCCCGACCGCCAAGAAGCCCACCGCCCCCGTCGCCGAGATCCCGGTCAGCGTCCGCAACGGAACGCGTACCGACACCGCCTACCCGGTCAAGGGCCGGGCCACGGAGGTCCAGGAACTGCTGGCCGGCAAGGGCTTCACCCAGGCCGCGATCGACACGCAGAACACCGAGGCGGCGGCGCGGACCAGAGTGCTCTATCCCAGCGTGGACATGGAGGGCAATGCCCAGGCCGTCGCCAAGGCGCTCGGCATCCCGCTCTCGGCGGTGAAGAAGTCGACCGCCGTCTCCGGCATCACCCTGACCGTGGGGGCCGACTGGCGCGAGAGCGGCGACTATCCCGCGCCGGGCGCCGAGGAGAAGACGCCGGAGAGCGCACGCGCCCTGAACGGCGACGACGAAGGGGCCTGCATGGACATCCAGCCGGGCTTCGGCTGGTAGCGCCGTAACGGGCACCACGCACGGTGGGGGCCTTCCGACGATTCGGAAGGCCCCCACACCGTGTCGGCGGCTATGCGGTGACGGCCGGGCGCCGGACGACGGTCATGCGGTGACGGCCGGGCGCCGGACGACGGTCATGCGGTGACGGCCGGGCGCCGGACGACGGTCATGCCGTGACGGCCGGGCGCCGGCTGGCGATGACCTTCTTGGCCAGCGAGCGCGGGCTGGTCAGGAAGCCGTAGCCCCACGACATGTGCATGGTCGCGAGGGCCACCGGGATCTGGGCCCGCGCCTTCAGCGACAGGCCCGTGCCGGCCGGCACGGACCCGGCGACGATCGCCGCGACGTAACCGGCGGGGACGACGAAGGCCCACGGGGTGACGGCCGCACCGACCACGATGCCCGCCGCGATGGCACAGACGGCGGTGGGCGGCGCCAGATAGCGCAGGTTGATCGAGCCGGAGTGGTAGCGCGCGACGACGTGCCGCCAGCGGCCGTAGTCCTTGTACTGCTTGGCGAGCGCCCGTATCGAGGGCCGCGGCCGGTACTGCACCTTCAGCTCGGGCGAGAACCAGATCAGTCCGCCCGCCTCGCGGATGCGGAAGTTCAGCTCCCAGTCCTGGGCGCGGATGAACTCCACGTTGTAGCCGTCCGCCTTCTCCAGGGCCTCGCGGCGGAAGACACCGAGATACACGGTCTCCGCCGGGCCCGCCTGGCCGCCGGTGTGGAAGGCCGCGTTGCCGACGCCGATCTTCGACGTCATGGCCGCGGCCACGGCGTCCTCCCAGGCGTTCTCACCCTCGGCGTGCATGATGCCGCCCACGTTCTGCGCACCCGTCTCCTCCAGGAGGCGGACGGCCGTCGCGATGTAGTTCGGCGAGAGCATGCCGTGGCCGTCGACCCGCACGACTATGGGATGGCGGGAGGCCTTGATCGCGGCGTTGAGGGCGGCCGGGGTGCGGCCGGTCGGGTTCGGGACGGTGTGGACGCGGGGGTCCTCGCGCACCAGTTCCGCGGCGATCTCGTCCGTACGGTCGGTGGAGGGGCCCAGCGCGATCACCACCTCCATCTCACCTGCGTACTCCTGCTCCAGGATGTGCCGGACGGAGTTCCTGAGATGACGTTCCTCATCGAGCACCGGCATGATCACGGAGACGGCGGGGAGCTGCGCGGCAGACATGGTGGTCCTCGGGTGGTCCTCGGGAGCGCCGGGGGTTCGCACCCCACAAGGCGGCGTTATTCGGCCGCCACGTTACCGCGAATGGGGGACACGGGCGCGCGCCGCCGGGTCGCTCGGCGGAGTGCAGATCATATGGGCCTACTGTGCGAACGATCCCCCCTGTACCACGGAGGTTCCCCCCGTGCCCACGCCGCGCTCCTCCCCCCGTTCGCCGCGCCGCCGCGAAGTTCCGCCGCAGCGCAGGTCCAGAAAGCAGGACGAGCGGCCACGCTGGGGCATGCGGGTGGTGACCGGCATTTCCGTGCTGGTCCTCGGTGCCGGAGGGATCGGCCACGCGGTGGTGACGAGCCTGGAGACCGGGATCGACCGGATCGACCCGTTCAAGGACATGAAGAACCGGCCCCCGGCCGGTCACGGCATGAATCTGCTGCTCGTGGGCACGGACGGCCGCGATCGGATCACCGCGCAGGAGAAGCGGGAGTACCGGTTGGGCGGTGCGCCCTGCAACTGCACCGACACGGTCATGCTGGTGCATCTGTCGGCGGACAAGGGGCGCGCGAGCGTCGTCTCGTTGCCGCGGGACAGCTACGCGGAGATCCCGGAGCACAAGGACCGGAACAGCGGCGAGACGCACGCCGCCCACCCGGTGAAGCTGAACGCCGCGTACGCCGAGGGGGGACCCGGTCTGACGGTGCGGACCGTCGAGCAGATGACGGGCATCAAGATCGACCATTACCTGGAGGTCGACTTCACCAGCTTCATGAAGACGGTGGACACCCTGGGCGGGGTGCGGATCTGCATGGCCCGGCCGATGAAGGACTCGTACACCGGTCTCGATCTCGCCGCGGGCCCCCACGAGCTGAACGGCGGGCAGGCGCTCCAGTACGTCCGCTCCCGGCACGTCGACGGGGCCGCCGACCTGGGCCGGATGCAGCGCCAGCAGAAGTTCCTCGCCTCACTGATCAAGCAGGCGACCAGCAGCGGCGTGCTGCTGAACCCGGTGAAGTTCCGGGACGTGGCCTCCACGATGCTCCGCTCGGTCCGGGCCGACAAGGGCTTCGGTACGGAGCAGATGCTGGAGCTCGGCCAGGCGATGCGCGGTTTCTCCCCCGCCTCGTCCGAGTTCACCTCCGTACCGCTGGGGAACGCCGCCTTCCCGGTCAAGGGCATCGGCTCCACGGTCAAGTGGGACGAGCCGAAGTCGAAGAAGCTCTTCCAGGCACTGCGCGACGACAGGCCGCTCGCCCCGGAACGCTCCGGACAGCCGAAGTCCGTGCAGGTCGAAGTCGCCCCCCAGCGGATCCGGGTCCAGGTCTACAACGGGACCCCGAAGGACGGGCTCGGCAAGACGGTCGACGACGCGCTGCGCGCCACCGGCTTCGACACCACGCGGGCCCCGCTGAACGGAGAACCGGGTGATCTCAAGCGCACCCTGATCACCTACGACCCGCGCTGGGACCGGTCCGCGAAGTCCCTGGCCGGCGCGTTGCCCGGGGCCGAGCTGCGGGCGGTGAACGGGCAGGGCGCCATGCTGAAGGTGACGGCGGGCGCGGACTTCGAGAAGGTGCGGACGGTACGGGGTGAGGAGACGAACCGGGGCGAGTTCGGCACGGTCACGGGCGACCAGGTGGCATGCCCGTGACCGTCCGCGACTACCCCTGACCGTTCGTGATCGCGGGTGAGTCCGTGCTCAGTCGACGTCGATCCCGTCCGCCACGCGCTTCTCGCGCAGTTCCTTGATCGCACGGCGCCGGGCGAGGCGGTGGGTGCGCCGGATCTGCGCCTCCTGGTAGCGCCGCTTGTCGCGCTCCGTCTCCGGGATCACCTGCGGTACGGGGCGGGGCTTGCCGTCCGCGTCGACCGCGGCGAACACCAGATACGCGCTGCCGACCTGCTGGGCGGGGGTGGATTCGTTCCACCGCTCCGCCATGACACGGACGCCGACCTCCATCGAGGAGCGGCCGGTCCAGTTCACCTGGGCGCGGACGTGAACAAGGTCACCCACGCGGACCGGCTCCAGGAAGACCATCTCGTCCATCGAGGCCGTCACCGCGGGTCCGCCGGAGTGCCGGCCGGCCACGGCGCCCGCCGCGTCGTCGACCAGTTTCATGATCACGCCACCGTGCACCGTACCCAGCAGATTGGTGTCGCTGCCGGTCATGATGTGGCTGAGGGTGGTCCGGGAAGCGGCGGTCGACTTGCCCGGAATGTCGCCCTCCGGGTGTGGGGCCTGATCTGTCATACCGTCCACCTTATGCGGGGGCTTCCGCCCGGCGGCAATGCATCAGCTTCGCAACAGCCCTGATGCGATTTCCCGCACCCCCTGTAATACCAGCACACGTGCCCTGCACACTGGACCGCATGAACGATTGGCCCGAGGGATGGTCCGACGACAACCGCAGCGGCAACCGCTACGGGCAGGGCAGCGCCGGCGAGCGGCCCGAGGGCGCCCGCGTCATGCGGCACGTCCAGCGCCCTCCCGCCCCGCCTCAGCACCGCCCGGCCCCGCCCCGGCAGCGCCAGGGCGGGTCGCAGCAGTACGCCGGAGGCTATGACGACGCCGCTGGGTACGACAGCGGTTACAACACGGGCCAGGTCTACGGCGACGGCAACGGCGGCGGCCGGGGCAACGGCGGCGGCGGCCGGGGGGACGGCGGTTACATCCAGGGGCGCCCGGCGCCGAACTGGGGCCGCCGGATAAAGATAGGCACGCTGTCCCTGGTCGTCGTGGTGCTCGCGGTCTCCATCGGCACGTACTTCTGGGCCGACTCCAAGCTCAAGCGCGAGGTGGACCTCTCCAAGGTCATCGAGCGGCCGAAGGCCGGCGACGGCACCAACTACCTGATCGTCGGTTCCGACAGCCGCGCGGGCATGACGGCCGACGACAAGAAGCGGCTGCACACCGGCTCCGCCGAGGGCAAGCGCACCGACTCGATGATGATCCTGCACGACGGGTCGAACGGGCCGACGCTGGTCTCCCTGCCGCGTGACTCGAACGTCGAGATCCCCTCGTACAAGGGCTCCGACTCCGGCAAGCTCTACCCGGCCCGCGGCCGGTTCACCAAGCTGAACGCCGCGTACGCCGAGGACGGCCCCGAACTCCTCGTCCGTACCATCGAGTTCAACACCGGGCTGCACATCGACCACTACGTCGAGATCGGCTTCGGCGGCTTCGCCAAGATCGTGGACGCGATCGGTGGGGTGGAGCTGGACATCCCCAAGGGGTTCAAGGACAAGAAGTCCGGCGCCGACTTCAAGGCGGGCAAGCAGACACTGAACGGCGAGCAGTCGCTGGCCTTCGTCCGCACCCGGTACGCGTTCGCCGAGTCGGACCTGGCCCGTACGAAGAACCAGCAGAAGTTCCTCGCGGCGCTGGCGAGCCAGACGGCGACGCCGTCCACGATCCTCAACCCGTTCAAGTTCTACCCGACGATGAGCGCCGGCCTGGACACACTGATCGTGGACAAGGACATGTCGCTCTGGTCCCTGGGGCAGATGTTCTTCGCCATGAAGGGCGTCACGGGCGGCGACGGCACGTCGATGAACATGCCGATCTCGGGCTCCACCCACGGCAATCTGGTCTGGGACAAGGCCAAGGTGAAGCAGCTCGTGGAGCAGCTCAACAACGACGAGAAGGTCACCGTCTCCGGCAACTGACCTCGCACGTAGACGAAGCGGAGCAGGGCCCGGACGGTTCGCCGTCCGGGCCCTGCTCCATGTGCGACGGACCCGGGAGACCCGGCCCGTCCGGGCGTAGCTCTCGGCTCGCCCCTCCCAGATACGCCGCTCACTCACGTCGAACGCGGTCATCGCTCGCCTCCCGTGGGCCCCTGCGGCTCGGTCTCGTCCAAGTCCTCGTACAGCGCGTCCAGAATCCGCCCCGTGGGCTCGCCCTGCGGCGACAGCTCGGCCAGGCACCAGCCGGGCAGTTGTCGCTCCACCTCGGGCGGGAGGTCGCCGTCGGCCGGGTCGGCCAGCCCGTAGAGAAGGCCGAACGCGGTCTCCTTCGCCACCTCTCGGGCTATCTCCCCCAGGTCGTCGGCGGTCAGACCGAGAGCCAGCGCCCGCTCGACGGCACCACCGGCGAGACCGTCCTTCCGGTAGGCCTCGACCCAGTCCGGCGCCGCCGCACTCCAGCCGTCGATGTCCTGCCAGATCATGCGCAGGAACCGGTAGCGGGCGAGCTGCGGAAGGTTCTCCTCGGCCTCGGAGTCGGCCCAGCCCGCGGCGTCGTCGGCGCCGAGCGCGGTGAACAGGCCGGTGAGCTTGTCGATGTCGGTCATGGACGTGGAAGGTACGCCACGGGGCTGTCATGCGGCGATCAGGAGTGGCCCGGACTCATCCATCGCGGGGCCGGGGCTGAGCGCGGCGCGCGGGCCGGCCCCGAGGGGTCGGCCCGCGCTGTTTCACGCGAACAGGGTCACGAGGTCTTCTTCAGCGTGAAGTTGCCGGTCGTCGTCACCCCCTTCTTGAGCTTCACAGTGGTGGCCACCGGCTGGTAGCCGTCCTTGGCCACGATCACGGTGACCGGGTTGTTGCGGGTGTCGAACCACAGGGCGAAGGTGCCGTCCTTGGCGGTCCGCAGCGTGTAGCTGTTCGCCCAGCTGTCGATCTGGACGGTCGCCCCGGCCAGTGGCGCGGTGCCGCCCTTGCCGTCGGCGCCGAGCACGGTGCCGGCGTACTTGCCCCAGTCCTTCGGCGGGTTGACGTGCATCTTCACGCCGATGTCGGCGACCGAGTACGGGGTGTCGGTCTGGACGGTCAGCGCCGCGGTGTAGTCGCCGGGCTGGGTGACCTCGGGGACCGTGGCGTCCAGGCCGACGGTGATCGTGGTGCTCTCCCCGGGCTGGAGTGTCACCTTGTCCTTGCTCGTGGACAGCCAGCTGACGTCCGAGGACTCGCCGCCCTGGTCGTAGCCGGGCAGCACCTCGACGGTGGACACCGGCGGCGTCGTGCTGCCGCCGGGGTTGCCGCCGACCTTGTAGAAGCCGGAGGCAGCTCCCACACGGTAGAGGCTGGTGTTGGCGTTGGGCAGGGCGGTCCAGCTGCCGGTGCCCGGGTCGAAGGCGTAGCCCTGGTTGGTGATGGCGGCGCTGTTGTTGACGACACCGCTGGAGACCAGCAGCATGCCGTTGCCCACGCTGTACGCCGAACCCCACAGGTCGGCGGGCATGTCCGCGACGGGCGACCAGCTGTCGGCGCCCGGGTCGTAGACGTAGGCGTGCTTGGTCGTACTGCTGCCGCCGCTGCCACCGGCGCAGTAGAGCTTGCCGTCGATGCCGCCGCAGGACTGCCAGGAGATCGGCTCCGGGTAGGAGGCGATCTGGGACCAGCTGTCCGACGACGGGTCGTAGACCGTGGCGTCCGTGGTGCCACAGCTGTCGGTGCAGCCGCCGACGACGTACAGCTTGCCGCCGAGCACCGCGCTGCCCGAACCGGCGTACGGCTTGGGCGAGGACGCCTTGGTGGACCAGCTGTTCGACGCCGGGTCGTAGACCTCCAGCTTGGCGTCGGGGTCGCCGTCGGCACCCCAGCCGCCGACCACGTACAGCTTGCCGCCGATGAAGCCGTGGGCCGGGTTGCCCTCTCGGGTGTCGGCCGCGGAGGCCAGCTTGGTCCAGGAGCCACTGTCGGGGTCGTAGGAGTACAGCGCGTTGGTGTCCGCGCTGCCCGTGTAGCCGAAGGCGGAGTAGACCTTGCCGTCGTGGACGGCGACCGCGTTGTCCTGCACAGCGGTCGGCAGGTTGGCCACCGGCTGCCAGGCGTCACCGGCCGCGTTGGCCGCCGGAGCCGCATCCGAGGTCTTGCCCTTGCTGAGGGCCAGCGGGGAGTAGTCGCCCTTCACCAGGTTGAGCGGCGCGCCGCCCTTGGCCTGCTGGGTGAAGCCGCCCGGCTGCTCACCCAGGGTGAGGCCGGCAGGCGCACCGCCGGTGTTCTTCACCGTCACGTTCTGGGTGGCCTGCTTGCCCCAGGCGAGCGTCTTGTCGACCGAGCTGGGGGAGACCACCAGCTTGCCGGCCTTCAGGTTGAAGCCCGCCTGGGTGGTGCTGTCCGGTGCCACCTTCACCGTCTTGGCCAGGTCGGCGTAGTGCGACTTGGAGGCGGTGTACGTGTGGCTGCCGGTCTTGGAGGCGAACATCCAGTAGAAGCCGCCGCCGAGCGCCGGGTCGTCCGGGGTGGCCGCGGTGATGGCCTTCTCCTGCGAGGCGTCGGTGTTGACGACAGTGGCGCCGACGACGCCGTCGTCGGTGTTGGCGTCCTTCACCGTACCGGCCACCAGACCACCGCTGACAGGCTCGTAGGTCCGCTTGCCCACGAACACGTTGTCGAGTTCCCACCAGTAGCCGTAGCTGCCCGTGAAGTGGAACCGCAGCTGCACGCCGGGCTTCCCGGCGTAGTCGGTCAGCGGAAGCTCGACATGGGCAGGGCCGGTCAGGGTGGTGGTGCGGTTCCAGATGTTGGTCCAGGTCGCACCGCCGTCAGTGCTGACGTCGATGTTGCCGGTCTGGTTGGTGTAGCTCTTGTAGTCGGTGTCGAATTCCAGTTGCGGGCTGTCGTTGCCGGTCAGGTCGAGGACCGGCGTGATCAGCGAGCTGTCCTGCTTCTTGCCGCTGCCGATCTTGTCACTGTCGACCATGGCGAAGGCGCCGGAACCACCGGTCTTGTTACCCCGGTTACCGAAGTCGTCGAAGGCCCAGCCGCCGGTGGTGCCGTCGGCGTTGACCACGCTCCAGCCCTCGGGGGTGCCGGCGGTGGAGTCGAAGGGCTGGGTCGGGCCGGACCGCTTGACCTGGTAACCGGGCGCCGTGGCCGCCTCGGCGTCCACCGGGACCGCGACGTTCGCGGTCTGCGCCGCGTCATTCACGGTCACCTGCTTGGTGACTGCCTCGTAGCCGGGGTACACGGAGGTGAAGCGCAGGGTGTAGTCGGCGCCCTGCGGCAGGTCGACGCTGTACGCGCCGGTGTACGGGTCGGTGAAGACCGGGGCGCCGGGCACGTCATCGATGGTGATCTTCGTGTAGAGCGGCCAGCCGTGGCCGGAGCCGTCGGTCACCTTACCGGTCACGGTCTGCCGGGCCACCGCGTCCAGCGCGAAGTCCATCGTGACGGTGCCATCGTCGACGACGACGCCGTTGGCCTTCTTGGGCGCGTACCCGTAGGCGTACGCGGCCATTTTGTAGGTGTCAGGCGGCACCGTCAGGTTGTAGTGCCCCTGGGCGTCGGTGGTCGACCGGTAGATACCGGCTACGACGGAGGCGCCGGAAAGCGCCTTGCCTGAGCTGTCGGTGACGGCGCCGGAGATCTCGCCGTGCTGGCCGACGCCAGAGGCGGCGAGACCGCCCCCGGGATGCGTCGCGGTGGCGACGGTGCCCGGAGCGGCTGCCTCGGCGCCGGTGGCAGCCTGGGCTGCGGGTAATCCCGCAGCCATGACTGCGACAGCCGCCGCGGTGAAAGCGGCCAGTCGCGCGGAGATCCTCCGCGCGGCCGGTCTGGAATGCCTCGAAGTGCGCAATGTGTGACTCCCATGCAGCTGAGCTGGGGTCGACCCGTGCGCTGGTTCTCGGTCGACAGCGGATGGATTAATCCGCCGGGGCAACTAAACATGGTCGCCATGTCCCCGACAAGACGGCCTCCGGGGCGGATGTACGACATGGCATAGCCTCAACCATTTGTGACGCTCCGTCAGGTGACGGTCACACACCCGGTTGATGTCGGCGGTGGTGACGATCCCGAGGCGCTCAGCTCGTCAAAGTTCCCTGGTGGAAGTACATGCGCCAGCCCGCTTCCGTCAGACGCCACACGGAGCTCCGCCATGCTCGGCGCCCGCTGTGGTCGGCGAAGTACGTCAGATGAACGATGCCGGGAGCGAGTACGACCCCCGACATATCGCTGACCTCGACCGGAGCTTCGGGGGTCACCGAACCGTCACTCGTCACCGTGAGGATCGACGTCGCGTCCCAGCGCCGTCCCGACGCTCCGATCTCGAGGAACTCCGGGTCCAAGAGCTCCGAGACCAGGGCCGGCGAAGCGCGCACGTCGGGGTCGAGAAGCCGCATCTCCGCGTCAATGGCCGCTTGAACGGCCCGTTCACTCTTGTCTGCCATGCACGAAACCTACGGATGTTCCTCGTCACGTCACAGCGAATAGTTCACGCAACGCAAGCAGCGACTCCGGCGATGACGTCATCCAGCCTCGGCCGCCCGCAGCAGCCTGCACGCCAACGTGATAGCCACCGAGTGCGTGTGGGATCAGTGCCCGGCGGCGTACAAGACGAAGCCCGCCCAAGCACCTGCCGCGAAAGCGAGCCGGGCCCCCTGCAAGTTCTTGGAGTCGCGCACGTGAACCACCCCCGGGGTGGCTGCGACCTCCACGCATTCGCTGCCGTCGCTGCTGTCGCTGTAGCTGCTCTTGAACCACTTCAGCCGGGAAGCGTCTCCAGCCGAGGTCTCACTGCTCATGTCTCTCCCAGCACTTGCTCGATGAAGGCCAGTGACTCCCGTGGAGTGAGAGCCTGGGCCCGGATGATGCCATAGCGCAGCTCCAGGATTCGGATCTGCTTCGGATCGGAGACCGGGCGGGCGGCGAACGCTCCGTCGGAGCGTCCCACCGCCGAACCGTCCCCGAACTTCAGCAGCTGAACATCTCCGTCCACCCCCGCGTGATCCTCACAGTCAGTCGGCATCACTTGGATCTCGACGTTCCGCAACTCTCCGATCTCCAGGAAGCGTTCGAGCTGTCGACGCAACACCATCTTGCCTCCGATGGGGCGTCGGAGCATCACTTCTTCCTGGACGAAGCTCAAAGCCGGGGCGGGCGAGCGTCCGAAGATGGACTGCCTGGCCATGCGCGCGGCCACTGCCAGATCCACCTCATCCTGCGAGTACGCGGGCCGCCGCATCTCGAACAAAGCTTGCGCGTACTCTGCCGTCTGCAACAGCCCGTGCGGGGTTCGGCTTTTGTACGCCGCGAGCTCGACAGCCTTTTCTTCCAGCTTCGCCAGATCCCGAACCTTCTTCGGGTACCGGACCTCCGCCACATCCCGCTTCATCGCCGCGAGCTTTCCGTCCGCCCCCAGCACCTCGTCCGCCCGGTCCAGGAACTCCGGCCGGGGGATGCGCCGTCCGCCCTCCACCTTGTAGACCAGGTCCTCCCCGTACCCGATCGCAGCACCGAACTCGCCGGCCCACCGCAGCGACGACGGCCACCCCCGACTCGTCGTCGGGGTCGACGTCCCAGCCCGGCTCGTCCGCCCCGCCGTCGCCGCGCTCGGTACAGGTCTCATCCACGCTCATCCGTGCCCCACTTCCGACGTGCATGCCGTTCTTGCTCAACCCCTGGTCTCCCCAGCAGGTCACGCCGGACAGCCGGGACAGCACTGGACAAGCCCGGGACAATCACCGCACGTATGGGGCTCATTGCCGTTCACGGTATGCAGGCACGACCACGCTGAGCGACGTGAACCAACAACGTCACCCGAACCGAACATTCCGCTCTCACCTGGCCGGGACTTCCAACTCGGCCTCACCGCCCACCGCGACGAGCTCCACCGGGTCGCGGAGGTCCACGACCCGGTGGACCACGTCACCGCGCCCCACGACGCATAAAGCTTTAAAGAACTTGGGGAAATCACCCTCCCCACCCAAACCCGACCCCGCACGGCCCCGTCACTCGCCCGGGTGACATATGGCAACTGGGCTGGATTTCATACGGGTTGACTGGCATATGCTCGCCGCGACAACTCCAGACATGCGACGGCCCCCGACCGAGATTCACAGTCTCAACCGGGGGCCTGACCACCGAGGAAGTAGAGGCTTCCCGATGGATACCCAGCAGATTACCGTGCCCTCGCGCGGTCCGTCCCCCGTACCCGGGGCCGCCACACCGTTATCCGGTGTCATCCACATCAACGTCCGGCACGCCGCAGGCTTCACGGTCATCGGCAATCACCTCGCCCAGCACCGCGGCCTCTCCCTCACCGCCATCGGACTCGCCGCACACATCCAGTCGCTGCCCGCCGGAGCGAGGATCGGCATCAAGCACCTCGCCGAACGTTTCCCGGAGAGCGAGACCCGGGTCGCCGCCGCCCTGCGCGAACTGGAAGCCCACGGCTACCTCCACCGCAGCCGCGTACGTCTCCCCGACGGCCGCATCGTCACCCGCACCGTCTCGTACAACCAGCCGGGCGCCACCGCGTCCACCGCCCCACCCGAGCAGCGGACCAGGCGCACCAAACCGGCAGCCCCGCTCCCCGCGCCACAGCCGCCACCACGCGAGAGCGCCGCCGAGCAGCACTTCGCCCCGACACCCGCACCGGAGCCCACCCCAGCCTCCGTACCGCACCCTGCCCCCTCCGAGACGCCGCAACGGCCCGTGCCGCAACGGACGCCCGAGACCCCGCCGGTCCTTGCACCCGAACCGCGTCCCGCTGCCGTCTTCGTACCGGCTCCCACCGCCCCCAGGACACTGCCCCCGCCGCTACCCCAGCCCCGGGAACCCACGTCGGAACTGCACCGCGCAGCCGCCGCGTTCCTCGCCGACCTGCGCCGCCACGCACCCCAACTCGTCCTCTCGGAGAACGACATCCACACCCTCACACCGGGCGTCGCCACCTGGCTCGAACGCGACGCCCACCCCGACACCATCCGCCACGTCCTCACCAACGACCTCCCCGTCCCGCTGAAGCACCCGGCGAAGCTCCTCCGGCACCGGATCACGACGCTCCTGCCACCGCCGCTGCCGGGCGCCGAGGACCTCGCACCCGCGCGCCCCGGAGTCATCGTCATCCCGCTCCAGAACTGCGACGGCTGTGACCGCGCCTTCCGCTCCCGCCACCTCGGCCACTGCCGCGACTGCCGGGCAGACCTCCACACAGCCGCCTGACGGAAACGTCCCCGACCCGAACGGACCTACATGGTCAGCTCGTCCCACGAGGCAATGCACCGCATCTTCCAGGAGTACCCGGGTCTCTTCTCCCGTGTCTCCGAAGTGCTCGGAGTCGACATCCCACCACCCACCTCGGCCACGGCCCTGCCCACCGACCTCACCGAAGCCCGTCCCGTCGAACGTCGGGTGGACACTCTCCTGCGCATCGACACCGAGCACGACGGTCCCTTCCTTCTCGCCATCGAAGCCCAGGGCAAGAAGGACCGGGCCAAGACCGCCAGCTGGCCGTACTACGTCGCCTACCTCAACAACAGATACGGGCTGCCCGTCCTGCTACTGGTCGTCTGCCAGGACCACGTCACCGCCGAATGGGCCGCACGCCCCATCTCGATCGGCGTCCGCCAATGGCAGACACTCGCCCTGAAGCCCCTCGTCGCGGGACCGCACAACATGCCTGTCGTCACCGACGTGGCCGAAGCCCGCAAGGACCTCGCACTCGCCACCCTGGCCGCCATCACACACGCCGACAATCCGGACGTCGGTGCCATACTGAAAACCCTGTCCGCCGCACTGCGGGACACACCGGAAGCAATCGCCGACCCCATCGTCGAACTGATCGCACAAGGCCTGGGCAACCGCCCGGCCGCACAACAGTGGAGGAATCTGGTGGCCGTGGACCTCTCTTTCTACAAGTCCTTCATGTCGGAGGAAATCCGGGACGAAGGCCGAGCCGAAGGCCGAGCCGAAGGCCAGGCCAGAGGACGGGCCGATGGGCTCCTGCTCATCCTCGAGATGCGCGGTATCGCCGTTTCCGACGAGTTCCGAGAGAAGATCACGAGCTGCAACGACCCCCAACTCCTGCATCAGTGGCTCAACCGCGCCACCACCGCCGCCACTGCCGAGGAAGTCTTCGCCGGGGAGTGATCCAACCCCGGCCTCTCCGCCGCATACACACGTCCGGCCCCCGACGCACACATCGGGGGCCGGACGCCGGAGCAGCAACCGTTATGGCAGGTTCCTGGCCATCACGATGCGCTGGACCTGGTTCGTGCCTTCGTAGATCTGCGTGATCTTCGCGTCGCGCATCATCCGCTCCACCGGGTAGTCCCGCGTGTAGCCGTAGCCGCCCAGCAGCTGGACCGCGTCGGTGGTGATCTCCATCGCGACGTCGGAGGCGAAGCACTTGGCCGCCGCGCCGAAGAAGGTGAGGTCGCCGTCGAGGCGCTCGGACTTGGCGGCGGCGGAGTAGGTGAGCTGGCGGGCCGCCTCCAGCTCCATGGCCATGTCGGCGAGCATGAACTGGACGCCCTGGAAGTCGGCGATCGGCTTGCCGAACTGCTTGCGCTCCTTGACGTAGCCCTTGGCGTAGTCGAGGGCGCCCTGGGCGATGCCGAGGGCCTGGGCCGCGATGGTGATGCGGGTGTGGTCCAGGGTCTTCATCGCGGTGGCGAAGCCGGTGCCCTCCTCGCCGATGATGCGGTCGGCGGGGATGCGGACGTTGTCGAAGTAGACCTCGCGGGTCGGGGACCCCTTGATGCCGAGCTTCTTCTCCGGGGCGCCGAAGGAGACGCCCTCGTCCGACTTCTCGACGACGAAGGCCGAGATGCCCTTGGAGCGCTTGGTCGGGTCGGTGACGGCCATCACCGTGTAGTACTCGGAGACGCCCGCGTTGGTGATCCAGCGCTTCACGCCGTTGAGCACCCAGAAGTCGCCGTCGCGCACGGCCCTGGTCTTCATGCCCGCCGCGTCGGAACCCGCGTCGGGCTCGGAGAGGCAGTACGAGAACATGCCGTCGCCCTTGGCCAGCGGGCCCAGGTACTTCTTCTTCAGGTCCTCGGAACCGGAGAGGATCACCGGGAGCGAGCCGAGCTTGTTCACGGCCGGGATGAGGGAGGAGGAGGCGCAGACACGGGCCACCTCCTCGATCACGATGACCGTGGCGAGGGCGTCGGCGCCCGCGCCGCCGTACTCCTCGGGTACGTGCACCGCGTGCAGGTCCGCGGCGGTCAGGGCGTCCAGCGCCTCCTGCGGGAAGCGCGCCTCCTCGTCGACCGCCGCCGCGTAAGGGGCGATCTTCGCCTCGGCGAGCGCACGCACCGTCTCGCGGAGCATCTCGTGCTCCTCGGCCGGACGGTACAGGTCGAAATCGGTCGAACCCGCCAAGACGCTCACTCCCCATGAAGCTAACTACCGTTAAGTAACCCAATTTTAGAGCCCGGCTCCCCTGATGGCCTATGGAATGCGCGCGTGAGCTTCACGACAGGGGTGGGAGAACCCACGCGGGCAGCCGGAAACCGGGCCTTCGAGGGCACGACTATGCTCGTTCACCGCACGTCTGTCCGCACCTTCCAGGAGCACTCCATGGCCCTCAGGATCACTGTGATCGGCACCGGCTACCTCGGCGCCACCCACGCCGCGGCCATGGCGGAGCTGGGCTTCGAAGTGCTCGGCCTCGATGTCGTGCCCGAGAAGATCGAGATGCTCAGCACCGGCAAGGTCCCGATGTACGAGCCGGGCCTGGAGGAGCTGCTCCGCAAGCACGTCGAGGGCATCGAGGGATCGACCGGGCGGCTGCGGTTCACCACCTCGTGGGAAGAGGTGGCGGCCTTCGGCGACGTCCACTTCGTCTGCGTGAACACTCCGCAGAAGCACGGCGAGTACGCCTGCGACATGAGCTACGTCGACAGCGCCTTCGAGTCGCTGGCACCGCATCTGACCCGGCCCGTCCTGGTCGTCGGGAAGTCGACCGTCCCTGTGGGCTCGGCCGCCCGGCTCGCGGCGCGGCTGACGGAGCTGGCGCCGGCGGGCACGGACGCGGAGCTGGCCTGGAACCCGGAGTTCCTGCGCGAGGGCTTCGCCGTGAAGGACACTCTGCACCCGGACCGGATCGTCGTCGGTGTGGCGAGCGAGCGGGCCGAGAAGCTGCTGCGCGAGGTGTACGCGGCGCCGGTCGCCGAGGGTTCGCCGTTCGTGGTGACGGACTTCCCGACCGCCGAGCTGGTGAAGACCGCGGCCAACTCCTTCCTGGCCACGAAGATCTCGTTCATCAACGCCATGGCCGAGGTCTGCGAGGCCGCCGACGGTGATGTGGTGAAGCTGGCCGAGGCGATCGGGCACGACGAGCGGATCGGCTCGAAGTTCCTGCGGGCCGGGATCGGCTTCGGCGGCGGCTGCCTGCCGAAGGACATCCGGGCCTTCATGGCGCGCGCCGGCGAGCTGGGCGCGGACCAGGCGCTGACCTTCCTGCGCGAGGTCGACTCGGTCAACATGCGGCGCCGCGGCCACATGGTGGAGCTGGCCCGGGAGGCCGTGGGCGGCGATTCGTTCCTCGGCAAGCGGGTGGCGGTGCTGGGCGCGACGTTCAAGCCGGACTCGGACGACGTACGGGACTCGCCGGCGCTGAACGTGGCGGGGCAGATACAGCTGCAGGGCGGCCAGGTCACGGTCTTCGACCCGAAGGGCATGGACAACGCCCGCAGGCTCTTCCCCACGCTCGGTTACGCGGACTCGGCGCTGGACGCGGTGCGCGGCGCGGATGTGGTGCTGCATCTGACGGAGTGGCGGGAGTTCCGCGAGCTGGACCCGGCGGCGCTCGGCGAGGTCGCCTCCCGCCGGATCATCCTGGACGGCCGCAACGCGCTCGACAGCGAGCTGTGGCGCAAGGCCGGCTGGACGTTCCGGGCGATGGGACGCCCGACGGCCTGACCCGCGCCCCTCAGCCGCGCTTGGCGCGGTAGGTGCGCATTTTGGCGCGGGCGCCGCACACCGACATGGAGCACCAGCGGCGGCGCCCCGCCGGGCTGCGGTCGTAGTACGCCCACTGGCAGTCCTCGGCCTCGCATGCCTTGAGCCGGGCCCAGGTGCCGTCGGCCGCCGCGGTGGCGATGGCCGCCGCGACGCGCATGGTCAGCCCCGCCGGTTCGGCCGCGGGACGCAATGTGGCGGCGCCCGCCGCGTCCACGCTGACGCGCAGGGGCGCTTCGGCGAGCAGCCGGTCGAGCGGGGGCGCGGCGGCGCCGTCCGGCGGGCGGTGGCCGGCGTGGGCGAGGCAGGCGGTACGGAGCGCCTCGCGCAGCACGCGCGCGTCCGGGACCTCGGACTCGGTGAGGGAGAAGGCGGCGCGCCCGTCCGCGGTATCGAGGGCGTCCGCACCGGTCTCGACGTCCAGTGTGTTGACCAGGGCCTCGATCAGGGCGAGTCCACCGGGCGCGGAATCCTTCGCATTCATGGTTGCGACGTTACCTCCAGTGCGGCAGCATGCAGTAACGGTTACCTGTTGAGACGACTTAGAGGTAACTTTCCCTGCCCGAAGTCTGTCCCCGTTCGAAGGAGGAAGTGCCATGGCTGTCGCCACACTGGGTGCTGTCGTTCTGGACTGTCCCGATCCCGCCGCGCTCGCCGGCTTCTACGCCGGGCTGCTCGGCGGGAAGGTCGAGGACGACGGCGAGGGCTGGGTGGAGCTGACCGGGGCCGGAGGCACGCGGCTCGCGTTCCAGGGCGCGCCCGGTCACGTACCGCCGCAGTGGCCGCGTCCGGACGGTTCGCAGCAGTTCCATCTGGATCTGTCCGTGCCGGATCTGGACGCGGCGGAGAAGGAGGTGCTCGCGCAGGGCGCGACCGTGCTGGACGCGGCGGACCGGGAGCGGACCTTCCGGGTGTACGCGGATCCCGCGGGGCACCCGTTCTGTCTGTGTGCGTGTTAGAAGCGGGCAGAAAAACGTGCGGGGCGCCCCTAGGGGCGCCCCGCAGTCAGGAACTCCGGCTCAGCCGGCCTGGGCGTCCAGCTGCTCGATCGTGGCGTGCGACGGCGCCCGGCGCGTGCCCAGCTCGCGCGCGACGTCCTCGGCGTCGCGCAGCACCCGTACCGCGTTCTGCCAGGTGAGCTTGGCGAGATCGGCGCTCGACCAGCCGCGGCCGAACAGCTCCGCGATCAGGTTCGGATAGCCCGCGACGTCCCCAAGGCCCTCCGGGAGGAAGGCGGTGCCGTCGTAGTCGCCGCCGATGCCGATGTGGTCGATCCCGGCGACCTCGCGCATGTGGTCGAGGTGGTCGGCGATCGTCGCCACGGTCGCCATCGGGCGCGGGTTGGCCGCCTCGAAGGCGGCGTGGATCTCCATGGCCCGCGCGGTGGTGTCGAGGTGGTGCAGGCCGTGGGCGCGCAGGTTCTCGTCCGCGGCACGGGTCCAGTCGACGGCCGCCGGGAGGACGAACTTCGGCACGAAGGTCGCCATGGCGATGCCGCCGTTGGCCGGAAGGCGGCCGAGGACGTCGTCCGGGATGTTGCGCGGGTGGTCGCAGACCGCGCGCGACGAGGAGTGCGAGAAGATCACCGGCGCCGAGGAGGTGTCGAGCGCGTCGCGCATGGTGGTGGCCGCCACATGGGAGAGGTCGACCAGCATGCCGGTGCGGTTCATCTCCCGTACGACCTCGTGGCCGAAGGGCGAGAGACCGCCGACGCCCGGCTCGTCGGTCGCCGAGTCCGCCCACGCGATGTTGTCGTTGTGGGTGAGCGTCATGTAGCGGACGCCCAGGGTGTGCAGGGCGCGCAGGGTGCCCAGCGAGTTGTTGATGGAGTGGCCGCCCTCGGCACCCATCAGGGAGGCGATGCGGCCCTCGGCGCGGGCCGCCTCCATGTCGTCGGCGGTCAAAGCGCGCCGCAGGTCCGCGGGGTGGCGCTCCAGCAGCTCGGCGACCACGTCGATCTGTTCGAGCGTGGCGCTGACGGCTTCGTCGCCCGCCATGTCGGACCGCACGTAGACGGACCAGAACTGGGCGCCGACGCCGCCCGCGCGCAGCCGCGGGATGTCGGTGTGCAGATGGGCGGACTGGTCGGTGGCGATGTCGCGGGCGTCGAGGTCGTAGCCGACCTGTTCGCGCAGCGCCCACGGCAGGTCGTTGTGCCCGTCGACGACGGGGTACTCGGCGAGGAGTTCCGCCGCCCGCTCAAGCTGTTCGGCCTTCTCCACCGGGGCCTACTTCCCGAAACCGAAGGAGTCGGCGCCCTCGACCTTGGCGCGCAGCCGCTTGCCCTTCTCCGTCGCCTGCTCGTTCAGCTCCTGCTGGAACTCCTGCATCCGCGCCAGCAGCTCGCTGTCGTGGGCGGCGAGGATGCGCGCGGCCAGCAGGCCGGCGTTGCGTGCGCCGCCGACCGAGACGGTCGCGACGGGGACACCGGCGGGCATCTGCACGATGGAGAGCAGGCTGTCCATGCCGTCCAGGTACTTCAGCGGGACCGGCACACCGATGACCGGGAGCGGGGTGACGGAGGCGAGCATGCCGGGCAGATGGGCGGCACCACCCGCGCCCGCGACGATCACCTTGAGACCGCGCTCCGCGGCCTGCTCGCCGTACGCGATCATCTCGCGCGGCATGCGGTGGGCGGAGACGACGTCGACCTCGTAGAGGATCTCGAACTCGTCGAGGGCCTTGGACGCTGCTTCCATGACGGGCCAGTCGGAGTCCGAGCCCATGACAATGCCGACGACCGGCGCGGCGGTGGCGGGGGAAGTCATTCGGTGATCGTTCCTCGCAGGTAGTCGGCCGCGTGCCGGGCGCGCTCACGCACGTCCGCCAGGTCGTCGCCGTAGGTGTTGACGTGTCCGACCTTGCGGCCGGGCTTCACGTCCTTGCCGTACATGTGGATCTTGAGCTGCGGGTCGCGGGCCATGCAGTGCAGGTACGCCTGGTACATGTCCGGGTAGTCGCCGCCGAGGACGTTGGACATGACCGTCCAGGTGGCGCGCGGACGCGGGTCGCCGAGCGGCAGGTCGAGGACGGCCCGGACGTGGTTGGCGAACTGCGAGGTGATCGCGCCGTCCTGGGTCCAGTGCCCGGAGTTGTGCGGACGCATGGCCAGCTCGTTGACCAGGATGCCGGGCTTGCCGTCGGGTCCACGGGTCTCGAAGAGTTCGACGGCGAGGTGGCCGACGACACCGAGTTCGGAGGCGATCCGGAGGGCGAGCTGCTGGGCCTCGCCGGCGAGCCGCTCGTCCAGCTCCGGGGCCGGGGCGATCACCGTGTCGCAGACCCCGTCGACCTGGATCGACTCGACGACCGGGTAGGCGACGGCCTGGCCGTGCGGCGAGCGGACGATGTTGGCCGCCAGCTCCCGTATGAAGTCGACCTTCTCCTCGGCGAGGACCGGGACACCGGCGCGGAACGGGTCGGCCGCGTCCGCCTCGGAGCGGACCACCCACACGCCCTTGCCGTCGTAGCCGCCGCGGACCGTCTTGAGGACGACGGGGAAGCCCCCGACCTCCTGGGCGAAGGCCGCGACGTCCGCCGGGTCCGTCACGACGCGGTGGCGGGGGCAGGGCGCGCCGATCTCGGTGAGCTTCGCGCGCATCACCCCCTTGTCCTGGGCGTGCACCAGCGCCTCCGGGCCGGGGCGCACGGGGATGCCGTCCGCCTCCAGGGCCCGCAGGTGTTCGGTCGGTACGTGCTCGTGATCGAAGGTGATCACGTCACAGCCGCGCGCGAAAGCACGCAGCGTGTCCAGGTCGCGATAGTCGCCGACGACGACTTCGTTCACCACCTGGGCCGCCGAGTCCTGGGGGGTGTCACTGAGGAGCTTGAACTTGATGCCGAGGGGGATGCCCGCCTCGTGGGTCATACGGGCGAGCTGACCGCCGCCGACCATACCGACTACCGGGAACGTCACTCCTCCAGGGTATCCGCCGCCCCGAAGCTCGCCCGACGACGCCCTCCGCCGCCCCCGCCGGGCGGGGTTCGTCGAGCACGGCCGCACCTGTCCGAACATCCCCGGCGCCCTGTGAGGGAGGCGGCTAGCATGGCTTGGCTGACGTAACCGACAGACAGGCTGAACCATCACCATGAGCGAACGGGGCGCACTGCGGGCCCGGCTGGATCTGCTGGCCCGGGAGGTCGCCAAGTTCGGCGCGGTCGGCGCCTGCGGCCTGGTCGTCAATATCGCGGTGTCCAACCTGCTCTGGCGCACCACGGATCTCCAGGTGGTGCGGGCGGGGCTGCTGGCGACGCTCGTCGCGATCCTCTTCAATTACGTCGGCTTCCGCTACTGGACGTACCGGGACCGCGACAAGAGCGGGCGGACCCGCGAACTGACGCTGTTCCTGCTGTTCAGCGCGGTCGGTGCGGTCATCGAGACCGGTGTGCTGTACGTGGCGACGTACGGGTTCGGGTGGAACAGCCCATTCCAGAGCAATGTCTTCAAGATCCTCGGGATCGGCATCGCGACGCTGTTCCGCTTCTGGTCCTACCGGACGTGGGTGTTCAAGGCGCTGCCCGCGAAGGAAGCCGTGCTGAACGCCGGGGGGTTCATCAAGCAGGGGCGTACGGAGCAGGTGCCGCAGGTCGAGGCGGACTCCGCCCGGCGGTAGGGCGTGTTTCGAAAGCCCCGTCTGGCCGGGGGCGCCCGGCACGCACGCTCGCTGCGTTGTCGGTCGTCGGCGCAGCCCGCTGCGCTCTCCTCCCTCCGCCTTGCGATCGCACGCACCAGACACCCCCGGCCCCGCCCTGCGGGCGGACGACGCTACTTTCGAAACACGCCCTGGCCGCTTCACCGCACCGGGCGTTCCGGTTCCTGTCTCTTCAGGGCCACCCGGCTGAGGAAGAGCGCGAAGACCGGTGGCTGCTGCTGGAGCAGTTCGAGCCGTCCGCCGTCCGCCTCCGCAAGGTCCCTGGCCACCGCGAGGCCGATGCCGGTGGAGTTGCGGCCGCTGATCGTCCGCTCGAAGATCCTGGCGCCGAGGTCGGGAGGCACGCCCGGACCCTCGTCCGTGACCTCGATGACCGCCTGGTTGCCGGTGACCCGGGTGCGCAGCGCGACCGTACCGCCTCCGTGCATCAGTGAGTTCTCGATCAGGGCGGCCAGCACCTGGGCGACCGCGCCGGGTGTACCGACGGCCCGCAGCCCCTGCTTTCCGGAGCGGACGATGGCGCGGCCCTCGCCCCGGTAGGCCGGGCGCCACTCCTCGATCTGCTGCTTGACGACCTCGTCGAGGTCGAAGACGACGGCGGAGCCGGTCCGCGGATCGCGGGCGTTGGTCAGCAGCCGCTCGACCACGTCGGTGAGGCGCTCGACCTGGGTGAGGGCGATGTTCGCCTCCTCCTTCACCGTGTCCGGGTCGTCGGTGACGGAGATCTCCTCGATCCGCATGGAGAGCGCGGTCAGCGGCGTACGGAGCTGGTGCGAGGCGTCGGCGGCCAGCCGGCGTTCCGCGGTGAGCATCCGGGCGATCCGTTCGGCGGAGGCGTCCAGGACGTCGGCGACCCGGTCCAGCTCCGGTACTCCGTACCTCTTGTGGCGCGGGCGCGGGTCGCCGGAGCCCAGACGTTCGGCGGTCTCGGCGAGGTCGGTCAGCGGTGAGGTCAGTTTGTTGGCCTGACGCACCGCGAGGAGCACCGCCGAGACGATGGCCAGCAGGGCCACCGCGCCGATGATCAGCAGGGTGCGGCCGACCTCTCGGGTGACGGCGGAGCTGGACTCCTCGACGGTGACCCGTTCGCCCTGCTCCCCCTCGGCCGTGCTGCTGATCACCCGGCCGGTGGGGCGCGTACCGACTTCGAGGGGGGCTCGCCCGGGGATCTTGACCAGGGCGTAGCGCTTCCTGGAGATCTGCTCGGCCAGCAGCGCGGGGTTGATCCGCTCGTCGCCCAGGAGCCGGCTCTCGACGACGCTGATCAGCCGCAGCGCCTCGGAGTCGACGCTCTCCTGGGCGCTGTTGCTGATGGTGCGGCTCTCGACGATGACGAGGGAGACGCCGAAGACGGCGATCACCACGAGCACCACGGCGAGCGTGGAGTTGATCAGTCTGCGGCGCATGAGTGCTTCTGTACGTCAGCTCTTCTCGAAGCGGAAGCCGACGCCCCGTACGGTCGCGATGTAGCGGGGGTTGGCCGCGTCGTCGCCGAGCTTCTTGCGGAGCCAGGAGATGTGCATGTCGAGGGTCTTGGTCGACGACCACCAGGTGGTGTCCCAGACCTCGCGCATCAGCTGGTCGCGGGTGACGACCCGGCCGGCGTCGCGGACCAGGACCCGCAGCAGGTCGAATTCCTTTGCCGTGAGCTGGAGTTCCTCGTCGCCCATCCAGGCCCGGTGCGACTCGACGTCGATCCTGACGCCGTGGGTGGCGGGCTGCGGGGCGGGCTCGCTGGCGCCGCGGCGCAGCAGGGCCCGGACACGGGCGAGCAGTTCGGCCAGGCGGAAGGGCTTGGTGACGTAGTCGTCGGCGCCCGCGTCCAGGCCGACGACGGTGTCCACCTCGTCGGCGCGGGCGGTGAGCACCAGGATCGGCACGGTATGGCCGTCGGCACGGAGCCTGCGGGCGACTTCGAGGCCGTCCATCCCGGGCAGGCCCAGGTCGAGTACGACCAGGTCGATTCCGCCCTGGAGGCCGGCGTCGAGAGCGGTCGGACCGTCTTCGCGGACCTCGACCTCGTAACCCTCCCGACGCAGGGCGCGGGCCAGTGGCTCCGAGATGGATGCGTCGTCCTCGGCGAGCAGTACACGGGTCATGGAGTGATGGTAGTCCGCGCAGGGGGGATGCTGTGAGGTGATCGAAAAGCCCTGCGGGTCCGCAGGGAAATCGGAGAAACGCCTTCGAATATGGGTGTGCGGTTCCATCGAAACCTGTGATCCATCTCTCAAGTCCATTCATATCCGGCGGTGTCGTGCGTATGGTGGCTTGACGCCTGTTGCACTACTCAAGGACCCTTGGGCAGCTTTTAGCGCCAAGGGTCTCTTTTGTTTGTCGGCTGGTACCCGCCAGCCGTGACTTCAGTGAATGACCTGTGGCCGGGCCCGGAGCGCGAGGATGCGCGCCGGGCGTGGATCCCGACGCGGTCGGTCCCCGTCTCCTCCAGTCGGCTCCCCGGTGAGTCCGGCGGTCGGGACGAATCCCCTGTCAGGCGTGGGGGTGGGGTGCGGCCGGGTCGGTGTCGGCCTCCCCCCACCGGGCGCGTCACGCTCACAAGGCGTCGCGTCCCGAGCACCCAAGGATCGACCATGGCGTCCAGCCTGACGAAGGACTCGGCCAGTACATCTGGATCCGAGAAGACCTTCTTCGGCCACCCCCGCGGCCTGGCCACTCTCTTCATGACCGAGATGTGGGAGCGCTTCAGCTTCTACGGCATGAGGGCCCTGCTTCCGCTTTATCTGGTCTCCGGTTCCGGCCTGCACATGAACGCGGCCACGGCCACCGCGATCTACTCCATCTACATGGCCATGGTGTACCTGCTGGCCATGCCCGGCGGCTGGTTCGGCGACCGGGTCTGGGGGCCGCGCAAGACGGTCACCGTCTCGGCGGCGATCATCATGGTGGGCCACCTCACGCTGGCGCTGCCCGGCTCGGGCACCTTCTTCGCCGGTCTGGCGCTGGTCGCGCTCGGCTCCGGTCTGCTGAAGGCCAACATCTCGACGATGGTCGGCCACCTCTACAACGGCCCGGAGGACCCGCGCCGCGACGGCGGCTTCACCGTCTTCTACATGGGCATCAACCTCGGTGCCTTCGCCGCCCCGCTGATCATCGGCACGGTCGGCGAGAAGGTGAACTGGCACCTCGGCTTCGCCATCGCCGCGGGCGGCATGGCGCTGGGCCTGGCCCAGTTCCTCATCGGTACGCGCCACCTCAGCGCCCGCAGCAGCGTCGTCCCGAAGCCGCTGTCGGCCGAGGAGCGCCGTACGACCCTGCGCAAGGGTCTGCTGTGGCTGATGGCCGCCGCCGTCTTCTACGGCGTGCTCGTCGCCACCGATGTGTACACGCTCAACTGGGCGCTCGTCCCGATCACCGTCGCCGGCCTGATCATTCCGATCGCCGTGCTGGTGCGGATCAAGCGGGACCGGGACCTCTCGAAGACCGAGCAGTCGAAGATGTCCGGCTACATCTGGTTCTTCGTCGCCGCGGCCGTGTTCTGGATGATCTACGACCAGGGCGGCTCCACGATGTCGCTCTTCGGTGAGTCCTCCACCACGAACAGCGTGCTGGGGGTGAGCTTCCCGACCTCCTGGTACCAGTCGGTCAACCCGGTCTTCATCATGGCGCTGGCCCCGGTCGTCGCCTGGATATGGCTGGCGCTGAACCGGCGTGGCAAGGAGCCGAGCACGGTCGTCAAGTTCGGCTCGGGCCTCTTCCTGGTCGGCGTCTCCTTCCTCGTCTTCATGCTGCCGCTGACCATGACCACGGACGGCGACAAGGTCAGCCCGATGTGGCTGGTGTCGATCTACTTCCTGCAGACCGTCGGTGAGCTCTGCCTCTCCCCGGTCGGCCTCTCGGTCACCACGAAGATGGCTCCGGCGAAGTACGGCAGCCAGATGATGGGTGTCTGGTTCCTCGCCGTCACCGCGGGCGACTGCACCACCAGCCTGCTGTCGCTGGCGGGTGTCAACCTGAACAAGACCGGCATGGTGGGCCTGGAGGCGGCACTCGCGATCGTCGCGGCGGTCGCGATCTGGATGTACCGCAAGAAGGTCGTGGAGCTCATGGGCGACGTGCGCTGACGTACGGTTCCCGCACCGTCCACGGCACAAGGGCCGCCGCACCGTCGACCGGTGCGGCGGCCCTTGTGGGTTCACCTCGTGCCGGTGAACCTCGTCCCGGCGCTACGTGAGCGGGCTCACCTGGTGCCACGCAGCCTGCGCCACGGGGTGAAGGTGAACACGGCGCCACCCAGCAGGATCGCCGTCCCCGCGACCAGGCCGAGCGCACGCAGGGTGCCGTTGTCCTCGGCCCCGGTGGCGGCCAGTCCGCCGCCGGAGGCCGTACCGCCGGCCGCGGAGCCGGTGGAGCCCGTCGTGGAGGAACCGGAGGCGCCGCCCTGCTGGGCGGTCGTGTCGAGTTCCAGTGACGGGGTCACCGATCCCTTGACCTTGCAGGGAATGTTGATCTTCGAGGCGCCCAGGGTGACATCGATCGTCAGGGTGCCGGGGCTGAGCGTGGACTTCCCGGACGCGCCCGGCTTGTAGGTGCCGGTCATGTCGGACAGGTCGACCGGCTTGCCCTGCTCCAGCGGTGCGGCGTTGGCCGGTCCGCTGACCTTCACCGAGCCCTTGTCGGCGCCACCGATGACGATGTCCATGGACGGCTTGAGCGCACCGGCGGGCAACGCGGCCGGGCTGTCCATCACGCCCTTGGCCGTCTTGACCGTGAGCGCGTAGCTCCCGCCGCTCCTCTTGGCGTTGATCGTCACCTTGGAGGCGATGTCGGCCGGTCCGGGGGACGTGCAGGTGAAGTGGACCGAGACCTCCTTGCCGGGGAAGTCGGTCTGGCCGCCGCCGGAGCCCGAGGTGGCGCCGCCCGCCGTCGTGGAGCCGGACGACGTGCCGCCCGCCGTGGAGCCGGAGGTGGAACCGCCGCTCGTCGTACCGCCCGTGGTGGAGCCCGAGGTCGTACCGCCCGCCGTCGTGGAACCGGAGGTGGAGCCGGAGGACGTGCCGCCCGCCGTCGTGGATCCGCCACCCTCCGTGACCTTGATGGTCGCGCCCGGCTGCACGGTCTCCTTCGGGGAGCACTTGGTGTCGGTGGAGATCGGCTTGGAGACGTTGATGTTGTACGCGTCCGGTGTGAGCGTGATCTCACCGACCTTCTCCAGCTTCAGTGTGCCCTTCATGTCGGGCAGCACCATGGCGCTGTTCTTCGGGATCGGCGGGTTCTGCCGCGGCCCCTCCATCTGGAGGGTGCCGGTGGCCGCCCCGCCCACCTTGATCGTGCCGGTCGGCTTGACCGTGTCCTTGTCCAGATCGAGCACGTCGGGGTTCTTGGAAGCGGCCTCGACCGTCTTCCACACCACCTCGACGGTGTCCCCGACCTTGGCCTCGGCGGGCGCGGTCAACTGCACCACGGTGGTGCCCTGCACGGCCGGCAGCCCGGAGATGGGCGGGGGTATGCACTCCGTCCTGTACGAGATGTCGGCGGCCTGGGCCGGGCTCGCGGCCAGCAGCAGGCCCGCGCTGCCGAGCATCATCGCGACTCCCGCCGCGACCGTCCTCCGTTGCGTACTCACGAATGTCCCTTCGTCGTCGGTCTGTTCTCTGACGGTGCGGAATCCGGTGTGAACCACGGCAGCGCGGCCGTCGTGGTCGTGGGCGCGCCAGCGGGGCCCTCGGCAGGCCGCGGTGGGCGGCGCAGCTTCGGGGGCCCGGCGGTCGCCCCGGTGAGTCGCGGGCGGCGACGGCGTCCGGAACGGGCCGGGGTGCGCGCGGAGCGGGGGCGTACCTTGTCGACGATCGCCATGCCGATGCGGAACACGGCGGCCGGTACGACGACGCACAGCAGGATCCAGAACAGCGTGACGCCCCAGGGGCGGCCGACCCCCCACGGCTGCTCGGCCAGGACCTTGCTGCCGTACTTCAGCGAGATCTGGTAGTCGCCGTGGGCGCCCGCCGACAGTTCGACCGGCAGCTTGATCTGCGCCTTGCGGCCGGACTCGATGGTGCCGCGCCACTGCCGCTCCTCCCACTGCGGGGCGAAGACGCCGTGCGCGGTGCCGATCCGGAAGACCGGATCCTTGACGGGGGCGGAACCCAGATTGCCGACGGTGAAGACCAGTTGCCGGGACGGCGGGGCGCCGAACCAGGTGAGGATGGAGCTGTCGCCCTCCAGCCGGGTGGTGGCCAGCACCGCCAGCCTGCCGCCCCCGGTCTCCTCGGGCAGCGCGGCGACCGGGTGGCCCGCGACGACGAACACGGCGTCGGCGGTGGCCTGTTCTCCGGTGACGGTCGCGACATGGACCACGCAGGGGCAGGGCACGGGCGGCTCGGCGACCGGCATCTTCTTGCGGAAGGCGCCCGCGGTACCGGTGGTGACGGCTCGACCTTCGGCGTTGGCGCAGGAGTTGGTGCCGCCGATCACGCCGCGGTCGGGGGTGGACCGGCCGCAGATGAGCATCATCAGCAGCGTGTTCGGACGCCAGCCGCTGCCCTTGACGGTGATGTCACCGCCCTTGCCCGCCTGCTGCTTGGAGAGGGTGACCGCGGGCTTCGGGTCCGCGGCCCTCGTACCCGCCGCGTCGGCGCCGGTCGCAAAGA
Organism: Streptomyces sp. NPDC014727; assembly: GCF_043083485.1. Lineage (NCBI taxonomy): Bacteria > Bacillati > Actinomycetota > Actinomycetes > Kitasatosporales > Streptomycetaceae > Streptomyces > Streptomyces sp. NPDC014727. The sequence continues at coordinate 170,571 of NZ_JBIBYR010000013.1, read as the reverse complement.
GCATCAGCAGGGCGGGCAGCAGTACGCCGAGCAGCACGGCGGCCCGCCGGTGGACGCCGCCGTGCAGTGGTGCCGGTCCGGCCTGTCCAGTCACGATTCCGCTCCCGCCTTCGCCAAGTGCCTGCTCTCCGAGTGCTGTCGTTCGCCCGAGGACGGTCCGGGGCGGCCGTCGTCGGCTCCGTCGGACGGCCGTCCGCGCGAGCGCCGGAGCCGGTACGCGTACGCTCCCGCCGCTACGGCGGCCAGGATCAGCAGCGCGCCGCCGGTCACCGGCAGCCAGGGGACGAAGACCGCACGGGCCGTCGCCTCGCCGTGCGCACCGCCCGCCGCCGTGACGCGCAGTCGTACGGTCGCGGAGTCCAGGGCCGGGGCGTCCCGCCACGGTTCGGCGAGCCTGACGCGCTGTCCGGGCAGCAGCTCCACCGGCAGCGTGCGGGCATCGCGCCGCAGCAGCGTTCCGAACACCCCTTCGGCGCCGACCGTGATCCGCGGGACCAGGACCGTGTTGCCGCGGTTGACCAGCGTGTAGTGGATCGCCCGCCCGGACACGCTGACGTCCTCGACGGTGAGCGCGGCCAGCGTCGGCCCGCCCACCCGCAGTTGGACCCGTACGCCCACCGAGCGGTCGCCGCCGCGTACGACGATCGCGCCGGGGTGGTCGCCCGGCGTCGCGCCCGTCGGCACCGTGACCGAGAACGGCACATCGGCGCGGGTACGGGCCGGCACGGTCACCTCGGCGGCGGCGGTCCGCAGCCAGGCACCGGTCCCGGTGGATCCCGTACCGCGGCGTACCGAGAAACCGCCGTCCTCGGCGTTGTACGCGTCGGCACCGCTCAGCCGCACGGTGACCGGGGCCGTACCGGGGTTGGTGACGGAGAGCCGGTCCTGGAGCACGGTGCCGGGCGGGCCCTCCAGATAGAAGTACGGCCTGCCGTCGTCCGCCCCGGAACCGCTCACCGCGGGCCGGGCCGTCCACGCGGCCTCCCCGGACGTCGGCGTCCGGTCCGCGGCACCCGCCACCGGTGTCGTGGCGAGGACGAACAGCATGACGGTGAGGGCGAGTCGGACGGCGTGACCGGGCGGCGACGGCATGGGCGGCTCCCTTGTGCGTGACGACGGCTGGCTCGTGGGCGGCCGGGGCCTGTTCGGATCCGTCCCGATCCGAAGAGATGCCCCGCTGTCCTATCGGCCCACGGCCCGCTGCCCGCGCCTGGTCAGCCAGAGCACTCCGGCCGCGCCGGTCAGCAGCACCGTGCCCCCGAGCGTGCCGAGCGCCACGGCCGAGTCGAGCGGGCCGGTCTTCGGCAACTGCCCACCGTCGTCCACCGGGGTGCTCTGCGCGTTGCCCGCGGCCGTCACATCGAGCTGGAGCGACGGACCCGGGTTGTTGGAGGGCGTACAGGTCGTGGTCGTACCGAGCGCTTTGATGGTGAGCACACCGGCGGTGAAGTCGACCTTGCCGCTCTTCTTCGGCGTGTACGTACCCGACAGGTCACTGATCTTGATGGGGGTGTTGGCGGGTATGGCCGCGGAGTTCGACGCCCCGGAGACCTGGACCTGGCCCGGGTCGGCGCCCCCGACCTTGATGACCGCGCTGGGGTTCATCGCACCCTTGCCCAGCTCGACGGGGCTGGACGACACGCCCTTCTGGAAGGACATCGTGAGCTTGTAGCCACCGCCGCTCTTGACACTCTTGATGTCGATGGGAGACACGGCGCTCTTGTCGCCGATCGGGGTCTTGCACTGGTAGTCGACGTCCACGACCGTGGCGTGCGCGGCGGGCGCGGCCATCAGCACCACCGTGCCCGCCAGCGCGGACGCCAGCGCGAGAGCTGTTCGCTTCTGGTAGGACACCTTGAGTTTCCCCTCATGCCGGAGGTCGCCGTGCGCCCGTCTCTCACCGACGCAAGTTACTGACGACACATCAGATCGGGCGCTCAAGGTACGCCTGGGGCCTTGTGGAGGGAAGACAAAGAGCGCGCCGATCCGGCGCGCTCCTCAAAGGCGCGAATGCGGGGCCGCACACCCCCGGGGCCCGGCGGGGAACCGGGACCGGTCCGGACGAAAGCGCCTAGGCCGGGGCGGCCAGCTCCGCCCAGACGGTCTTGCCGGCCCGGTCCGCCACCCGCAGGACGCCCCAGTCCAGGCAGAGCCGCTGCACGATGAACATGCCGTGCCCGCCGGGCCGCCCGGCCCGGTGCGGGGTGCGCGGCGCGGGCTGGCCCGCGCCCGAGTCGGCGACCTCCACCCGCAGCACCTTCGCCGTGCAGGCGATACGCAGTTCCTCGGGTCCGTCCGCGTGCAGACAGGCGTTGGTGACCAGTTCGGAGACGACCAGCAGGACGTCCTCGGCGGCGGCGCGTCCGTCGGCGCTCGACGCGGGGAGCCAGCCCCAGTCGTGGAGCGCCTGGCGGGCGAAGTCACGGGCCGTCGGCACGATGCCGGCGATCCCCCGCAGCGACAATGTGCGCCATTGCCGCTCGGCCGGCTCGGGGGCTACCGCGCCGGCGTCCGCGTCCTCGCGTGCGCCCGCTCCGGCGTCCTCCGGCTCACGGCCGAGGTCGCCCGGCGGATGCTGCCGGGTGGTGCTCATCAGCGCTTCACCTCACCGATTCACCATGTCGCCATCGAACAGATACAAGTACAGATACAGATGCAGAGTGCGCGGTCACCCAGAGCCCTGCCGGATGTCTTCTGCCCGGCTGAATCGTGACAACACCCACTTCATCCACGTGGACCGCGTGACACGGGCAACACAGGAGGCACCCGGGCCGCGGAACGCGCCACGATCAGGCGTCCAGGGCCTCTTCGAGGGAGTCGTGGACGGTGAAGACCGCCTCGGCCCCCGTGATCTCGAAGACCCGCGCCACCACCGGCAGCATTCCGGCCAAATGGACCCTTCCCCCGGCCGCTTCCGCCTTGAGGCGGGCACCGAGCAGCACATTGAGCCCGGTGGAATCACAGAATTCGAGTCGCGAGCAGTCGACCACCAGGCGTACTCGCCCTTGTTCGACCGCGCTCTCCAGGGGCTCCCGCAGCAGATCCGCCGTGTGGTGATCCAGCTCACCCACCGGCGTCACGACCTCGCTGCGCCCCTCGGTGCGGGCCTCGACCTGAAGCCGACCCCGATGCGCACTGCCGACCGTCCCGCGGTCCATGCCCGTCCCTCTTCGCCGTTCGTCACTGCCTGCGTCTTTACGTATGCAGATTCGTTGTAGCTGTCGCTGACGTCACTGAAACAGTACGCGTTCCGTTCGCCACGCGGTACCCGAAGACCTCAACAAACCGGACATATAGCTTCAATTGGAGCTTGTAACTGTCCATCCGAACCGGGTAAGGGTATGAGGACACCCAAAACACGGCCGGCTTCGGAGGCGCCGCTTCACCGCAGGAACACGTATGGGCATCGGCAGCCATATGCCGAGAACGATGGAGGAGACCATGTCACCCCGGCTCGACGCACCGCGCACGCACGACGCGACGTCAGCATGTCCTCAGGGACCGACCCCCTCGGACTCCCCTACCGCGAACGTCTCGGACGGCACGCGCAACAGCGACATCAGCACCATCGGCGCGGACACCGCCGCCGACACCGACGACCACGTCGTCACGGACGGTCTCGAAGGACTTCCCGAGATCCCGCCCTACGACGAGGTGGGGCCGCTGGACGCCAGGGCCCTGTCGAAGACGCTCTTCGAACGGCTCGAATCCCTCGAAGAGGGCACCCACGAGTACTCGTACGTCCGCAACACGCTCGTCGAGCTGAACCTGGCCCTGGTCAAGTTCGCCGCCTCCCGGTTCCGCTCCCGCAGCGAACCGATGGAGGACATCGTCCAGGTCGGCACCATCGGCCTGATCAAGGCGATCGACCGCTTCGAGCTCAGTCGGGGCGTGGAGTTCCCGACGTTCGCGATGCCGACCATCGTCGGTGAGATCAAGCGCTTCTTCCGCGACACCAGTTGGTCCGTGCGCGTCCCGCGCCGACTGCAGGAGCTGCGGCTCGACCTGGCCAAGGCGGGCGACGAGCTCGCCCAGCAGCTGGATCGCTCGCCCACCGTGGGCGAGCTCGCCGACCGTCTCGACATCACCCACGACGAGGTCGTCGAGGGTATGGCCGCGAGCAACGCGTACACCGCGAGCTCGCTGGACGCCAAGCCCGAGGAGAACGACCACGAAGGCGCGCTGGCGGACCGCATCGGCTACGAGGACCACGGACTCGAAGGCATCGAGTACGTCGAGTCCCTGAAGCCGCTGATCGCCTCGCTGCCAGGCCGTGACCGCACGATCCTCTCGCTCCGGTTCGTCGCCAACATGACGCAGTCGGAGATCGGTGAGGAGCTGGGCATCTCCCAGATGCATGTGTCGCGGCTGCTGTCCCGCACACTGGTCAAGCTCCGCAAGGGGCTGACGCTGGAGGAGTGACGGGCAGCTCGCGTGCCCGCGGAACACCCGCGCGCGGCATACCGCGAGCCCCCTTGCGGAAGGACCTGCACCGGCAACGGGCGGGTCCTTCCGCATGTGTGACGCCGTGTCACGGGTGCCGGATCCACGGGCTCCCGGCCGCACGGACTCCCGGCCGCGGCGGCGCCGGTCCTCGGCGGGCTCCCGGCCGCGGCGGCAAGGACTCAGACGACGCGTTCGCCGTGCTGCCAGACCGCGTGGACCAGGGGGACGCCCGGCCGGTAGGCGAGGTGGACATGGCTGGGTGCGTCGAGCAGGACCAGATCTGCGCGGGCGCCGGGGGCGATGCGGCCGATGTCCGTACGGCGCAGGGCCGCGGCGCCGCCGGCGGTGGCGGACCAGAGGGCCTCGTCCGGGGTCATGCCCATGTCGCGTACGGCGAGAGCGATGCAGAAGGGCATGGAGGACGTGAACGACGAGCCCGGGTTGCAGTCGGTGGAGAGTGCGACGGTGGCGCCCGCGTCGAGGATGCGGCGGGCGTCCGGCCAGGTGGCGCGGGTGGAGAACTCGGCGCCGGGGAGCAGGGTGGCCACGGTGTTGCCGTGGGCCAGTGCGTCGATGTCCGCGTCGGTGAGATGGGTGCAGTGATCGGCGGACGCGGCGTCGAGCTCGACGGCGAGCTGGACGCCGGGGCCGTGGCCGAGCTGGTTGGCGTGGACGCGGGGGTGCAGGCCCTTGGCGCGGCCGGCGGTGAGGACGGCGCGGGCCTGGTCCCCGTCGAACGCGCCCTTCTCGCAGAAGACGTCGACCCAACGGGCGTACGGGGCACAGGCGTCGAGCATCGCTCCGGTGACCAGGTCGACGTAGCCGGCCGGGTCGTCGGCGTAGTCCGGGGAGACGATGTGGGCGCCGAGGTAGGTGACCTCTTCGGTGTGCCGGGCGGCGATGCGCAGGGCGCGTGCCTCGTCCTCGACGGTGAGGCCGTAGCCCGACTTGGTCTCGATGGTGGTGGTGCCCTGGCGCAGCGCCTCGGCGAGGTAGCGGGCGACGTTGGCGGAGAGTTCTTCGTCGGTGGCGGCGCGGGTGGCGGCGACCGTGGTCCTGATGCCGCCCGCGCTGTAGGCGCGGCCGGACATCCGGGCGTTGAACTCCTCGGTGCGGTCGCCGGCGAACAGGAGGTGGGAGTGGGAGTCCACGAAGCCGGGGATCGCCGCCCGGCCGCCCGCGTCGACGGCGTTGTCAGTGGCGGGTGCTTTGCTCGACTCACCGGTCCAGACGACCCGGTCGTCCTCGATGACGACGGCGGCGTCCCGGATCAGACCCAGGGGGGAATCCGCGCGGAGGGAGGGGTCGTTGGTGACCAGACTGGCGATGTGGGTGATGGCGGTCGTCGTCATGGGGAGACTGCTCTCCTTGGGTATCGGCTTGCGGGGCGGCCCGTGGCGGGGCCTGTGGGGAGCGGGTCGGGGCGCCGCCCCTCGGCGCGGTCCCGGGGTCGGGTCCCCTGGAGCCGGGGGCTCGGGGGCGGCGACCGACGGGCCGGGAGCCTCGGAATCGAGGGCCTGGGAATCGGGGGCTTCGGAGTCGGTGATCCGCGGGTCGGGGGGCTCGGGGATCACCGGTCTCCGGGCCGGCTCGCTCAGCGGTGGAGTGCGGCGATCGCCGAAGCGAGCGCCGCGGGGACGTCCTCGACCAGCGTGTGCCGCCCGTCGCGGACGATGTGCCGGCCCGCCACGACCGTGTGCCGCACATCGGCTGCGGAGGCGGCGAATACGACTGTCTCGGCGGCCAGCCTCGGCACCGGCCCCGCTGTTCTGACCGAGTCCAGGGCGACGGTCGTCAGATCGGCGGGGGCCCCCGGTTCGAGGATGCCCGCCTCGGGCCGGCCGAGCGCGGCATGCCCGTCGACGGTCGCGGCGCGCAGCAGGGCGGCCGCCGTCCAGTGACCGCGCGCCCGGGTGCGCAGGCGTTCGTCGAGCTCCATCGCCCGAGCTTCCTCGAAGAGGTCGATCACGGCGTGGCTGTCGCTGCCGAGCGAGAGCGGCGAGCCGGCGCGCTGGAGGGCCGCGGCGGGACCGATCCCGTCGGCGAGGTCGCGTTCCGTGGTGGGGCACATGCAGGTGCCCGTGGCCGAGGAGCCGAGGAGTGTGATGTCCTCGCCGGTCAGGTGGGTGTTGTGGATGCCGGTGGTGCGCGGGCCGAGGACACCGTGGTCGGCGAGGAGCCGGGTGGGGGTGCAGCCGTGGGCGACGAGGCAGGCGTCGTTCTCCGCGGTCTGTTCGGAGAGGTGGACATGGAGCGGGGCCTGCCGCTCCTCGGCCCACGCGGCCACGGTGGCGAGCTGCGTGGCCGGGACGGCGCGCACGGAGTGGACGGCCGCACCGATCAGGGCGTGGTCGTCGCCCTTGAGAAGGGAAGCGCGTTCCGCCCAGGCGTCGGCGGTGATGTCGGAGAAGCGCAGCTGGTGGTGATCGGGCTGCTGGTACTGGGTGGGGCGCCGGCCGAATCCGGCGGAGAGGTAGGCGGTGTCCAGCAGCGTGATCCGGATACCGGCCTCACCCGCGGCCGCGATCAGCGCCTCGCCCATGGCGTTCGGGTTGTTGTACGGGGTGCCGCCCGGCGCGTGGTGCAGATAGTGGAATTCGCCGACCGCGGTGATACCGGCCAGGGCCATCTCGGCGTACACGGCACGGGCGAGGTCGTAGTAGGAGTCGGGGGTGAGCCGGGCGGCGATCTGGTACATGGTCTCGCGCCAGGTCCAGAAGGTGCCGGAGCCGACCTGGACGGTGGAACGCAGCGCACGGTGGAAGGCGTGCGAGTGGGTGTTGGCGAGCCCGGGGAGGGTGAGTCCGCGCAGCACGGTGGCGCCCGGTGGCGGGGCAAAGACGCCGGTGCGGACGCCGGCGACGATCCCGCCGGACACGTCCAGGGCGACGTCCGGCTCGACATGCGTGCCGAGCCAGGCGTGGGACAACCAGTACGTCACGGTGACGGGCCTGCTCGTCGGCTCCGTTGTCAGCTGCACGCGAGACCTTCCAGTACGTCGGCGAGTGCGATCACCCCGGCCACGCAGTCGTCCTCGGCGGCGTGCTCGGCCGGCGAGTGCGAGATCCCGGTGGGGTTCCGTACGAACAGCATGGCGGTCGGGACCGAAGCGGACAAAATACCCGCGTCGTGTCCGGCTCCGGTACCGAGGACGGGTACGGCCCGGTCCGCATCGCCCCGGCCCCTGAGGATCTTGCCGAGTTCGTCGCGCAGGGCGTGCTCGAACTCCACGACGGGCGTGAAGGACTCCTGTACGACGTCGAGGTCGATCCCGGCCCGCTCGGCGTGTTCCCGGGCGGCCCGCTCGATGCCGCCGACCACGGCGTCGAGGCGGTCCTGATCGGCGGCGCGGGAGTCGAGCCAGCCACGGACGAGGGAGGGGATGGCGTTGACACCGTTCGGCTCGACGGCGACCTTGCCGAAGGTGGCGAGGGCTCCGGCGAGCTCCGCCTCGCGGCGGGCCGCCAGCACCGTCTCGGCGTACGTGAGCATCGGGTCGCGGCGGTCCGTCAGCCGGGTGGTGCCCGCGTGGTTGGCCTCGCCCCGGAAGTCGAACCTCCAGCGCCCGTGCGGCCAGATCGCGGAGGCGATGCCGACCGGGTCGCCGGTGAGGTCGAGGGCGCGCCCCTGCTCGACGTGGAGCTCGACGAACGCGCCGATGCGGGCGAGCCGTTCGGGGTCGGGGCCGATGGCGTCGGCGTCGTATCCGGCCGCCTCCATGGCCTGTGGCAGCGTGATGCCGTCGCCGTCGCGCAGCCGGTGGGCCGCCTCGACGGTCAGTTGCCCCGCGGCGAGCCGGGAACCCACACAGGCCAGCCCGAAGCGGGCCCCCTCCTCGTCACCGAAGTTGCTGATGGCCAGCGGCCGGGTGAACTCCGCTCCTCTGCGGCGGAGTTCGTCGAGCGCGGCGAACGAGGAGACCACACCGAGCGGCCCGTCGAAGGCGCCGCCGTCCGGTACGGAGTCGAGGTGCGATCCGGTGACGACGGCGTCCCCGGCCAGGGGGTCACCGAGCCAGGCCCACTGATTGCCGTTCCGGTCGACCTCGTGGGTGAGTCCGCGTGCCTCGGCCTGGGCGCGGAACCAGGCGCGACAGTCGGCGTCGGCCCCGGTCCAGGCGTAGCGGCGGTAGCCGCCGCTGTCCCGATGCCGGCCGATGGGCGCCAGCTCCCGCCACATGGCCTGGAACGACGCTCCGGCCCCGGACGGTCGGGTTCCGGCCTGGGACGGGGGGACGCCGCCGCGGCTTTTGCCCCCGGACGGCTCGCTCATCGTTCGTCCTCCGTCATCGGTACGCGCACACCCTTGTCCGCGGCGACCGACTCCGCGATGTCGTACCCGGCGTCCACGTGCCGGATGACGCCCATGCCCGGGTCGTTGGTGAGCACGCGGCGGATCTTCTCGCCCGCCAGCTTCGTACCATCGGCGACGGTCACCTGCCCGGCGTGGATGGAACGCCCCATGCCGACGCCGCCGCCGTGGTGGATGGAGACCCAGGAGGCCCCCGACGCCACATTGACCATGGCGTTCAGCAGCGGCCAGTCGGCGATCGCGTCGGACCCGTCGAGCATGGCCTCGGTCTCCCGGTACGGGGAGGCCACGGAGCCGCAGTCCAGGTGGTCGCGCCCGATGGCCAGCGGAGCGGCCAGTTCACCGCTCGCCACCATGTCGTTGAACCGCTCACCGGCCCGGTCGCGCTCGCCGTAACCGAGCCAGCAGATCCGGGCGGGCAGTCCCTGGAAGTGGACGCGTTCACCGGCCATCTTGATCCAGCGGTGCAGCGACTCGTTCTCCGGAAAGAGTTCGAGCATCGCCTTGTCGGTCTTGTGGATGTCCGACGCCTCGCCGGACAGGGCGGCCCAGCGGAACGGTCCCTTGCCCTCGCAGAAGAGCGGCCTGATGTAGGCGGGCACGAATCCGGGGAAGTCGAACGCCCGGTCGTACCCCGCGAGCCGGGCCTCGCCACGGATCGAGTTTCCGTAGTCGAAGACCTCGGCCCCGGCGTCCATGAAGCCGACCATCGCCTCGACGTGCTTGGCCATCGACTCCCGTGCGCGCTGTGTGAAGTCGGCGGGCTTCTCGGCGGCGTACGAGGCCATGTCGTCGAAGTCGACACCGAGCGGGAGGTACGAGAGCGGGTCGTGCGCGCTGGTCTGGTCGGTGACGATGTCGATCGGTGCGCCCTCGGCGAGCATCCGCGGCAGCAGCTCCGCCGCGTTGCCCAGCAGGCCGATGGAGAGCGGCTTGCGGGCATCCCGGGCCTCGGTGGCCAGCTGGAGCGCGTGCTCCAGGGAGTCGGCGCGCACATCCAGATAGCGGTGCTCGATCCGGCGCTCGATGGCGCGCGGGTCGCAGTCGATGCAGATAGCGACGCCGTCGTTCATGGTCACGGCGAGCGGCTGGGCACCGCCCATGCCGCCGAGTCCGGCGGTGAGGGTGATCGTACCGGCCAGCGTCCCGTCGAACTTCTTCGCGGCGACGGCGGCGAACGTCTCGTACGTGCCCTGCAGGATGCCCTGCGTACCGATGTAGATCCATGATCCGGCGGTCATCTGGCCGTACATGGTGAGTCCGAGCGCCTCCAGGCGGCGGAACTCCTCCCAGTTCGCCCAGTCGCCCACCAGGTTGGAGTTGGCGATCAGGACCCGCGGCGCCCACTCGTGGGTCTGCATGACGCCGACCGGACGCCCGGACTGGACGAGCATCGTCTCGTCCTGCTTGAGCGTCCGCAGGGTGCGCACCATCGCGTCGAACGAGCGCCAGTCGCGGGCCGCCTTGCCGGTGCCGCCGTAGACGACGAGCTTGTCGGGGTGCTCGGCGACCTCGGGGTCGAGGTTGTTCTGCAGCATGCGCAGAGCGGCCTCCTGCTGCCATCCCAGGGTGCTCAGTTCCGTACCGCGCGGTGCCCGTACGGGGCGGGGTCCTGACATGGCGGTGCCTCCTCGCGTCTGTAAATCTTCTATTCACATCTTGATGAACTGAATACTCATAGTCAACAGCCTCGCGCCGACACCGTGGAGCGACGACACCCGCACGCTGTGTGCTGGGGCGTTCCGGCACGCCTCCCGCGCCCCCTGCGAAGATCCGCCGCGCGCGCATCCGAAGATCCCTTGCGCATGTACCTATGGAAAATGCCAGAACTCCCGCCCGGAGCGGGCACGTTGCGTAGCCTCTGGGTCACAGCCGTACGCCACGTCGGGAGGGGAGTGCGCGTGCCCGGAATCGACGAGTGCCTGCTCGAAGTCATGAGGCTGCCCGGTGCCCGCGGCGCCGCGGTGGTCGACTGGACGAGCGGCCTCGCCCTCGGCACCATCGGCGAATCGCCCAACGGCGACCACGAGGCCACCGCTGCGGAGACCGCCGAGGTCGCGCGGATGGCGGCCGAGCAGCCCGCCTTCGCCCACGAGGCGACCGGGCCGTCGACCGCGTTGCCGGAAGAGGCGGCCGGCGGATCGCCACCCCCTGTCGAGGACGTCATCGTCACCACCCGCACCGGGTACCACATCCTCCGTTTCGTCGAGACCGCCTTCGACAGCAGCGTCTTCGTCCATCTCTGGCTCGATCGCGCGGAGGGCAATCTGGCTCTCGCCCGGATACGGCTGGGCGAGATGGCCGAGCGGCTGGTCCTGGCGTGAGGACGGCCATCCCCGCCGGGGGCACGTCCCTCTCCCCCATGCTGCGGCGCCTCGCCGCCGAGCGCGCCACCGGCGCCCTGATCCGGGACCGCGGCACCCTCTACCTCGCCGAGGGCCAGGTGGTGCACGCCGAGAGCCCGGCGACCCCCGGCATCGACGTCCTGCTCACCACGGGCGGCGCCCTGCATCGCGACGGCTGGTGGGAGGCGGTCGCGAGAGCGGGCGCCGGACAACGGGTCGGCCGCCACCTGGTGGACAGCGGGAGGGTGCCGGCCGGGGCGCTGGAGCTGTGTCATCTGGGCGCGCTGTACGACGCCGCGTTCTTCGCGCTGGCACCCACCCGGACACCGGCACGCTTCCGCCACGGGGTCTCGCACTGGATCGGCACCGTCCGCCCCGTCCCCGTCGACGCCGTGCAGCGCGAGACCTTCCGGCGCCGCGAGCTGCTGGAGCGGATCTGGCCCGACGCGATGACCGACAGCGCACCGCTGGTACGGACGGACCGTTCCGTCGACGCACCCGTTCCGCCGGGCCGTCGCCGCGTGCTCGATCTCGTGGACGGGGCGCGTACCGCGTCGGACATCGCCCAGCAACTGGGCAGGCCGGCGTTCCACGTCCTGGTCGGTCTGCGGCGCCTGGCCGCGTCCGGACTGGTCGAGGCGGTACGGGAACCGACGGCCGCGACCGGCTCCGGCCGGATCCCGCTTCCCGACGTCACGGCCGACCCCGACATCGCCCTGCTGCGCCGGCTCCGAGACGCATTGGAGGCCCTGTGATACGCGCGCTCAGACAGCGTGCCGGAAGGAGACAGCTGATGGTGCCCGAATCCGAACTGCGGGACGTCCTGGCCGAGCTCCAGCGGTTACGGGCCCGGGTTCCTCTCCTCTCCGGCGCCCTGGCGGCCGGCGTCGACGGCCTCGTCCTGGCCCACGACACCCCGGGCGTGGAGGCGGAGGGCGTCGCCGCACTGACCGCCGCCGCTCTCGGGGTCGCGATCCGGATGGCGGAGGCGACCGGCCGGGGCGGCTTCCGGGAACTTCTCGTACGCGGCGAGACCGGCTACATCGCGACCTACGCCGCGGGCTCCTCGGCCGTCCTCACACTGCTGGCGGAGGACCGGATCAACGTCGGCAGGCTCCATCTGGAGGGCCGCCGGGCGGGCGCCCGGATCGGCGAACTGATCGACCCCGCGATGCGGCGCACCGAACACCCGGTGCCCCCGGTCCACGCCCCCGAGCAGCACGACCCGCGTCCCGGGCCGCTGCCCCACCGCACCTGAGACCCCATGCCCCGGAGACAACCCACGGATCCGGTCGACCCGGCCGGCCAGGAAAGGAAACCACTGCACATGGCGAACACCGAAGCGTCACTCAAGGAAGCGATGTCGTCCATCGAGGGCACCGTGGCTGTCGCCCTCGTCGACTACACCAGCGGAATGGCGCTGGGCACCCTCGGCGGCGGCAAGGACTTCAACCTGGAGGTCGCGGCGGCGGGCAACACCGATGTCGTACGCTCCAAGCTCCGCACCATGGAACACCTCGGACTCAAGGACGAGATCGAGGACATCCTGATCACGCTCGGCACCCAGTACCACCTGATCAGGCTGCTCAAGGCCCGTGGCAGCAACGGTCTTTTCCTGTACCTGGTGCTGGACTCGCAACGTGCCAACCTGGCGATGGCCCGCCATCAGCTGAAGCGGATCGAGGCCGACCTGGAGGTCTGACCCGACGGCCTCAACGGTGACGCCGCGCCCCGCCGGGCGCGGCGTCACCCGCCATCGGACCGGTCGTCCGATACCCCTTCACCTGCTTGCCCGCGGGCCGCCCGCGCTCCACCCAGTCGGTCCGCACCCAGTACAGGACGTCGTCCCGGCGCTCGCGCTGCCCGATCCTGACGGCCTTGAGCCACAGTCCGGCCCCCGCCCCCGCGAGAACCAGGCCGCCGGCCCCGGGCAGCAGAAAGGCGCTCGCCACCGCCGTCAGGAAGGCCCCGAGCAGCCACCACCGGTGCCCGCGCCGCCAGTTGCGTACGGTCACGGCCCGGTCCTGGAGGAAGTCGGATCGTCCGGCGCGGGTGGCACCCTTGGCCAGTTCCGCGTACCGGCGGTCGCGCACGAGCGCCACCACGGCCGCGGTGATCAGGAACAGCGCGGCTCCGGCCAGCAGCCCGATCCGGCGTCCGGTGAGCCCCGGCACCAGTGCGCCGATCGCCGCGGCGAGCAGCCCCGGCCACCACAGCAGCGCGGAACCGGCCCGTACGATCACGGCCACTCTCGCCAACGACTGTGCTCCGCGCCCCACGCCCGTACCCCTCTCCGCAGCTCCTTCTGGTCCTTCCGGGGCCGGAGATTAGTAGCCGTAGATGAGCGGTGTCTGAGAATCGTCGAGGTTGTCGGGGTCGCCCTCAGCACCTGATCCCGATCGGGCCGTCGCCACCGCCGTCACTCGACGAACAGCCCTCGCGCCGCGGCCCTCGCGTCGAACTCCTCCAGCCGCGCCTGCGCGTCGGGCAGGTCGTCGCACATCGCCTCCAGCAGCACCCGCCCCAGCAGCATCGGCGCACACGCGGTGTCGAAGGCGAGCCCGGTACCGACTGCGGCCGGGATCAGCAGGTCGCTGTGCGCGGCCACCGGAGCGAAGGCCGAATCAGCGACCGCCACCACGGTCAGGCCCTGTTCCCGGGCGTACGCGAGAGCGTCCACGACCTCCTTCGGGTGCCGGGGCAGCGCGAAACAGATCAGCGCCGAGGCGCCCGCCCGCCGGGCGGCGTCGATCCGGTCGTGCAGCATGCTGCCGCCCTCGTCGAGCACCCGCACGTCGGGATGCACCTTGGCCGCGAAGTACCCGAACCCGCGTGCCTGCGAGGAGGCGGCCCGCAGTCCGAGCACCGGCAGCGGACGCGACGCCGCCAGCAGTCTGCCCGCACGCTCGACCGGACCGGGGTCGGCGAGCAGCTCGGCCAGATGCCGCAGATTCTCGATCTCGCCGAGGACGGCCTGCTGGTACTCGTTGTACGCGTCTTCTTCGCCGCCGCCCCCCGGTACGGACTCGGCGGGGGCGACCTCCCGCAGGTGTTTGCGGAGCGCCGGATAGCCGTCGAACCCGAGTGCCACGGCGAACCGGGTGACGGACGGCTGGCTGACCCCGGCGAGTTCGGCGAGCTCCACGCTCGACAGAAACGGCGCGTCCCCGGCCCTGCGCACCATCGAGTGCGCGATGCGCCGTTGCGTCGGTGTCAGCCGGCGCCCCTCGAAGAGCTGCTGCAGTCGTGCGGCAGGGCTGCTCTCACTCATACCGTCCCCCTCCAAAATCCCGTGTACTGGTCGAGCAGCTCCCCGGCCGCGACGTCTCCATCATCGGTGAGCGGCCGGTCCCGGCCCACGAGGCCGACGGAGCCGGAAGCCCGGAAAGGGCCTGCGATCCCGGACACGGGGTCCCCGAAGTCCCCGGAGTCCGTCACATGAGACGACATCATGCGCAAACCCCCCTTTCAGGGCTCTTCATCTCGCCCTTCGGGCCTCTACAACCAGAGTTTTACCCCAAAGCATTGACAATCTATTCAAGAAAGAAGAACTCTGCATGACTATATGCAGCCGGGGCAGCGGACGCCCCTGATCGGTTCGGCGCGGTGGACGAGCGCTTCCGAACGGCACCACGGCAGTTCACGACCGCAGCCTCAAGAAGGGAGCCCGACCCATGGCAGGTCTACTCGAACAGCGCTCCATCGATGTCGTGCCGGACGACGAACGTCACGGCACCGCGTTCAGCCAGTTCACACTCTGGCTCGGCGCCAATCTCCAGATCACCGCCGTCGTCACCGGCGCGCTCGCGGTCGTCTTCGGCGGCGGCGCGTTCTGGTCCGTCATCGGCCTGGCGCTGGGCAATCTGCTCGGCGGGGCCGTGATGGCCCTGCACTCCGCGCAGGGCCCGCGCCTGGGGCTGCCGCAGATGATCCAGTCCCGCGCGCAGTTCGGGGTCAAGGGCGCGGTGATCCCGCTGGCCCTGGTGATCGTGATGTACGTCGGCTTCTTCGCCAGCGGCAGCGTGCTGGCCGGTCAGGCCGTCGGGGAGCTCACCCACCTCGGCGACACACCCGGCATCATCATCTTCGCGCTGGTCACCGCCCTGATGGCAGCGATCGGCTACCGCGTCATCCACATGCTCGGCCGGGTCGCCGGGATGATCTGCGCGGTCGCCTTCGTCTACCTCGGCGTCCGGCTGCTCGACCGCATCGATCTCGGAGCCGTCCTCGCCGACCGCGCCTTCGATCTGCCGATGTTCCTGCTCGCGGTCTCGCTCGCCGCCTCCTGGCAGTTGGCGTTCGGCCCGTACGTCGCCGACTACTCCCGCTATCTGCCGCGTACGACCAGCGCCCGCGCCACCTTCTGGTGGACGCTCTCCGGCTCGGCGCTCGGCTCCCAGTGGTCCATGGTCTTCGGCGTGCTCGTCGCGGCCACCGCCGGGGACGCCTTCCTGGCGGGCCAGGTCAGCTATGTCGTCGCCCTGGGCGGAACCGGTCTGATCGCCTCGTTCCTGTACTTCGTGATCGCGCTCGGCAAGCTGACCATCAATGTCCTCAACACCTACGGCGGCTTCATGTCGCTGGTGACCAGCATCAGCGGCTTCCGCGGTCAAAGGACCCTCTCCCCGCGCGGCCGGGCCCTCTACATCACGGGCATCATGCTCGTCGGCACCGTCGTGGCCCTGCTCGGCAAGGACAGCTTCCTCGCCTCCTTCAAGGACTTCCTCCTCTTCCTGCTGACCTTCTTCACCCCGTGGTCGGCGATCAATCTGGTCGACTACTACCTGATCTCACGGGAGCGGTACGACATCCCCGCCCTCGCCGATCCGCACGGACGGTACGGCGCATGGCGCCGGGACGCGCTGGTGGTGTACGGGATCGGGCTCCTCGCCCAGCTGCCGTTCCTGGCGACGGACTTCTACACCGGCCCGCTGGTCGCTCCGCTGGGCGGCGCCGACATCTCGTGGGTGGTCGGCCTGGTCGTACCCGCGCTGCTGTACTGGCTGCTCGCCCGCCGCGACACCACGCACATTCCCGAGCACACGATCCTCCCCGCCCAGGCGACTTCGGGCCAGGACAGCGGGGCCGGGACCACCGGTACGGCGGCCGCCCGTACATAGCCGGAAGAGACACGCAGCCGGAAAAGAGGGGGGTTAGCCCCACTGCTCCGGGCCCTCCCGATTCGTACCGTGAGGGACATGGATACCCGTGACCCTGAGCTCAAGAGCGAGCTCGATGCCACCTTGCACGCCCGTAGTGAGCTGGGTTCGGATTACGAGTCCGCGCTCGTCGAGTCCTTCCTGGAGAAGGTCGAGCAGCGCCTCGACACCACGCTCGACCGCCGCGTACGGCGTCATCTCGCCGAGCAGCAGGTGAGCGTCGCCAGGGGGGCGCGCCCTCCGCAGCCCATGGGGAACTTCGGCGAGCGCTACGGCTTCGGGATCATCTCGCTGATCCTGGCCATCCCACTGTCGGCGATCGGCGCCGCGGCCGCCCATACGGCGGGCCTGGTCGTCGTCTGGCTCGGGATCGTCGCTGTCAACGCCGTGCACGCGGCCCGGAACTGGCCCTGGTTCCAGCGCCGTCCCCGGCATACGGACTCCGACTGGGAGGACTGAGGGCCGCGGTGCGGCCCTCGGCCGCCGTCACCAGATCGGCCGTGAAGGCCCGGATGATGCGCAACGCGCCCGCCACATCGGTGTCGAGCATCCGCTGCCACTCGTCCGGCCGGCCCGCGTACCGGGTTCGGCCGCATCACCCCGGCCGCGTATACCGCGCGTCGCGCGCGGGCGTACGGATGTGTCGCGGGGACCGCCGCACCCCCGGTTTCCCGGGGGGCGGGACGACGGCGGTCCCCGCGAAGGGACACGGTCCGGGGTCAGCGCCGGTCACCGCGTCCGGGCGACGGTGGAGGTCCGGGAGCCGCTCCGTAGTCCGTGTCGCCGTATCGGGTGCCGACGGGTTCCCCCGCCGACACCCATCAATGTGCCCGACCCGTGTTAAGCCGGTGCTGCGCGTACGTGTCGCGCTCGTACCGTTTTCGCGAAGCCCGGCCCCGCGGACCGCCACACCTCACGGACCGCGGTGCCTCGCGGACTGCCACACCTCGCGGGCCGTTACGCCTCGCCGGCCACCACGGCTCCCCGGCCGTTACGGCTTTCCGGTCCCCGCGTCCTTGGCGAGGAACGCCAGCAGGTCCTGCCGGCTGACCACGCCCTTCGGCTTGCCCTCCACCAGAACGATCGCCGCGTCCGCCGCGTTCGCGCCGCCGAGCACCGCCATCAGGTCCTCGACGGGTTCGCCGGAGCCGACCTGCGGCAGCGGCGGCGACATGTGCTTCTCCAGCGGGTCGGAGAGCGAGGCGCGCTGCGCGAACAGCGCGTTCAGCAGCTCGCGTTCCACGACCGATCCGATGACCTCGGCGGCCATCACGTCCGGGTGGCCCGCGCCCGGCTTCACGATCGGCATCTGCGAGACGCCGTACTCGCGCAGGACGTCGATCGCCTCGCCGACGGTCTCCTCGGGGTGCATGTGGACGAGCGTCGGGATCGGGCCCTCCTTGTGGTCGAGCACGTCCCCGACCCGCGCGGACGGGCCGGTGTCCTCCAGGAAGCCGTAGTCGGCCATCCACTCGTCATTGAAGATCTTGCTCAGGTAGCCGCGGCCGCTGTCGGGCAGCAGCACGACGACCACGTCGTCCGGGCCCAGCCGCTTCGCGACCTCCAGGGCGGCGACGACCGCCATACCGCAGGAGCCGCCGACCAGCAGCCCCTCCTCCTTGGCGAGGCGGCGGGTCATCTGGAAGGAGTCCTTGTCGGACACGGCGACGATCTCGTCCGTGACCGTCCGGTCGTACGCGCTCGGCCAGAAGTCCTCGCCGACGCCCTCGACGAGGTACGGCCGCCCGGAGCCGCCGGAGTAGACCGAGCCCTCCGGGTCCGCGCCGACGACCTTGACCGAGCCGCCGCTGATCTCCTTCAGATAGCGGCCGGTGCCGCTGATGGTGCCGCCGGTGCCGACGCCCGCGACGAAGTGGGTGATCTTCCCCTCCGTCTGCTCCCACAGTTCGGGACCGGTGGTCTCGTAGTGGGAACGCGGGTTGTTGGGATTGGAGTACTGGTCGGGCTTCCAGGCGCCGGGAGTCTCACGGACGAGCCGGTCGGAGACGTTGTAGTACGAGTCGGGGTGCTCGGGGTCAACGGCCGTCGGGCAGACGACGACCTCGGCACCGTAGGCCCGCAGCACATTGATCTTGTCCGTGGACACCTTGTCCGGGCAGACGAAGATGCACTTGTACCCCTTCTGCTGGGCGACGATCGCCAGGCCGACGCCCGTGTTGCCACTCGTCGGCTCGACGATCGTGCCGCCGGGCTGCAGTTCGCCGCTCTGCTCGGCGGCCTCGATCATCCGCAGAGCGATGCGGTCCTTGACCGAACCGCCGGGGTTGAAGTACTCGACCTTGGCCAGGACCGTCGCCTGGATGCCGGCCGTCACACTGCGCAGCCTCACCAGCGGGGTATTGCCTACGAGACTGATCATCGAATCGTGGAATTGCACCGTGTACTCCGGGGTCTCCGAGATGGTCCGGCAAGGGTATGCGTACGGGCGCGAGATTGGGCGAAGCGATTGAGCAACGGTCCCCGCGGGGCAGTTAGCTGTATGTACGGCGGTACGGCAACGAGGAGGTGGACCGGACTGTGTCAAGAGCAAGGGTGGCACGGCGGATCGCGGCGGGCGCGGCCTACGGCGGCGGCAGCATCGGGCTGCTCGGCGCGGCGGCGGTGGGCGTACTGCTGGCGGAGGTCCAGCTGGCGAAACGGCATGTGGGCGGCGGTGTCGCACCGGTTCCGCCGAGCGCGGACGGACGGTACGGGGTGGCGTTCACCGGCCCCGCGGACCCGTTGCGACTGGGGTTGCTGGGCGACTCGACGGCGGCCGGACAGGGGGTGCGCCGGGCCGGGCAGACGCCGGGGGCGTTGCTGGCGTCGGGGCTCGCGGCGGTGTCGGAACGGCCGGTGGATCTGCGCAATGTGGCACAGCCGGGCGCCCGGTCGGACGATCTGGAGCGGCAGGTCTCACTGCTGCTCGCCGATCCCTCCCTCACGCCCGACGTCTGCGTGATCATGATCGGGGCCAACGATGTGACGCACCGGATGCCCGCCACCCAGTCGGTGCGCTGTCTGACCACCGCGGTACGCAGGCTGCGTACGACGGGTGCGGAGGTGGTGGTCGGCACGTGCCCGGATCTCGGCACGATCGAGCCGGTCTATCAGCCGCTGCGCTGGCTGGCCCGGCGGGTGAGCCGACAGCTGGCGGCGGCGCAGACGATCGGTTCGGTCGAGCAGGGTGGGCGCACGGTGTCGCTGGGCGATCTGCTGGGGCCGGAGTTCGAGGCGAATCCGCGGGAACTGTTCGGCCCGGACAACTACCACCCGTCGGCGGAGGGGTACGCCACGGCGGCGATGGCGGTCCTGCCCACGCTCTGCGCGGTCCTGGGGCTGTGGCCGGAGTCCGACCGGCTGGACGGTGCCCGGCGCGAGGACATGCTGCCGGTGGCCAAGGCGGCCTCCCAGGCGGCCAGGGAGGCCGGTACGGAGGTCACGGGGGCCCGAGCGCCCTGGGCGCTCCTCAAGCACCGCAGGCGGCGGCGTCTGCCCGCGGCCACGGAGCCCCATCCGAACCCGGAGACACAGGGGGAACCCGAGCCGGACGCACGCGAGGACGCGCACGCGGACCCGCGCGTGGGCCCGCGCGCGGAGGCGCCCACGGAGACACACGGGGAACCGTACGGGGAACCGTACGGAGAGCCGGACGGGCAGTCGCGCGGCGGGACGAGCGGGGAGGCGAGCGGCGAGGCGCACAACCTCCCGGCCAATTGATCGACTGAGCGGTCGCTTAGAAAAGAGGTCCGCGTCACATGCGCTGCCCGGTGACCCAGCATCTACGTACAGGTAACTTCCAAGTCAGCACCTGCCAGAACCCGCCTTCCAGCCCTCATGGAGCCGCGTGATGCCCGAAGCCGTGATCGTCTCTGCTGCCCGTTCCCCCATCGGCCGGGCCTTCAAGGGGTCGCTGAAGGACCTGCGCGCGGACGACCTGACCGCCACGATCATCCAGACCGCGCTGGCCAGGGTTCCCGAGCTGGACCCGAAGGACATCGACGACCTGATGCTCGGCTGCGGCCTTCCCGGTGGCGAGCAGGGCAACAACCTGGGCCGCATCATCGCCGTGCAGATGGGCATGGACCACCTTCCCGGCTGTACGGTCACCCGCTACTGCTCGTCCTCCCTGCAGACCAGCCGGATGGCACTGCACGCCATCAAGGCCGGCGAGGGCGACGTCTTCATCTCGGCCGGTGTCGAGATGGTGTCCCGCTTCGTGAAGGGCAACTCCGACAGCCTGCCGGACACGCACAACCCGCTGTTCGCCGACGCCGAGGCCCGCACCGCGACCCGCGCCGAGCAGGGCGGTGACGACTGGCACGACCCGCGCGAGGACGGGCTGGTTCCGGACGCGTACATCGCGATGGGGCAGACAGCGGAGAACCTGGCCCGGCTCAAGGGCGTCACCCGTCAGGACATGGACGAGTTCGGCGTGCGCTCGCAGAACCTCGCCGAGGAAGCCATCAAGAACGGCTTCTGGGAGCGTGAGATCACCCCGGTCACCACCCCGGACGGCACGGTCGTCTCGAAGGACGACGGGCCGCGCGCGGGCGTCACCCTGGAGGGCGTGCAGGGCCTGAAGCCGGTCTTCCGCCCCGACGGCCGGGTCACCGCGGGCAACTGCTGCCCGCTCAACGACGGCGCGGCCGCGCTCGTGATCATGTCCGACACCAAGGCGCGCGAGCTGGGCCTGACCCCCCTGGCCAGGATCGTCTCGACCGGCGTCTCGGGCCTCTCCCCCGAGATCATGGGGTACGGACCGGTGGAGGCCAGCAGGCAGGCGCTGAAGCGGGCCGGGCTGACCATCGACGACATCGACCTGGCCGAGATCAACGAGGCGTTCGCCGCCCAGGTGATCCCTTCCTACCGCGACCTCGGTCTGCCGCTGGAGAAGGTCAACGTCAACGGTGGCGCCATCGCCGTCGGCCACCCCTTCGGCATGACCGGCGCCCGGATCACCGGCACACTGATCAACAGCCTGCAGTTCCACGACAAGCAGTTCGGCCTGGAAACCATGTGCGTGGGCGGCGGCCAGGGCATGGCGATGGTCATCGAGCGGCTGAGCTGAGCTGCAGCGGAGGGTAGGGGGCGCCTGAGGAACGAAGGCGGCACCTGCCCGCAGCGGAAGCGAAGCGAACGCGACCACAAGACCGAGCGGCTGAGCTGAGCTGCAGCGGAGGGTAGGGGGCGCCTGAGGAACGAAGGCGGCACCTACCCTCCGCAGAAGCGAACGCACTCCAGCGCAACCACAAGATCGAGTGGCTGAGCAGTGGCCGGTTCCGAGCCCCGACCGTGACCGAATCTCCCCCAGGATGTGACCTATCTCCTGGGGGAGACCCATTCCCGCAGGTCACACCCATAACAGGGTTAAACCTCAGGCCCAAAGACCTGTCCAATTCGTGACGTAATGCACTGACACCGGGCGCAGGTAGAGGACAAGCTGAGGTAGGAAGTCGGGGGATCGATTGAAACCGGGAGTATGTCAGTGAGCGCCATGTCTCTTGCCCTGTTGCTGACCACCGCCGCAGCCACGGCCGTGGGCGCCGCTGCTCTGCACGCTGCTCACGGGCTGCGCAAGCAGATCACGGCCCTGCGGACGGAGCTGACCGTGGCCCGCGCCCACGAGGTCGCCGTGCCCACGCAGAGTCGCAACGACGTCACCCCGGCCGCCGAGATACGCGCGGCCGTCGCCGAGGCGCTCGCCGAGGAGCGGGAACGCGAGCTCGCCGAGGCCCGCGCCTTCTGGGCCTCCCAGGAAGCGCGCGATGCCGCCGACGCCCCGTCCCTGCTGGGCGGTCTGACCGGGATCGGTGAGGACGCGCCGTTCTTCCTGCCGCGCCAGGCCGACTTCGCGGGCCTGGAGGCCATGGACTTCGACACCACCGAGGCGCTCGAAGAGCTGACGGAACTGACCGAGCTGGCGGACGTGACCGAACTGCCCGAGACGGCCGAGTTCGCCGAGGACTCCCCCGAGCTGGCCGCGGCCCGTCGCCGCCACCCCTCGCACCCCGACTTCGTACCGGTGCAGACCCCGGTCGTCACCGACCACGAGCGCACCGTGAACCGTCTGGAGGAGCTCGCGGACAGCCGTACGGAGCTCGCGGATGTGCGCCCCGGCCCGCTCGGCACTCTTGATGTCTATGTCTTCGCCGACGGCACCACGCTCTGTATGACCCCCGGCCACCGCGAGACGGCCGAGCGGCTGGCCGAGGCGCTGCTCGCGGGCGAACACCCCGTTCTGCTGGGCGGCTCCGGTGTCTCCGGCGCGTACGCCCTGACGTTCTCCTGCGGCGAGGACAACGTCTACATTCTCGCCGACCGCGTCATCGCGTCGTTCTAGAACCCGGATCCTCCGGGCGGAGCGGCTCTCACCGGCCCGCCGCCTCCGGGCCACCGCCTGCCCGCCGCTACGCGAACGCCCGCGCAGCCGCCTCCACCACGAATTGCACGGCCTCGTCCAGCTCAGCCGACGGGGCCGTTTCCAGTGCCACCGCCAAGTCACGACCCGCTACGGCGAGTTGGTCGCCGATCGCGAAGATCCCGGCGTCCGGCATGATCCGCGGCTCCCGGTCCGGCGCCTCGATGCGCTGGGCCCGCACAGCCAACTCTCTGGCCGTGGCCAGCCCCTCGGCAGCCGCTCCACGCTGCAGCCGGCTCTGCGGGGCGGCGCGCAGCCGGTCGGCGAATCGGTCCACGGCGGTGATCAGCGGGGTCGTATCGAGCACTCCGCGACCCTACGCGCCCTTGCGGGACGGTTGCCAACGGGCCGACGCTCGGGCACGGCGTCGGGAAGGACCGGCCAGGCGCAATGCGCCGGGGGACGCCGATGTTCCGCCGCAAAGACGCGGAACGGCCCGCAGGCGGTGAGCCTGCGGGCCGTTCCGTATCGCGTCGCGGGTCCGTACGTCAGTCGTCGCCGCTGAGGATGGAGAGCAGGCGCAGCATCTCCAGGTAGATCCACACCAGGGTCATGGTGAGGCCGAAGGCCGCCAGCCAGGACTCCTCGCGCGGAGCGCCGTACGCGATGCCGTCCTCGACCTGCTTGAAGTCCAGGGCCAGGAAGCACGCACCGAGCACGATCCCGATGACGCCGAAGAGGATGCCGAGGCCACCGCTGCGGAAGCCCAGGCCGTCACCGCCGCCGAAGACGGCGAACAGCAGGTTGACCACCATCAGGAGCATGAAGCCCATGGCGGCGGCCATCACGAAGCCGTAGAAGCGGCGGGTGACGCGGATCCAGCGCATCTTGTACGCGAGCAGCACACCGGCGAAGACACACATGGTGCCCATCACCGCCTGCATCACGACGCCCGGTCCGATGTACGTGCTGACCGCGCTGGAGATCACTCCGAGGAAGACACCCTCGAAGGCCGCGTACGAGACGATCAGCGCCGGGGACGGCCTGCGCTTGAAGGACTGCACGAGCGACAGGACGAACGCCACCAGGGCGGCGCCGATCGCGATGCCGTAGGACTTGCCGAGATTGGCCTCGTCGACCGGCAGCAGGGCCCAGGCGAGCGCGGCACCGAGCACCACGGTGCCCAGCGTGATCGCCGTGCGCGTGACGACGTCGTCGATCGTCATGGCACCGGAACGCGCCGGTGCCTGCGGAACGCCGTACTGGGTGTCCTGCTGGGCGTAGGGGTTGGTGGCGTACGGGTTGGCGGCGGTGCCCTGCGCGTACGGGTTGGCACCCGCGACGGGGGCCCCGGCCTGCGGCGCCGCGTTGAAGCCCGCGTATCCGTTGTCGCGGCTGAAGCCCCGTCGCGAGAAGACCGGGTTGCTGCTCCTCATCTCACTCCTCCATGGCCACCCTGCGTGGCCTTCCCACAAGAGTAATAGGTAGGCAAAGGAATCAGACTAGTGCTTGGGGAGGATCTTTGCGGAAGCCGAACGGCACGCGGACGGGCGCGAGCCGAGGGCCGACGCCCGCCGGAGCCGGCCGGGCGGGTGACCACGATGCGGCCGGGACGGGAAGGGACCACGCGCGTCCCGGGTCATCCCCACTGGTCGGACCTTGCGCGCTGGGTGGTGCCCGGAACCGGACTCGAACCGGTACGCCCCCGAGGGGCAGCGAGGTTTAAGCTCGCCGTGTCTGCATTCCACCATCCGGGCCTGGCGCGCGGCTCCGCGTTGGCACATGACCCTATCCGGGCGCTTCCTCCGATCAGCCGATCGGTGGCGCGATGTTGTCTTATTTTATTGACCGTTTGAGGGGTCGTCAGCACTCGCGGGAGCCCATCGTCACATGCCTGGGCGGGGTAACGAGCACCAAGACCGGTATTCCGGATTGACGTAAAGTCGCCGCACTCGGACGGCGCATTCGCCAGGCACGCCCCGGTGTTCGCCATGGGTGCGCCACCCGGTCGGACGACGGTGCCTCAGACGCACTGCGAACGCGGGCCGGCGACGACCCCTCCCAGGGTCCGGGAACCCCTCGTCCGTGACGCGGAACACGACGCTGTCCCGGCAGCGGGTTGACGGGTATGCGGCACCGGGCGGGGCGGCCGGAGGGAATCACGGGCCCTCGGCCGGACGGATGGACCTCTCAGGGTCGGTGTCATACCGAAGGAGGACACCGGAGCCCTTCGGTGCGACTCAAGACGGCCCCGGGAACGGGCACGGGGACTGACGATCCGCGGCGATAAGCCGGTGACGATGGAGGGGTTCCGAACTCAAGCGGACGCAACCGAACGCACCCCCGGACGAAGCCCTCGGCCGGAGCCCGAATCAGGAGATTCCCGTGACCACTTCCACCGCACACCGCGTCACCACGGTGGCTGCCCGCGCCACGGATCTGTCGAAGGTCTACGGCGAGGGCGAGACCAGGGTGACGGCTCTGGACCGGGTCTCCGTGGACTTCCCGCGCGGCGAGTTCACCGCGATCATGGGCCCGTCCGGCTCCGGCAAGTCCACGCTGATGCACTGCGTGGCGGGCCTCGACAGCTTCAGCAGCGGTTCGGTGCGGATCGGCGAGACGGAGCTGGGCTCTCTCAAGGACAAGCAGCTCACCCAGCTCCGCCGGGACAAGATCGGCTTCATCTTCCAGGCGTTCAACCTGCTGCCGACGCTGACGGCCGAGGAGAACATCACGCTCCCCATGGACATCGCGGGCCGCAAGCCCGACGCGGAGTGGGTGCGCAAGGTCATCGACATGGTGGGCCTCTCCGACCGGCTGACCCACCGTCCGACCGAGCTCTCCGGCGGCCAGCAGCAGCGCGTCGCGGTGGCCCGTGCCCTGGCTTCGCAGCCGGAGATCATCTTCGGTGACGAGCCGACCGGGAACCTGGACTCCCGCTCCGGCGCCGAAGTCCTCGGCTTCCTGCGCAACTCGGTGCGCGAGCTGGGACAGACCGTGGTGATGGTGACCCACGACCCGGCGGCCGCCTCCTACGCGGACCGGGTGATCTTCCTCGCGGACGGCCGGATCGTCGACCAGATGATGCACCCCACCGCGGACGGGGTCCTCGACCGGATGAAGGCGTTCGACGCCAAGGGCCGCACCAGCTGACGCCCGCCCTTCTCCGCACCATCCGCCGGAACCCCTCCCCATCCCAGGACTGACAGACATGTTCCGTACCGCCCTGCGCAATGTGCTCGCGCACAAGGCCAGGCTGCTGATGACCGTGCTCGCCGTGATGCTCGGCGTGGCCTTCGTATCCGGCACCCTGGTCTTCACCGACACCCTCGGCAACGCCCTGCGCAACCAGTCGGCCAAGAGCTACGACGACGTCGCCGTGGCCGTCACCACCTACGCCGACCAGCGCGACGAGAAGGCGCCCGGCATCACCGCCGCCACCCTGAAGAAGATCCAGGGCCTGGACGGCGTCGACACCGCCACCGGCCGGGTCTCCGGCTTCGCCGGGGTCGCCGACCCCGACGGCAAGCTGATCGGCAACGGCTGGTCGAACACCGGCGGGAACTACTCCCCCGGCAAGAACGGCAAGGACCCCGCGTACACCTTCGTCGACGGCAAGGGCCCGGACGCGGCCGACCGGATCGCGCTCGACGAACAGACCGCGAAGAGGGGCGAGTACCACGTCGGTGACCGGGTCCGGGTCGCCACGAACGGGCCGGTGAAGGAGTACACCCTCTCCGGTGTCTTCACCACCGAGGACGGCGCGGTCAACGCGGGCGGCAGCCTGGTCCTCTTCGACACCGAGGTCGCCCAGAAGCTCTACCTCAGGCCCGGTCTGTTCAGGGAAGCCAACGTGTCCGCCGCACCCGGCGCCTCCGCCGAGAAGCTGCTGGCCGAAGTCAAGCCGCTGCTGCCCAAGGACGCCGAGGCCAAGACCGGCCAGGCGCTCGCGGACGAGCAGGCCAAGCGGATCGAGACCGGTCTGAGCGGTCTCAACACGATGCTGCTCGCCTTCGCCGGCATCGCCCTGTTCGTCGGTGTCTTCCTGATCGCCAACACCTTCACCATGCTGGTGGCCCAGCGCACCAAGGAACTGGCACTGATGCGCGCCGTCGGCGCCTCCCGCCGCCAGGTCAAGCGCTCCGTGCTCCTCGAAGCGGCCGTCGTCGGTGTGATCGCCTCGGTCGTCGGCTTCGCCCTCGGCCTCGGCCTCGCCACCGGACTGCGCTCCGCGATGAGCCTGATCGGCGGAAGGATCCCGGCCGGACCGCTGGTCGTCTCGCCCACCGCGGTCCTCGCCGCGTTCGCCGTCGGTGTCCTGATCACC
The DNA here is from genome assembly GCF_043083485.1 of Streptomyces sp. NPDC014727. Lineage (NCBI taxonomy): Bacteria > Bacillati > Actinomycetota > Actinomycetes > Kitasatosporales > Streptomycetaceae > Streptomyces > Streptomyces sp. NPDC014727. The sequence continues at coordinate 143,622 of NZ_JBIBYR010000013.1, read as the reverse complement.
GTGCTGGCCGCCTGGCTGCCCGCCCGCCGGGCCGCCAAGATCCCGCCGGTCGCGGCGATGAGCAGCGTGCACGCGACGGCCACCGTCAAGTCCCTGGTGCTGCGCAACTCGATCGGCGCGGTGCTCACCCTGCTGGGCGCGGCGGCGATCGTGGCGGGCGCGGCCAAGAGCGGATCGGGCGGCCGGACCGTCATCGCCGTGGGTGCCTTCCTCGCGCTGATCGGTGTCATCGTGCTGATCCCGCTGCTGTCGCGACCGGTGATCGCGCTGGTCCGCCCGCTGCTGAAGCGGCTGTTCGGGGTCTCCGGCAAGCTCGCCGCGCAGAACGCGGTCCGCAACCCGCGCCGTACCGGTGCCACCGCCTCCGCGCTGGCGATCGGCCTCACCCTGGTCACCGGTATCTCGGTCCTCGGTGTCACCCTCGGCCAGGCGGTCGACCGGATGACCACGGACAACATCAAGGCCGACTACATGGTGACGATGGCGAGCGGCAGGCCGCTCGACACGTCGGCCCTCGCCGCCCTGCAGAAGGCCGACGGAGTCTCGGCGATCTCGCCGCAGCAGGCCACCTCGCTCCAGGTCAAGGACGAGTACCACTCCGCGTCCGCCGTCACCCCCGGCGACGTCCAGAAGCTCTTCGCGCTGACGACCGTCTCCGGTTCACTCGACGCGCTGGACAAGGGCGAGATCGCCGTCGATGAGAAGACGGCCAAGTCCAACGGCTGGAAGACCGGCGACACTCTCCGGGTGAAGTTCGACGACGACAAGAAGGGCGAGCTGAAGGTCGGCGCGGTCTTCGAGGGGAACGAACTCCTCTCCCCGGTCCTGGTCCCGAAGAACGTCGCCGATGCGCACGGCAGCCAGGCGGACATCCGCGAGATCTGGCTGAAGATGGACGGCGGCGCGACCAAGGCCAACGAGCAGGCCCTGGTGAACGCGCTGGGCGACAACCCGGCGATGAGCATCATGGACCGTCAGGACATCCGTGACATGTTCGGCGGCTCGGTCAACCTCGCCATGAACATCATGTACGGGCTGCTGGCGATGGCCCTGATCATCGCGGTGCTCGGGGTCGTCAACACCCTGGCGATGTCGGTCTTCGAGCGCCAGCAGGAGATCGGCATGCTGCGGGCGATCGGCCTGGACCGGCGCAGGGTGAAGCGCATGATCCGGCTGGAGGCCGTGGTCATCTCGCTCTTCGGCGCGGTGGTCGGTGTCGGGCTCGGCGTGTTCCTCGGCTGGGCGATCGGACAGACCCTGTCGTCGGACATCCCGAACTACGCACTGGTCCTGCCGTGGGACCGGATCGCGGTCTTCCTGGTGCTGGCAGGCATCGTGGGTGTGCTGGCCTCGCTCTGGCCGGCCCGCAGCGCCGCGAAGCTGAACATGCTGACGGCGATCAAGACCGAGTAACGGGCCGGGCGGTACGTCACGGACCCGCCCAAGGGCCGGTACACGCAGCACGGAGCTGCGCGTACCGGCCCTCGGTGTGTCCGGTCCCGGTCCCGGTGTCAGCCGGTCGCCGGAGCCGTCCACTCACGGGCCCGCAGCGGCATGCGGGAGGCCCCGCCCGCCGCCGGGCGCACCACGAGGATCTGGTTGACACCGATCTTGTTGTGCTCGAAGGAGAGGGCGGAGGCGGCCATGTAGAGCCGCCAGACCCTGGCCCGTCCGGGCGAGGTCGTCCGGACCGCGCGGTCCCAGTGCTTCTCCAGATTGGCGACCCAGCGCCGCAGGGTCAGTGCGTAGTGTTCGCGGATCGACTCGACGTCACGGGTTTCGAAGCCGGCTTCTTCGAGGGTGGTCACGGTCCGTCCCACCGGGGCCAGTTCGCCGTCCGGGAAGACATAGGCGTCGATGAACTCGTCCACGTGGTACGCGGACTCGTCCTTCTCGGGGCGGCGGGCGATCTGGTGGTTGAGCAGCCGGCCGCCGGGCTTGAGCAGTGCGTAGAGGTCGTCGGCGTATTCGCGGAAACGGACGGAGCCGACGTGCTCCGCCATGCCGATGGACGAGATGGCGTCGTACGGGCCGTCCCTGACGTCCCGGTAGTCCTGGACCCGGATCTCGATCCGGTCGGTGAGGCCCTCTTCCGCGATGCGCTTGCGGGCAAAGGCGGCCTGCTCGACGGAGAGGGTCACTCCGGTGACCCGGGCACCGTAGGCGCGGGCCGCGTGCATGGCCATGGAGCCCCAGCCGCAGCCGACGTCGAGGAGCCGGTCGCCCTCCTTCAGCCCGAGCTTGCGGCAGACGAGGTCGAGCTTGTCGCGCTGGGCGTCCTCAAGGTTTCCGTCGTCCTCCCAGTAGGCGCAGGAGTAGACCATGGACGGACCGAGGACCAGTTCGTAGAAGTCATTGCCCACGTCGTAGTGGTGGCTGATGGCCTCCTTGTCGCGGCGCTTGGTGTGGAGGGTGCCGGTGCGGCGGCGCACCTCCTCGGGCGGCGGCGCGGGCGGGAGCCAGGGACCCGCGAGCTGCAGCAGCCCCGTGGCGAAGGCCCGCACCTTCGGGTCACGGACCGGGTGGACGCCGGGCGTGGCCTTTGCGCCGCGGTCCCAGATCAGCGAGGCCAGCAGATCCAGAGCCTCGTACAGGTCGCCTTCGATGTCCAGATCACCCGCCACCCAGGCGCGTGCCAGGCCCAGTTCGCCCGGCTTCCAGAGCAGCCTGCGCAGCGCGCGGCGGTTCCGGATCACAAGAACGGGGGCTCCGGGCGGTCCGGTTTCGCTGCCGTCCCAGGCCCGGATACGGACCGGCAGCTTTTCTCCCAGCAACTCCTCGGCGAGAGCGGTCAGCCGCAATGCGGCGTCTGCCATGGCGCACACCTCCGTGATGGTGTTTCCCAATGTGCCCAAACATGCCCAAACATGCCTGCAACCACGCCGGGCACCCACGACGCCACGGCGAGGTACTCCCTCCTCAACAGTCCACGGGACGCGGGCCATCCCGCTATGGCGCAACGGAACGGCAAAATACCTGTAGATCACACGTATTTGATGGTGCGCCACCTCGCGCTCCGCACGGCGCCCAGCCGCGCGTCGGCCGAGTACGCCGAAGGGGCCGTCCGCACCACGGATGGCGGACGGCCCCTTCGGGCGTTGTGCACGTACTGCGCGGGCGAGTCGGACCCGCGGGCGGACCGAGGTCCTTCGTCCGGATCGGCCGGGCTCCGGTCCGATCCGAGCGAGGGGCCCTAGGAGGCCTTGGCCTTCTCGCCCTCGGCCTTGGCGGCGGCCGGTGCCGGGGCCGGCTTGGCGGCCTCGTAGAACTCCTCACGCGGCGTCTCCATGGCGCCGAGCGAGACGACCTCGCGCTTGAGGAACATCGCAAGGGTCCAGTCCGCGAAGATCCGGATCTTACGGTTCCAGGTCGGCATCGCCATGCCGTGGTAGCCCCGGTGCATGTACCAGGCGAGACGGCCCTTGAGCTTGATCTTCATCTTGCCCATGACGATCATCGCGACGCCCTTGTGCAGCCCCAGACCGGCGACCGCACCCTTGTTGGCGTGGCTGTATTCCTTCTGCGGGAAGCCGCGCATCCCGGAGATGACGTTGTCGCCGAGGACCTTGGCCTGACGCAGCGCGTGCTGGGCGTTCGGCGGGCACCAGGCGTTCGGGTTGCCGGCCCTGCGGCCGACCATGTCCGGGACCTGGGCGTTGTCGCCCGCGGCCCAGATGTAGTCGGTGCCCTGCACCTGGAGCTTCTCGGAGGTGTCCACGTGGCCGCGCGGACCGAGCGGCAGACCGAAACGGGCCAGCGCCGGGTTCGGCTTCACACCGGCCGTCCACACGATCGTGTTGGAGTCGACCTCCAGGCCGTTCTTCAGCACGACGTGACCGTCGACGCAGGAGTCCATGGAGGTCGAGAGGAAGACCTCGACGCCACGGGACTCCAGGTGCTCCCGGCCCCAGGTGCCCAGCTTCGGGCCGACCTCGGGAAGGATCTTGTCTGCGGCGTCGACAAGGATGAAGCGCATGTCCTCGCGCTTCACGTTCGTGTAGTACTTCGCCGCGTCGCGGGCCATGTCCTCGACCTCGCCGATGGTCTCCGCACCGGCGAATCCGCCGCCCACGAAGACGAACGTCAACGCCCTGCGGCGGACGTCCTCGTCGGTCGTCGAGTCGGCCTTGTCCAGCTGCTCAAGGACGTGGTTGCGCAGGCCGATGGCCTCCTCGATGCCCTTCATGCCGATGCCCTGCTCGGCGAGGCCGGGGATCGGGAAGGTGCGGGAGACCGCGCCCATCGCGATGACCAGGTAGTCGAAAGGCAGCTCGTAGGCCTCGCCGACGAGCGGCGCGACCGTGGCGACCTTGCGGTCCTGATCGATGGTCGTGACGCGGCCTGTGAGCACCTCGGCCTTCGGCAGTACGCGTCGCAGCGGGACGACGACATGCCGAGGAGAGATGCTGCCGGCAGCAGCTTCGGGGAGGAAGGGCTGGTACGTCATGTACGAGCGCGGGTCGACGACCGTGACGGTCGCCTCTCCGTAGCGCATCTTCTTCAGAATGCGTCGAGCTGCGTACAGGCCTACGTACCCACCGCCTACTACGAGGATCCTGGGACGCTCCGTGGTGCTCATGGCATCGAGTATCCACCCCCCTCGGAGGGCGGGCTCGTGAGCCCCTTCACAAGATATGACCGACCCTCTGCTACACTGCGCCACCCACGTGACCGAGGTCATGACGCCGGCAGGGAACCGCGGCACCGGGGCGAACGTTGTTCACCGCTTGTGAGCTGGCCCTTGAGCCCCGGAGCGCGGTGAACCACCGCCCCGATCCACACTCCGGCAACGCGCCCGGAACAGCCCCGTACCGACACGGAACGACCCCGCAGGCGACCCTGAGTGCCCATACGGGCCAGAACTGCCCTCCATGGGGCCGAATTCCTTGTGAAGAAGTTCACGAACTTTGTCGCGACGGGTCTCACAATGCGCCCCTCGGCCGGCCCATGAAGGCTCAAAAGTGCAGGCCGGAGTGCGCATGAGCACCTCACGGGGGCGCCCCTCGCCAGAGCTGACCTACGCGATCGACCAGCCGATCCCGTCGAGGATGTCGTGCTCGCTGACGACGATCTCCCGGGCCCCGGTCCGCTCCATCACGGCCAGCAGGATCAGCGCCCCGGAGGTGATCACATCGACCCGCCCCGGATGCATCGCACCGATCGCGGCGCGCTCGGCGTGGGTGGAGGCGAGGAGCCGTGCGGTGATCCCCTGGACCTGTTCGAGGGTCATCCGGGAGTGGTGGATCGCCTCGGAGTCGTACTTCTCCAGCCCCTGGGCGATCGCGGCGACCGTGGTGACCGTCCCTGCGAGACCGACGAGAGTGGCGGCCCCGCTCAACGGAACGCTCTCCTCCGCGAGATCGAGGGCCGCGTCGATGTCGGCGCGGATCGCGGCGATCCGGTCGGGGGCCGGCGGGTCGCTCACGACACCGTCGTGCACGAGGTGCCGCTCGGTCATGCGGACGCAGCCGATGTCCACGGAGCGCGCGGCCCGCACGTGATCGTCGCCGAGGACGAACTCGGTGGAGCCGCCGCCGATGTCCACGACGAGATACGGCTTCGCGAGGTGATCGCGGCCCGCGAGCTCCTTGGTGGCGCCGGTGAAGGAGAACTCCGCCTCCTGGTCGCCGCTGATCACCTCGGGCTCGACGCCCAGGATGTCCAGCACACCACGGACGAAGTCCTCCCTGTTCTCCGCGTCGCGGGAAGCGGAGGTGGCGACGAAACGGATCTTCTGCGCCCCGTGCTCCTTGATCACCGCCGCGTACCGGCGACAGGCGGCGAATGTACGTTCCAGGGCCTCGGGCGCGAGCCTGCCGGTGCGGTCGACGCCCTGGCCGAGGCGGACGATCTCCATCCGCCGGTCGAGCTCGACGAGCTCGCCGGTGGCCGGGTCGGCGTCGGCGACGAGCAGTCGGACGGAGTTGGTACCGCAGTCGATGGCGGCCACGCGGGTCATGAAGTACTCCCAGATCAAGCCCCTACGACGATCGAGGAGCGGGGTCAGGGGCAGAGCCCCCGTTCAAGCCCCTCCGGCGATCGAGGAGCGGAGGTCCGGGGGCGGAGCCCCCGGAGGGGGAACGGTCAGTCCTCGTCCGGCACGCCGCACGGCGAAACGCACGGCCCCTTGCGCCACCACTCGGGCAGCATCGCGATCGCCTCGTCGCCCAGCGGGTTCACTCCGGGCCCGGCGGCCAGCGAGTGCCCGACCAGCACGTGCAGGCACTTCACCCGGTCCGGCATGCCACCGGCGCTCGGGAAGCCCTCAAGGACCTCGATGGCGTCGCGCCGGGCGATGTAGTCCTCGTGCGCGGCCCGGTACGCGGCGGCCAGCTCCGGGTCCGTGGCGAGGCGCTCGGTCATCTCCTTCATGACGCCGTTCGCCTCCAGCGTGCCGATCGCGGACGCGGCACGCGGGCACGTCAGGTAGTACGTCGTCGGGAACGGCGTACCGTCCTCCAGCCGGGGCTGGGTCTCGACCACGTCCGGATTGCCGCAGGGGCAGCGGTGCGCGATCGCGCGCAGCCCGCGCGGCGGGCGGCCCAGCTGCTGCTGGAACGCGGCGATGTCCGCCTCGGTGGGCGCGGTGGACTCGGTCTGCGGAGGGGGGGTTTCCATGCCTGCCTAGGTTCTGATCGGGCTGCTCGAACTGCGGTTCTGCAGAGGGGATGAAGGAAGTCAGTCGCGGTCGGCGCTGTCCACGCCGTCCCAGAGGTTGGAGTGCCACGGCCGGCCGGAATCGTCCGTCTCGCCGTTGCGCTCCTTGACCGCGTCGGGGTCGATCACCGTATAACCGGTCTCTCCGGGGAGAAGGTAGTGCAGGTGCTTGCGGGCCAGCTGCCTGATGTACGCGTCGTCCTGGAGGCGCGCCTTCTCGTCACGCAGCTCCTCGGTGCGGGCTCGGGCCTCCTGCGCCCGGCGTTCCTGGTCGGCGATCTCGTCGCGCTGCGACACGTACTGCCGCATCGGGTAGGCGAGCGCGACCACCAGGGAGCAGACGACGAGGGCGAGGAAGGCCGCCCGGCCGGTGAGCCGGGAGCGACGGGCCTGACGGCGGTTCTGGGACCGGTAGACGCGGGCGGCGGTCTGCTCACCGAGCAGCCGCAGCCGGGTCGAGGTGGAGAACCGGTCCCGGTCCTTCGCGGCCATGTCTCCGCCTCCCCATTACGCACGTCCGTCCCCGCACACGGTACGGGACCGAGTGCGGGGACGAACGGAGGCCGGTGCCTTTGGCCCGTGAGGGCCTGCGGTCAGCCCTTGCCGCGCCTGACGATTCGCGGAGCGCCGCGCTCATCGGTTCGCGGAGCGCTGTGCCGATCAGTTCTCGGAGTGCTGCGCCGGTCAGCTCTCGGAGCGGAACCGCGGGAACGCCGAGCGGCCCGCGTACACCGCGGCGTCGTCGAGGATCTCCTCGATGCGCAGCAGCTGGTTGTACTTGGCGACGCGGTCCGAGCGGGCCGGGGCGCCGGTCTTGATCTGGCCGCAGTTCACCGCGACGGCGAGGTCGGCGATGGTGACGTCCTCGGTCTCGCCGGAGCGGTGGGACATCATGCACTTGAAGCCGTTGCGCTGGGCCAGCTCGACGGCGTCCAGCGTCTCGGTCAGCGAACCGATCTGGTTGACCTTGACGAGCAGGGCGTTGGCGGAGCCCTCCTCGATGCCGCGGGCCAGACGCTCCGGGTTGGTGACGAACAGGTCGTCGCCGACGATCTGCACCTTGGCGCCGAGCTTGTCGGTGATGACCTTCCAGCCGGCCCAGTCGTCCTCGTACAGCGGGTCCTCGATGGAGACCAGCGGGTACGCGGAGACGAGCTCCTCGTAGTACTCGGTCATCTCGGCGGCGGAGCGGGACTTGCCCTCGAACTCGTACTTGCCGTCCTTGTAGAACTCCGAGGCGGCGACGTCGAGCGCGAGCGCGATGTCCTTGCCCGGGACGTAGCCGGCTTCCTTGATGGCCTCGACGATGAGGTCCAGGGCGGCACGGTTCGACTCCAGGTTCGGCGCGAAGCCGCCCTCGTCGCCGAGACCGGTCGAAAGACCCTTGGTCTTCAGGACCTTCTTCAGCGTGTGGTAGACCTCGGCGCCCCAGCGCAGGGCCTCGGAGAAGGACTCCGCGCCGATCGGGGCGATCATGAACTCCTGGATGTCCACGTTGGAGTCGGCGTGCGACCCACCGTTGAGGATGTTCATCATCGGAACGGGCAGCAGGTGCGCGTTCGGGCCGCCGAGGTAGCGGAACAGCGGTAGGTCCGAGGCCTCGGAGGCGGCGTGGGCGACGGCCAGGGAGACACCGAGGATGGCGTTCGCGCCGAGCGAGCCCTTGTTCTCCGTGGCGTCCAGGTCGAACATCGCCTGGTCGATCAGCCGCTGCTCGGTCGCGTCGTAACCCACGAGCTCCGGGCCGATCTGCTCGATCACGGCGAGGACGGCCTTCTCCACGCCCTTGCCCTGGTAGCGGTTGGGGTCACCGTCGCGAAGCTCAATGGCCTCGAACGCACCGGTGGAGGCGCCGGACGGCACGGCAGCACGGCCCGTGCTGCCGTCGTCGAGGCCAACCTCGACCTCGACCGTGGGGTTCCCCCGGGAGTCGAGGATTTCCCGGGCTACGACGACGTCGATGGACGGCACGAGGCATCTCCTTCTGGGATATGACACTGGTTGTGCAGGGTCACTTTGGCCTTGCGACAAGAGCCTAACCGGCCCGGCCCGCTCAGTCGGACGACCGCCCGTCCCCTGGGACGAAAAAGGACCCAAGAGCGAGCATTACGGGGCGAACAGCCAGAATTTTACTGCCCAGTAACTACAGAAGTTGAACGATCACGCACTGCCGTGGCCACCTCCGGAACCCGCCCCGCGGGGGCCGGCCCCCGCCCGTACGGACGCGATACGAGGACGACGCGCCCCGCCGGGACGGAGCCGCCGCACATACAGGTGACGCGCCCCGCGGAAGCAAGGGGTCACACGGAAACCCCGGCCCGGCGCGTACGGGGGAACGCGCGCCGGGCCGGGGTGCTCAGGGAGGAGAGGTCCCGGACTACTTCGTCAGGTGCAGCTGCTGACCCGGGTAGATCAGGTCGGCGTCCTTGACGATGTCCTTGTTCAGCTCGAACAGGTGCTGCCAGCCGCCCTTGACCTTGTGGTCGGCGGCGATCTTGCTCAGGGAGTCGCCGGAGACGACCTTGTACTCGCCGTCGCCCTTCTTGACCTTCTCGCCGGTCGGGGTGGTGACGGTCTTCTTCGACTCGGCCTGCGGGGCGGCGGAGCGGTCCGAGCGGTTGGTGGCGGGGACCTCGGTGCGCTCGGCCTTCTTCGGCTGAACCGGCTGCGACTGCTGCTTGGGCGCGGCCGGGGCGCTCTGCTGCTGCGTGGCGCCGGAGTCGGTCTTCGAGGAGGAGCCGGTGTCGACGCCCGGGTCCACACCGTCGTTGCGCAGGTTGCCGGCGCCGGCACAGCCCCAGGCACCCGGGCCCTGCATGGCGAGGAGCTTCTCGGCGGTGGCGATCTGCTGAGCCTTGGTGGCCAGGTCGGCACGGGGGGCGTACTGCGTACCGCCGGCGGCGGCCCAGCTGGACTGCGAGAACTGCAGACCGCCGTAGTAGCCGTTGCCGGTGTTGATGGACCAGTTGCCACCGGACTCGCACTGCGCGACGGCGTCCCAGGTCGCGACGGAGGCCGCGGAGGCACCGGTCGCACCCATCAGCGGGACGGCGACTGCGGTACCGGCGACACCGGCGAGCGTGGCGACACGGACGGCCTTGGACGGGCGACGGTGCTTGCCCTTGCTGGAAAACAGCATGGAACTTCTCCTCACCGACGCCTACGAGGTGAGCTGTCGGGTTCGGGCCAAGTGAGTTGCCCGGTCGCACGTCCTAGCACGCGACTTCACCCCAAGCCGCCCCTGATCCGCCTTTCGACGATCGGGCCGGCGCCTACCTGGGTCCCCCGCTCCTGCCTACGGCGCTTTACGCGTCTGTTCCCTTCGACCGACGGCAGGATTCGGCGTGACGGTCAACGGGGCCCGCGGTGCGAGCGGTTCCGACCGTAAACACAGGCAACCCCACATTCAAAGATGGACACATCAGACAATCAGCCCTTACTTGCATCTGAGGAACCGTCGTTTTCGCAGGTCGGAGGCGATACGGAAGGACTCCCCGGGCGCGACACGCCGTTGACGCAAAGAGACCCATGTCTCACTTACACATAAGTGGACATAGGTCCCTGAACTACCCCGGTTTTTGAGGCCCTATTAGCCGATTTTCAGACTGCCCTCAGTCGGCCTTCACATCGAGACGGAGGCTCTGGCCAGGGAGGATGAGGTCCGGGTCGGAGCCGACCGCCCCCTTGTTGGCCTCATAGAGCGCGGGCCAGCCGCCGGGAACCTTCTGTGCATCAGCAATCGCCCAGAGGTTGTCGCCGGAACGGACGGTGTACGCGCCGTCGGCAGCCGACGCGCCCGCGTCGTCCGCGTCGCGGGCGTCGCGGGCGTCGCCGCCACCGCGGGAGGCATGGCGACCCGAGTCGCGGTCGACGCCGCCGTTCGCGTCCGGGCTCCCTTCGGGCGCCGGGGCGCCGCGATGCTTGCCGCTCACACCATTGGACGAGTCCGACGTACGGGGTGAATCGGACGCGTCGGGGGACGGATGCGAGGACGGGGCGGCCGACTCGGCGGCCGAAGGCTTCGCGGAGTGGCCCTTCTTGCCCGCCGGCTTGCCGTGGGCACCCGAGGTGCTGCCGGCCCTGTCCGCCGGCGTGGCGGCATCCGAGGGAGTGGCCGACGCGTCGTCAGCCGGCTCCGCACCGTTCGTCGGCTCGCCGGAGGGCGCGATCCCGGGGTCGACACCCGGCAGCGCCCCGTCCGCCGCGAGACCGGAGATGACCGCACAGCTGGGCCAGGCCCGCGGACCCTTGTCGGCCAGGACCTTCTGGGCCACGGCTATCTGCTGCGCGCGGCTGGCGAGGTCGGCACGCGGGGCGTACGACTCGCCGCCGTACGCCTTCCAGGTCTCCGGCGAGAACTGCAGGCCGCCGTAGAAGCCATTGCCGAGGTCGGCGCTCCACATGCCGCCGCTCTCGCACTCGGCCACCCGGTCCCAGGTCGTGGCATCGGCCGCGTGCGCACCGGCCGCGCCGAGCAGCGGGATGGCGATGGCCGAGCCGGTCACGCCCGCGGCGACGACGATGGCGGGTGCCTGACGAGGGCGACGGTGTCTGCCGTTCGCGGAGCCCATGGGATTGCCTTCCGTGTGACTGACGAGTGACGGGTGAGTCGAACGGTGAACCTAGCGGGACTCGAACGCGTGTCACAAGTCGATGCAGCGCAGATCACGTGAAAGTCACAGAGTTGACAGAGTGTCACCTTGCCCCGTGGAGACCCCCGGCTCGAACTCCACCGGCAACGTGCGCAGTCCACGCATGATGAGTCCGCCACGCCACCGCAAATCGGCAGGTTCCACCGCAAGCCGCAGGTCCGGAAGGCGCCGCAGGAGCGTGGCGAGCGCGGTCTGTCCCTCCAGCCGGGCGAGTGGTGCTCCCAGGCAGTAGTGGATGCCGTGCCCGTATCCGAGGTGCTGATTGTCACGCCGTGCGAGATCGAGCGTGTCGGGGTTCTCGAAGCGTTCCGGGTCGCGGTCGGCGGCGGCGAGCACGACGAGCACGGGGTCACCGGCCGCGATGTCCTGCCCGCCGAGTGTCAGCGGCTCGGTGGCGAACCGCCAGGTCGCCAGCTCCACCGGGCCGTCGTACCGCAGCAGTTCCTCGATGCCGGTCTCCAGCAGATCGCTCTCCCCCGCATCGAGGGAGAGATGCAGCCGCTCGCGCTGCACGGGGTTGCGCAGCAGGGCGTACACCCCGTTGCCGATGAGATTGACCGTCGTCTCGAAGCCGGCGAAGAGGAGGATGAAGGCCATGGCCGCGGCCTCGTTCTCGGTGAGGTGCTCGCCGTGGTCGCTGGCCCTGATCAGCCCCGAGATCAGATCGTCCCCCGGGTTCTCCCGCTTGCGGTGGATCAGCTCGGCGAGATAGCCGCGCATCTTCTTCACCGACCTGGCCACCCCGCCGCGCGGGCCGCCGCCGTGGCGGATCATCATGCCCGCCCAGTCCCGGAAGTCGTCCTGGTCCTCGCGCGGCACGCCGAGCAGATCGCAGATCGCGTAGATGGGGAGCGGGAACGCGAAGTCGTGGATGAGGTCCGCCTTTCCCTCCGCGATGAAGCGGTCGATGAGGCGGTCCGTCAGTTCCTGCACGCGCGGCGCGAACTCGGCGACCCGGCGCGGGGTGAACGCCTTGGAGACGAGACGGCGCAGCCGGGTGTGGTCGGGCGGGTCGATGTTCAGCAGATGCGTCATCAGCTCCGCCTTGCGCTCGCCCGGGATGCCCGTCTTCCCCTTGGCGTGCGCCGGCTCGGCGTGGTGCGCCGGGTTCTTGGAGAGCCGGCCGTCGGCGAGCGCCTGCCGGGCGTCCGCGTACCGGGTCACGAGCCACGCCTCGACGCCGCTGGGCAGCGCGGTGCGGTGCACCGGGCTGTGCTCGCGCAGCCAGGCGTATGCCGGATACGGATCGGTGGCGAACTCCCAGGTGAAGAGTTCGGGCGCACCGACGGGGCAGGCGGCGGGGTGATCGCCGGGGTCACCGGCGGGGCGGGAGCCGGGGTGGTCCGCCGGGCCATCGGCAGGGCGGTCACCGAAATCACCGGCGGGGCCGTCGGCGGGCAGATCGGCGGGGCTGTCGGCGGGGCGGTCGGCGGGGCTGTGGTTCACCCCCCGACGTTATCCGTTGCCCTCCGCCGCGCGGATGGCGTCCCGGTAGGCGCGGCCCGCGGCCCTCAGCGCGGCCTCGGGGTCGATGCCGTCCTGTTCGGCGCGCACGGCGAGCGCGAGGAGCTCGTACCCGATGCCGTCGCCCGTGGGAAGCGCCACGTCGAGCCCCGCGGTACGGACCCGGCCGGCCAGTTTCGCGGCCAGCGCCAGGCCGGGCTGGCCGAGCGGCACTCCGTCGGTGACCGAGTCGCGCCGCTTCTCGATGGCCTTGGTCCGCAGCCAGTGCGCGTGCACGTCCTGGGGGGTCTCGGCGTTCTCGTCGCCGAAGACGTGCGGGTGGCGGTGGATCAGCTTCTCGACGAGGGTCGCGGCCACGTCGTCGACGGAGAACGGCTCCTCCCCGTCCTCAGCGCGGCCGTCCTCGGCGATCCGGGCGTGGAGGACGACCTGGAGCAGCACGTCCCCGAGCTCCTCGCGCAGCTCGTCGCGGTCGCCGTCCTCGATCGCCTCGACGAGTTCGTACGCCTCCTCGATGGCGTACTTGGCGAGGCCCTTGTGGGTCTTCTGCGAGGTCCAGGGGCACTCGATCCGGATCCGGTCCATGATCTGGACCAGATCGAGGAACCTGGCCCCCGGCAGATCGTACGAACCGGGCAGCAGCTCCAGGTCCGGCATCCGCACCCGGCCCGATCCCGCGAGCCTCGCGAGCCCGTCGGTCAGCGACGGGCTGCCTTCGCCGCTCGTGAGGACGACGACGCTCCGGCCGCCCGCGCAGGCGTCGACGAGCTCCTGCGCGGTGGGCGCGGAGTGCTCGACGGTGACGCCCGCCTCGCGCAGATACGGCAGCTGCGGATTGTCCCGCTCGGCGCAGAGCACCCGGTCGGCGGCGTGCAGCGTCTGCCAGGCGGGCCAGGACAGAAGACCGGGCGCGACGCGGTGGCTGGCGGTGAGCAGGACGATACGGCCGGGGGCTTCAGCGTTCACCGTTCGAATCTACCCCGGTCGCTCCGGTCGCCGTCCTCAGACGCCGGACTCGGCACCCGCCTCGGCGGCCTTGGTGACCTGGGTGATCCAGGGGGCCTTGTAGTCGGCGAGCTGGGTCTGCTTGTCGTCCCAGGCGCCGTACCGCGGATTCACGTCGACCTTCAGCGCCTTCGACGCCTTGCTCAGCGCGTCACCGACGGCCTTCTGCCCCGCGGGCTGTTGCAGGTCGGCGCCGAGCGCCTGGGCCAGCTTCGTCAGCTGGACCTGCTCGCGCAGGACGGCGTCGATCTGCTCGGGGGCGACCCAGCTCTGCTGGAGCATCGCCGTCCGCAGCTGCGCCTCTCCCCCGGACTGGGCGGCGGCCGCGCTGCGCATCTGCTGGATCTCGTTGCGGCTGACGGTCACGCCGGCGTCCCGCGCGGCCCGGTCCAGGACCCGGTCGAAGATCATGCCGTGCAGTTTGGCCCGGCTGAGCTGCCCCGACTTGTCGATGAGCTGGGAGGCGTCCTTCGAATCACGCTGGGCCTCGCGTACCGCCGCCACCTGGCCCTGCAGCGTGGACACCTCGATCCGGTCCCCTCCGACGAGGGCCGCGGCTCCCGGGTGGGCCTGGCTGCCGCAGGCGGTCAGGAGTGGGGCGCCGGCGAGCAGGGCGGCGGAGACGATGAGCGCGGTGCGACGGCGGCGGTGCAAAGGAAACCTCCCGGGGAGAGTTTGTGCATCAGTGCACAAGACCTTGCGTTGATCGATGTTAGGCAGTGGATGTGGTTGGGGCCACTGGTTCGACCAACGATTCGGAAGGAGTTGGGGATGTGGTCCCTCTCCGGGGCCCTCCCCGGGGCGCTCGGCGGCGCTCAGGAGACGCGTTCGGCCGCCGGGATCCCGCGGTCCGGGCGCAGCATGATCGTGCGCGAGACGACGAAGGTGATCGGGATGGCCGCCGCGGCCGCGACCAGCGGCGCGTACCGGCTGCTGAACCCGGCGAGATCGACCAGCAGATAGACGCCGCCGGTCGTGATGACGAAGTTGGCGGCGTTGGTGAGCGGGAAGAGCAGGAACTTCCGCCAGGTGGGCCGGGTCCGGTAGGTGAAGTACGAGTTCAGGAAGAAGGAGCCGGTCATGCTCAGCGCGAACGCGGCCACATGAGCGGCGATGTACGGCAGCCGGCTCAGCAGGACGAGGTAACAGCCGTAGTACGTACCGGTGTTCACGACTCCCACCAGGGCGAATCGGGCCATCTGTGCCTTGACCGTCATCGGCGTGCGAACTCCTGGCGTTCCCGTATCGGCTTCGTCGTCGCCGCGGCGTTCGTGGCCTTCACCAGGAAGTGCGGGCGGCGCTTCACCTCGTAGTAGATACGGCCGACGTACTCGCCGACCACGGCGACCATCACCATCTGGACCCCGGCGAGGGCGGTGACCACGACGAGGAGGGTGACATAGCCGGGGGTGTCGACCCCTCTCACCAGCGCGACGCCGACGATCCAGGCGGCATAGGCGAGGGCGACGGACAGCAGCAGCATGCCCAGGTAGAGCGCGGCGCGCAGCGGTTTGTTGTTGAAGGAGAGAAGCCCGTCGAGGCCGTAATTGAGGAGCTTGCCGAAGGTCCAGGCGGAACGGCCCTGTTCGCGGACGGCATTCTCGTAACTGAAGGTCGTGGTGCGAAATCCCACCCAGGCGAAAAGGCCCTTGGAGAACCGGTTGTACTCGGTGAGTTCCAGTACGGCGTCGACCGTACGGCGGGACAGCAGTCTGAAGTCGCCGACGCCGTCGACCAGTTCCACGTCGACCAGCCGGTTGATCAGCCAGTAGTAGGCGCGGGCGCTGATCGTGCGGGTGACGCGGTCGCCCGTGCGGGTGCGACGGGCGATCACCTGGTCGTAGCCGTCCGCGTGCTCCTGGAGCATCCGGCCCACGAGCTCCGGCGGGTGCTGGAGGTCGGCGTCCATGATGACGACCGCGTCGCCCTCGGCGTGCTGGAGACCGGCCAGCATGGCGGCCTCCTTGCCGAAGTTGCGGCTGAAGGAGACGTAGTGGGCCCGGCGATCGGCGGCGGCCAGCTCCTGAAGGATCACCAGGGTCCGGTCCTTGCTGCCGTCGTCGACGTAGACCAGTTGGAATTCATGTCCCAGCCGCGTCATTTCTTCCGTGACACGTTCATGGAAGCGTTCGAGGATCTCTTCCTCGTTGAAACAAGGCACCACCAGCGAGATCAGCACGGATGTACATCAACTCGCGCACATGTCGGAATCTGACGCTCCATATGGCTGAGGGGCATCCATCACGTGAACTGCCCTGTTCCGGCCCCGGTTTACGCGTTCGACGCTGGCATATTCCTGCGTATGCCGACTTTCCGTTCCCGTTCGCACGCGGGTTCACTCGCCGCGCTGCTCACCGTCGCCGCCGTCTGCGCGGGTGACGCCTGGGCGCGGAGCTTCCCGTTCGGACCGCGCACCCGGAGCGTCAACGACCTCGGCAATCAGTTCGTGCCGTTCCACTCCCGGCTGTGGGACCTCCTGCACGGGAACGCGGACGGCGGCATCCTGCTCAACTGGTCCTCCGGGTACGGAACCAGCTTCCTGCCGGATCTCGGCACCTATCTGACCAGTCCGTTCGCCCTGCTCGTCGGAGTTTTTCCGCGCGACCGGATCGATCTCGCGGTCTATGTCGTGACGGTCCTGAAGATGGCGTCGGCCGCGGCGCTCATGGCCCTGTTGCTGCTGGTGCTGCGCGGTGGGCGCTGGTGGGCGGCGGGGGTGCTGGGCGGTTCGTACGCGCTGTGCGGCTGGTCGGTCGTCGAGGCCTCGTACAACCCGATGTGGCTGGACGGACTGGTCGCGCTGCCGCTGCTCTGTCTGGCCGCCGAGTGGGCCAGGACGGGACGGCACCGCATCGCCGCGCCGTTGCTCGTCGCGGTGGTGTGGGCGGCCAACTTCTACACGGCCTACATGGCGACGCTCGGTGCCGCGCTGGTGCTGGCGGTGCGGCTCTTCACGGAGCGGGACGACCGGCGGACGGTGGTACGGGGACTGGTGCGGGCGGTCTGCACGGTCGGGGTCGGGATCGGACTGGCGGCGCCCGTCCTGATCCCCGTCTACCTGGGGACGAAGCACGCCTACCCGGGCTGGGACCGCGCGTTCGCGCCCGCCGCCTGGCCCGATGTGCTCGCCCGGCTGCTGCCCGGCACGTACAGCTTCTTCACCCCGGCCCTCTTCCTCGGCACGGGCACCCTGCTCCTGGCCTGTGCGCCGGCCTTCCAGCGGTCCGTGCCCCGGCGCGAGCGGTGGGCGTGGACGGGGCTGGTGGCGGGGGTGGCGCTGTCGTTGCAGTGGGGGCCGACGCATCTGCTCTGGCACGCCTTCGCCACCCCCAACGGCAGTCCGTACCGGCAGACGTTCGTGCTGGCCGGGCTGGTGGTGATCGCCGCGTGGGTCTCGGTCTCGTACGACTGGCCGGGGTGGCGGGCGCTGCTGGGCGGGGGCACGGTGCTGGTGCTGATCGCGGCCGGGGCCGGCTTCAGCGGCCTGGTCACCCGGTGGACGTATCCGCTGTTCGCGGCCGGTCTGGTGGCGGCGGCGGTCGCGCTGGTGCTGGTCGGGCGGGGCCGGAGGTTCGCGGTGCTCGCCGCCGTGCTGCTGATCGGCGCGCAGGCCGGGCAGGCCGCGGCGACCACCGCCTTCGCCGACCGGCAGAAGCTGAACCGGCTCGACCACTACGCGCCCTGGGGCGAGCGGCAGCGCGTACAGGCGGCGGCGGTCGCGGGCGCCGACGGCTGGCCGCGCCATCGCACCGACCCCGGCCGGGAACAGACCACGGCGAACGATCCGCTGCTGGTGGGCGGCCAGGGCGCGGCGTACTACAGCAGTCACACGCCCGCCGTGCTGACCCGCACGCTCCGTGCGCTGGGCGGCGGGTGGACGTCGGGCGGCCGGGCCGTGCAGAGCCTCGACAACCCCGTCACGGACGCGATCTTCTCGGTCGGTGCGCGGGTGCGCGGGCCGCGCGATCCCCATCAGGTGTGGAACGCCCCGGACGACCGGCCGGTGACGGTGAGCCGTGAACAGGCGCCGCAGCTGGTGACGGTACGGCCGCCGGGCGGCCCGGTGCCGTACGGCCGGTCGCCGTACCGCAACCAGGAGGCGCTGCTGGGCTCGACGGTGTACACGGTGCCGAAGACGGTGCTGCGCGCGGCGGGGGGCGGCGCGGTGGCGGACCGGGGCGCGTACGACTACCGGGTGGGGCGCGGTACGTACACGCTGACCGCCCGTTGCCCGGCGGGCTCGCAGGCGTATCTGTGGGCTCCCGACCTCTTCGGCTCGGCGCGGCTCGGCAAGGGCCAGGAGGTCGAGTTCAAGGGGCAGTTGCCGGCCCGGCGCGCCGCGATGGAGCGGCTGGGTACGGCGGGCGGGAGCGCGCCGGTGGTGGTCACGCTCACCTCCGTGCGCCGAGGGACCGTGCCGCACGGGGCGATCGGCTGCCTGGACCGGGCGCGGTTGGCCTCGGCGGTCGCCGGGCTGGAGCGGACGGGAGCGACCGCCGTCCATGTCGCCGCCGACGGCATACGGGCCGAACTGCCGCCCGGCAGCACCGGAACGGTCGTGATCGCCGCGCCCCGGATCGCCGGCTGGAGCTGCCAGGGGCGGCCCGCCGACAGCTACCTGGGTCTGGTCGCCACCCCGGTCCCCGCCCGCGGCGCCTCCGTCGAGTGCACGTTCCGGCCCCCCGGCCTGCGGGCGGGCGCGGTGATCGGCGCGGGCGCGGCGCTCGCCCTGACGGTGGCCGGGGTGTGGGGGGCGTGGCGGCGAAGGCGGGGGGCGGCCTCCGGGAGCTGGGAGCCCCCCGTTCGGGTCGAAGATTCGCCCTGCGGGTCCCGGACCGTGGAGTCAAAGGACAGAGCAGCGAAGGTCATTCCGCCCAGGAGTGAACCACCGAGGAATCCCTGACCCGGGTCACCGGCCGTTGACCGGCACGTCCCAGGACCGAGGTCGGGCGAGCGCCTGCCATTCGTCCCGGAGCAGGGCCAGCACCGCGACGTCGTACCGGCGGCCCCGGTGCAGGCAGGCGGAGCGGCGCACCCCCTCCTGGACGAACCCGGCCCCGGCCAGGACGCCGAGGGCCGCGGTGTTGGTGGTATGGGTGACGGCCTGGACGCGGTGCATGGGCAGTTCACCGAAGGCGAGGTCGACCAGTGCGTCCACGGCGTCCACGCCATGGCCCTGGCCCCGGTGGCCGGGCTCCAGTACCAGCGTGATCTCGGCCGTGCCGTCGACCATGTCCTGGTCCGTCAGGGCGATGTGACCGATCGGCGTGCCGTCGGGGAGCAGAACGAGGAAGTCGTCGCGGTCGTGCTCGTCGCGGTAGCGCTCGATGCGCTCGCGCACGGCAGAGAGAGAACGCGGCCACATGCCGACCTCATGGGCGGCCACGGGGTCGGCGCGCCAGGCGTGGACCAGCTCCGCGTCGTCGACGTCGAGCGGCGCGAAGGCGACGTCCCTGCCCCGCCAGCAAACCTCCCGGGGCGATCCTGCCTCCCCGCCCCCCGGTTCCTCCCCGGCACGCCCGGCCACAGCCTCTGCCACATCCTCGATCACGAGCGGAGGCTATCGGCCGCCGGGACCGGCGGACCAGTCAATTCTGTCCCCGGACGGCCCGCCACGGGCGTGACTGCCAAGGAATCTCCTACTCGGGTCACTGGTGCTGCGACCGGAAAGGTTCACCGGCTCACGACGCCCTGCAGGCCCCCCTTGCCCACCTGGTGCGCGAGGAGTTGGCCTCGGCCGAGGTGACGACGGGAGGAGCGGCATGACGCCAGCGATCTCGGTGGCCGGACTCGATCGCCGCTACCGCGACCACCAGGCGCTGAACGATGTCACCTTCGAGAGCGGCACGCCGTGCATCGCCGGCCTGCTGGGCCGCAACGGCGCCGGGAAGACCACGCTGCTGCGCATCCTGGTCGGCCAGGAGTTCGCCACCTCCGGGCGCGTGCACGTTTTCGCACCATCCGTCGCCTGACCATGTGACACCGCGTCGCACCCGAAAAGGATCAGGTGCGACGCGTGTGGACCCAAGGGCCCGGCCGGAACCGGTGCCGCTCGTCAGGCCGACGCCCCGGCGCGGAGCCGTCGCACGTCCCGCACGAGCGTGTACAGGGTGCCGAGGAGGATCGCAGCTCCGGCCCCGATCC
The DNA here is from genome assembly GCF_043083485.1 of Streptomyces sp. NPDC014727. Lineage (NCBI taxonomy): Bacteria > Bacillati > Actinomycetota > Actinomycetes > Kitasatosporales > Streptomycetaceae > Streptomyces > Streptomyces sp. NPDC014727. The sequence continues at coordinate 123,700 of NZ_JBIBYR010000013.1, read as the reverse complement.
AGAGGGCCGATGCCCCGGAGCGGTACTCACGCACGGCAAGGACGAGCAACGACATGCCGACGAGGACCCCGAAGGCCGAAAGCAGAGCGCTGATGCGGTCAGTCACCCGGACATCATCAACGACCGCCTCGGCCCGCGGAAGCGCTCCGGACGAATCGTCCCCTGGTCCGAACGAGAGGCCTCAGCCCACGATCGCGACCGGGGCGTCCCAGGCGTTCCGGTCGATCGTGAGCGTGCCTCCGGTGTGCGTCACCTTCTTGTTGACGGCGTACTGGTGGCCACGGCGGTGCCCGGTGTACAGCGTCGAGGCGTACGGGAAGCCCTTGGTCGTGGAGTACACGTCGTCGTAGCGGGCGTACCAGAGGATCTCCGGCAGGTCCGTGCGGTTCGTGGCGTCGGCGACGACGGCGGCGCTGGAGTTGCTGAAGCCGTAGAAGCCGGACCAGTACCCCTTGGCCTTGACCGTCTTGTCGAACGACCGGATGTAGGCGAGCACCGTGTTCACGCAGGAGGTGTTCTTCGGGTCGAAGTACTCCATGTCGAGGTAGACCGGGCTGCCCGGCTTCATGCCGAGCGCGGCCTCCTTCGCCACCGCGTCGTTGGCGTCGGTGACGCCGAGCGAGGTGGCGTTGGCGGCGGTCATCTTCTCCGGGTTGGCGCTCGTCTGGCACGGCGGCTGCGCGCCGACGTACAGCGGGACCAGCTTCCATCCGGTGGCGCTGACGGACTTCACCCAGGAGGCGGTGAGGTTGGGCTGTGCGCAGCCGCGGTTCTTCCCGCCGACGTACACGGCGGCTCCGTGGTAGACGGAGGAGCTGTACCAGCCCTTCATGGTGGTCAGCGACGGTGCGGTGCAGGTGTCGAAGACATGGCCGGTGTAGATCTTCGGCGCGGGCCTGGAGACCGTGGTGGCGGTGGCGGCCTGGGCGACGAACGCGCCACCGGCGAGAACGGCGACGCCTGCCACGGCCAGGGAGATACGGCGGCGCTTCCTGGACATGCGGTGAGAAGGCACAGAGACCTCGGCAGTGCTCGAAAGAAGTGTGAGGCCGACGGGGCAGGCGAGGTTGTCAGCCGCCCCGGCGGCAGCTCACGGTCTCATGCCGCGGTCGGCCTTCGGCCCCGGCAGCGATCTCCGTGACGATCCATTGCGGAAACTTGGCGTGTCCATTACCCAGTTGACCACCTGATCGTGACCGTCGGGGCTCCGCCGCCGGTCAGCCGCCCCGCATCTCGGCCTGCCGGTCGAGCCGGCGGCGCAGCTCCACCGGCAGCGGATGGTGCGGTCCGTAGGCCCGCTCCGTGTCGTACAGCAGCCCCTGCAACTGCACGCGCGCCGCCACCTGGTCGCCGACCGCGAGCAGCAGGTGTGCGACGCGGTTGCGGATCTCGAAGGAGCGGGCCGGGTCGCCGCCCGTGGCGTGATGGTTCTCGTAGTACGGGAGGACCGCGCGGTACTCCGCGAGCGCGGCGGCCGGTTCGCCGAGCTGTTCCAGGCACTGGGCCGCGTCGTAGCGGAACTGGAGTGTCTGGGCGTCGGCCGGGCCCGCCTGGGCCGCACGGTCCTCGGCGAGGCGGCGCAGCTCGGGCAGGGCGCGGCGGTACTGGCCGTCGTCCATCAGCGTCGCCGCGTACTGCTTGCGCAGGATGCGGACGACGGCGGAGTCCGCACCGTGCTGTTCGGCCGCGACCGGGAGGATGGAGCCGAGGATGTCCACGGCCTGGGTGATCCGGCCCTCGCCGAGCAGCTCCTTGACGTCGTCCACGGCGGCGGCGACATCGCGCCGGCCCGCCGCCGGGGCGGGCGGGGCCGAGGGCCGGTCCGGGGCGGTGGCGCGGTCGGGCCACGGGGCGTGCGGGCGCAGGAAGGGACGCGTCGGGTCGAGCGGGCCCGTGGGGATCCCGGCGCCCGGTGAGGGGAGCAGCGGGGCGAGGTGTTCGTACACCTCCTGGGCGTCGGCCGGGCGGTGCTGCGGGTCCTTGGCCAACAGCCGCAGCACCAGGGCTTCGAGAGGTTCGGGGATGTCGGGCCGGACCCGGCGGACCGGGAGCGGTGGCTCGTGGAGGTGGCGGTGCAGCACACCGAGAGCGGTCGATCCCGCGAACGGCACGTCCCCGCTGAGGAGTTCATGGAGGAGCACACCGAGGGCGTACAGATCGGTGTACGGACCGACGGCGCCGCCCATCGCCTGTTCGGGCGCCATGTAGGCCGGGGAGCCGATCGGTGAACCCGTGTGAGTGAGACGCGTGGTGTCGGTGTCCAGGACCGAGGCGACGCCCAGGTCCAGAACGGTGACGGTGCCGTCGGGACGGACCATCACATTGCGGGGCTTGAGGTCGCGGTGGACGATCGGCACCGCGTGCACCGCGCAGAGGACGGCACAGAGCTGGGCCGCGACCGCGACGGACCACTGCCAGGGGTACGGGTCGTGCTCGGCGAGATGGTCGGCGAGGTCGGCACCCTCGACGTACTGCATGACGAGGAACAGCTCGTCGCCCTCGCTGCCCGCGTCATGGACCGTGACCAGGCCCGGGTGGTCGACCTGGGCGGTGACCCGGCACTCGCGGACGAAGCGGCGGCGCAGCTCGCCCGCGGCCTCGCTGCCGATGGGGCCCGTGACGCGGTCGGGGCGGAGCAGCTTCACCGCGACCCGGCGGTCCAGACGCTGGTCGTAAGCCGTCCAGACCTGGCCCATGCCGCCCTGGCCGAGAACGGTCGCCAGCTGGTACCGCCCGCCGATGAGGCGTCCGCTCACCGGTCCTCGCCTTCCTTGCGGAGGTAGTCGCTCAACTCGTCGAGCTCGGCGCGGACCTGGTCGATGCGCTGGGGCGCGGCGGGCGGGTAGCCGTAACCGGGGGTGGCGGAGGGCGCGGCCTGGGTCAGCGGCGGGGTCCGGGGCGGCGGCGGGGCCTGGGTCAGCGGCGGGGCCTGCTGCGGGACGTATCCGCCGTACTGTCCCTGCGCCTGGGGATGAGGCCGGGGCACAGGCGGACGGAGGGTGCCGTACGGTCCGTCGGGCCCGTAGTGGCGTATCTCCGCGTACAGGTAATAGGCGACCACGCCGACCATGACACCGAATATCCAGGAGACCCCGATGAACGCCTCCGCGTCGCTCGTCTTCTCGGGGTCCTCCGGCATGACGAGCATGAACGCGAAAAGCCCGGTGTTGAGCGCGAACACGAGCGCGAGCAGGGCCCAGTCCCGCCCCTTGCGGGTGACGATCGCGAGCCGCAGCATCGCGGCCCAGCCCAGGAGACCGCAGCTCAGCACGGTCAGTGCCACGAAAACCACGCGCAACGCCGTCAGCACCGCCGAGGACGGACGACGCTTCGGTCGCTGCTCCGGCGGATAGCCGTAGCCGTGCATGTGCTGCTCCTGGAAAGCGTATGTCGGACGTGTGCAGTGAGCGTATACACCGACACCGACACCCGGTCCCGGGTTGCGCGCAACCGTTGTGGTGCACGTCACTTCGGCGCGACCGTGCCGTCCGTCAGCCCGTCATACATCCCCTGCACCAGCAGTCCGCCGAGTCGCCCGGCCGTCCGTAGTGCCTCCTCGAACGCGGCAAGCGTACGGAACTGCTCCCCGAACCGCCGCTGTTCGGCCAGTGGCAGCCGGGGCAGCTGGAGACGGCGGGCGTCCAGCCGGGTGGCGGTGGAGGCGTAGCTGCTGGCCTGACGATTGTTGGCGGTGCCGCGCAGGAAGCCGGCGAGGAACCAGGGGTCGAGGGCGGCCGGATCGGGGCGCAGCAGTTGGAGGTTGCGGCCCAGCGCGGCCCCCGCGGTGGCGTCGTCGATGACGCGGGCGACGGCGCCGCCACCCAGCACGGGGACGACGACGTCGCCCGTCTCGACGAGGACCGGCTCCTCGGGGGGCCCGTCGGCGGGCAGGCTTCCCGAAGGGGCGGTGGAGCCGAGGACGTCGTGTTCGGTGAGGACGGGCACCGGGCCGGTGCCGGAGCCGCCGGTGCGGAGCCGGAGTGCGCCGGCGCGGGCGAGTTCACCGACGGTGGTGAGCGGCCAGTGGGCCGGCTCCGAGAGGGTCACGGCCGGCGGGGTGAGGGTGCCGGTGAGGCCGAGCGTCTCGGTCAGCCGTTCCCGTACCCGGATCAGTTCGGCCGGTCCGCCCGCGGCGGCCGGGGGTGGCAGATGGCGGGCGGGTGCCAGGTCCACTTCGTCGTCGAGGAGTTCGATGACGGGGACGGCGCGGCTGACGCCCGGACGGGTCCCGACCGGGCGGACGGAGCCCGTCCCGTCCGCCCGGCCGATCCTTTCCTGGTCCGTTCCCGTGCCTGCGCCCGTGCCCTCGCCCTCACCTTCGGCCTCACCCTCGAACGACTGCCAGGCGGCGAGCACCGCGCTGTGCACCGCCTGCCAGTCGAGCCGGTCGCGCCCGCCGGAGGGGACGGTGGCGCCGGGGCCCGCGGCCGGGGATTCGGCGGATTCAGCCGTGTCGACGAGCAGCAGTTCCGGCGAGGGACGCAGGCCGCCGACCGGCTTGCGCAGCACCCAGAGGTGGAGCGGGATGCCGTACGGGGGTGCGGCGCCGGCCGGGAGCGCGATGACGGCGCGCAGGGCCCCGCGGCGCAGCAGATCGGCGCGGATCCGGCGGCCGGAGCGGCGCGAGGCGGCGGCCGGGGGCATCAGCAGCACAGCGGTGCCGCCCTCGCGCAGACGGGCCAGCGCGTGCTGGACCCAGGCCAGTTCGGACTCCGTACGGGCCGGGAAGCCGTACTCCCAGCGGGGGTCGTAGGCGAGTTCGTCGTGGCCCCAGTTGCGTTCGTTGAACGGCGGGTGGCAGAGCACGGCGTCGGCGGCGAGCCGCGGGAAGGCGTCGGCGCGCAGGGTGTCACCGGTCCGTACCACGAGGGCGCAGCCGTTGGCGGAGCCGGTGTGCAGGGCGAGCCGCAGCGCGGTGAGCGCGGCGAGGTCGGGGTCGCTCTCCTGCGCGTACAGGGCGGCCGGGCGGCCGACGGCGCACAGCAGGGCGCCGGTGCCCGCCGCGGGGTCGAGGACCGTGCGGGCCGGCTGTTTCCCGGTCTGCGCCAGGGCGGCCATGAGAGCGGCGAGTCCGGGCGGGGTGAGGGTGTACTGGCGCGGGTTGGCGTCCAGTTGGCGGCCGAGCAGGAACTCGAAGGTCTCCCGGACGCCCTGCTCCGCGGCGAGCTCCGCGACCCCCCGGAGCAGCGGCACGGACGGGAGCAGCTCCGCGCGGCCGGGAGTGTGAACAGCCCGTCCGGGTTCCGCGGCCGGTCCGAAGCGGGCGGCGAGCAGATCATCGAGCGCGAGGGACAGCACACCGGCCATCGCCTCGTCCGACACGGCGGCGATCTCCCGCCAGGCGGTGGGGCTGTCCCGCAGGAGCAGCAGGGCGCAGCCCGTGTGGACCAGGGCGGGGACCGGGCCGGCCGGGTGCCCCGCGAGCTGCTGCCAGACCCGTTCACGGAGCGGGATCTCCGCGAGTTTGCCCTGGTCGCGCAGCCACTGCTCGACCTCGCGCAGCGCGAAGGACGGGCTCGTCTCGGTGCCGCCGACGGGCTTGGGGAAGTCGGCGTGCCGACGGCGCCAGTTGCTGACGGCGGCGCGTCCCACGCCCGCGAGCCGGGCGATGCCGGCCGCGGTCACCTCGGTCGAGTTCTCCGGCACTGACTGTCTCCCTGATCCGTCGGCGCTGTGTGGGTGAGCATAGCGACCTCCGGCCGATCACATCGGTTCACAGCACGACAAAGAACGTCACGCGTGAATTGCGTTGACTCGGTTCACAAGCTCTGCTGTTATTGACCCGTCACCGCATCCCCAGGGATTCGGTCGACCGTTCACGCCCTCTTGCCGAAATTCACCGAAGGGCCCAGCCATGTCCGGGTACCCCGAACCGCCGCCGCGACAGCGGGCGTACACGCCCGCTCGCGCACCGGGCGAGCGTCCGGCGCGCAACGGGCTGGGCACCACGGCGCTCGTCCTCGGCATCACCGGCAGTGTCATGGGCCTCGTCTGGGCGCTCTTCTGGCTCGCGGCGGCGCTGGGGCTGCTCGCTCTCGCGCTCGGCCTGACCGGGCTGGGCCGCACCGGCCGGGGCGAGGCCACCAATCGTGGGACGACCACCTTCGGAGCCGTGCTCGGCGTGATCACGCTGACGCTCTCGGGCGTCGGTGCGGTGCTCGTGACCAAGACTGCCGCCGCCGGCACCACGCCGGCGCCTGCCACCGCCCCGTACCTCTCCGCCGATCCGCGCCCGGCCCTGCGCTGACACGCCCGCGAAGCCCGCCCACCACGTTCCCCGCCCCCCTCCCCACCCTCCTCACCTCACGGAGACCTCCGCCATGCGCCTTCTCGCCCGTACCACCGTCAACACCCTCTGCGCCCTCACCCTCCTCGGCCTGGCAGCCTGCGGCACCGATGCCTCGCCCACCAAGGCGACCGGCCCCTTCGCGGACATGTCGGGCTCCGAAGTCGCCAACAAGGCGCTCAAGACCACGAAGAAGGCGAAGTCCATGAAGATCGCCGTCGACATGAAGACGAGTGACGGACCGATCTCCGCCCACTTCGCCATGAGCACCTCCGGAGCCTGCACCGGAACGATGTCCATAGGCCCGGCGGGAACCATGGAGGTCCGCAAGACCGGCGACACGCTCTACACGAAGTTCGACGAGGCGATGCTGCGCGAGCAGTCCAAGGGCGAGCCCGCCGCGGACGTCGACGCCGCGGTCGACCTGCTCGCCGGCCACTGGATGAAGTCGAAGGCCTCGGACGCCGACAACAAGGACATGCTCGAATTCTGCGACCTGGGCGCCCTGCTGAAGGACTTCGAGACGAACGACAACGCGGCCCGCAAGAGCGGTGAGACCACCATCGACGGCCGACGGGCACTGCGCCTCACCGAGAAGGACAGCGAAGGCACCTACACGATGCTGGTGGCCGCCGAAGGCGCCCCGTACGTGCTCAAGGTCGACTCGAAGGGCGGCAAGGAGCCGATGACGATGACGCTCTCCGAGTTCGACAAGCCCGTCGTGGTGAAGGAGCCGGCCGCCAAGGACATCGTCGACCCGGACAAGATGGCCGGCTGACACCCACACGCACGCCCGGACGCCCGGGGGGCTGCGCCCTCACGGGCGGCCGCCCTTCCGGCGCCTGTGCCCGGGGCCACGACGGGCGTCTACACGCGGTGCCGCACCCATACGTTGGGCTCCACGTACACCGCGTATCCGTGAGCCACCGAACACTGCACCGGTACCAGTGCGCCCGGCACCTCCACCGGGCCGTCCTCGTCGAACGGCAGGCCGGTCCAGGACCGCCACCGCGCGAGGGAGCCGGACACCGTCATCGACACCGGCGCCACCGCCTCGATCACCCCACCGGCCCGCACATGGACGCGCAGCCACGGATCGTACGGAAGTCCGTCTTCCGCCCGGGTCCGGCGGGCGTACTCCTCCATCGGGGCCGTGGCGTCCAGGTGTTTGGCGCTCGGCCGCACCGGGGCGACCAGGTCGGCGAACCCGAGCCTTCCGGCGTTCTCCCGCATCGCGGCGACCATCCGGGCCGAGATCCCCTCGCCCTGGCGCCCGTTGGCGACCGCGATCTCGATCGCGCTGACGGTGTCCGGCGTACGTCCGTGCCGCAGGTCCGAGAACGCCCACAGCAGCACTTGGTCCCAGCCACCCTCGGGCAGCCCCTCCCGTCCCGGGGCATGCAGCGCGAACGGCACGCTGTACGCCCGTGCGACGACGGCGCCGTCCTCGTCCGTCGCGACGAGCACGTACTCCGGGAAATCGACGGCGATCCTGGGGTAGTTCGCCCAGCCCACCAAGTCCTCCAGGACGAATCCCGGCCAACTGTCCGGCATCCGCCCTGCCGCTCCGGCGAGTTCGGGACGGGCGGCGACGGTGGTGATGGTCAGGTCCATACGCCCCACGCTAGGCAACGGCGTTTCCCGGTGCCAAACCGTTTTCCGCACGTCACAGCCTTTTTGGGCACGGACCTTTCGGAGCGGGGCACCTGCCTGTCATCCCCCGCACTGCTCCAGCATCGCCTGCTTGTCCGCAGCGGTGACCGGAAGCGTGTACTTCAGCGAAACCTGCGCGAACCGGACCGCGTACGAGCAGCGGACCGGCTTGTAGGGCGGCAGCCAGGAGGCCGGACCCGAGTCCCGCTTGGCGTTGTTGGCCGGCCCGTCGACCGGGAGGAGGTTGAGCGGGTCGTTGGCGATCTGCTGCCGCTTGGTGTCGTTCCAGTGCGCGGCGCCCATCTGCCAGTCGTACGAGAGCGGCATGACGTGGTCGATCTGGACCTTGGTGGCCTGCTGCTTGCGCCACTCGATGGTCGAGCCGGTGTACGGGTCCTTGAGGGTCATCGACACGACCACACAGTCCGAACCGGACCGGAACTTCACGTCCTTGCCGTCCCTGGCGAGGAGGTCGTTACGAGTGTCGCAGCCGTTCCTGGCCAGCGGTATCCCGTCGATCGAGTCCTTCCAGGCGTAACCGAACTTGTCGCGCGCGTACCCGGTCTTCGGACCCCGGCCCTTCGTCGCCACCTTCTCGATGATCTTCCGGCCGGCCGCCCTGTCCGCCTCGGACGCGAGCGGCGCGAGACCGGGCTTCGTACCGTCGGCGTTGTCGAGCGGGCTGGCCCCGAATCCGGTGGCGGCCTGCCCCCCACCCCGGGACCCACCCCCCTCCTGCCCGGTCCCGGAGGCCGACTCGGGGTCGCAGCCGGACAGGGTCAGCACCGCCGCCACACTGAGGGCGGGCAGCATCACTCGGTACGCGCGGGGAGGTATCACTCGAAGCCGTCCTGACGGGGAGAAAGCTGATCCCGGGAATCCTACGGACGCCTTCCCCGAGAGGCATGCACATGGCTACCGTTCGGGCCGGATGCGGCCCGAATCACACTGCCCGCCGGGGCCGCCGGGGCCGCCGCGGGTTCGCTGCCGGGGGCCGCCTGGTCCGCCGACGCCTCGATCGCCGCGACCGGCGAACATACACCCATGTATGTTTCCCAGACGTATGATTCATCCATGTATGTTTTGCAGTCGAGCTCCGGAAGGTAAGCGCATGGGTTTCTACGGCCGTCAGCACACGCTCGCCGATCTGGAGCGCCGCATGCTGCGCATCCGGGAGTCGGGAACCGGGCAGCTGCTCGCCGTGCGCGGGCGCCGCCAGGTGGGGAAATCCCGGCTCTTCACGCGCTTCGTCGAGCAGTCGGGGCTGCCCTACCTCTACTTCTCCGCCGTGAAGAACGCATCGCCGGCCATCCAGCTCCGGACCCTCACAGCCGAGCTGCACACGTCGACGACCCCGCTCGCCGATGCCGATTCGCTCTTCTCCGCTCCACCCACCGACTGGCGGGACGCACTGGGCAGGATCGCCGTCGCATGCCGCAGCAACCCCTCCGTCGTCGTCATCGACGAGTTTCCGTGGGCCGCCGCGGCGGATCCGACCCTGGAGGGGCAGCTCCAGAATTCCTGGGACCGGCAGCTGGAGAACACGCCTGTTCTCTTTGTGCTGATCGGCTCCGACGTCGGGATGATGGAGCGCCTGACCGAACACGACAGGCCGCTCTACGGCCGGGCCAGAAGCACCACCATCACCCCCTTCGACCCCGCCGAGTGCGCCGAAGCCCTGGGCAGCGGTGGGAACCCGCTGGCCGCTTTCGACACCGCGCTCGTCACCGGGGGCTACCCACGCCTCGTGCTGGACCGCGCCCGCGCGCGCAGCACGCAGGCCTTCGTGCACGAGCAGCTCGGTGATGAGAACAGCGATCTGGCAGTCATGGGGCAGCGGTCCCTCGACGCGGAGTTCCCCGACGCCCAGCAGGCGCGGCGTGTCCTGTCCGCGATCGGAGGTACCGAGGTCGAGGTCAGCACCTTCACCCAGGTCGTCGGAAGGCTTCCCGAAGAGGGAGTCACCGCGCACACGGCGGTCACCAGGGCCATAAGAGTGCTCGCCGACAAGGGGGTGGTCAGCGTGGACGTACCGGTGGGGGCGCCCGCGAACAGTAAGCTGCGGCGCTACCGCATCGACGACCCGTACCTGCGCTTCTGGTTCCGTTTCATCGAGGAACAGCAGGCCCACATCGCCCGTGGCCGAGCGGACATCGCCCGCGCCGCCTTCGACCGGGGCTGGTCGAGCTGGCGGGGCCGCGCCATCGAGCCACTCGTCCAGGAGGCGGTGTACCGGCTCAGCCCCGAGCTGCCGGGACTGAAGGGCGCCGGGCAGGTGGGAAGCTGGTGGAACCGCGACAACAGCCAGGAGTACGACATCGTCGTCCCCGCCACCTCGGGAAAGCGCACGCTCCTCCTCGGCTCGGTCAAGTGGCGCGAGACCAAGCGCTTCAGCGACAGTGAGCTCTCCCACCTCGCCGAGGCCCGGTTCGCCGTACCGGGCGCGTCGGCGGCCCCCCTGCTGGCGGTGTGCCCGGCAGGGGTCGAGAACGGCGTACGCCCGGACCTGACACTCACCCCGGCGGATCTGCTGGCCGCCTGGCGCACATGAGGTGTTCTTCTCGGAGATGTTGCTCCATGGTGCATGCAATGCCGCCCAATCCCACGCCCGTCACGCAGGTCGCGTTCCTCACGATCCCAGGATCGCCGCGAGGAACTCCCCTCGCTGACGGGCCGCCCTTCGCGCCTGCGAGTCCTGCCGACGAGTGACCGGCCCAGGGTGGCGAGTATGGGCAATTCCTGAACATCCGCCCACGGCAGAAGGCCAACGACCGGCAGCAACTCTCTGACCTCCCTGCATGCCGGACCAGCCATCGAGGGACACAAGAAGGGCGACGGCATCGCGCCCATCGGCCGGCCTCACCTGGCGACATGCAGCTTGGCATCCCGTCACAGCTCGGCAGGGATCGGGCTCCTTCCCTGTACCAGGACAACGGTCGACCTCGCCGCCGACTCCGACGCCACCTCTTGGTCCACAGTGGCCCCGGACGCATGGGCCAACCGTGCCTGCTCTCACTCGCACTCGGCCGCGAACTCGTACTGCAGCTCGTACAGATGGCCCGCCTTGACCATGACGGTCGCCTCGATGGGCCGCTGTTCGTCGCTGAAGACCACACGCAGCGTCCGGAGCACCGGCAATCCACCGGGCAGTCGCAGCGCCTGGCACTGCTCCTGCGTCGGAACCCGTGCGGAGACCCGGTCGACACTGAGCCGTGGCGGGTAGCCCAGTTCCGCAAGCAGGGTCGGCGTGCCGCCGGAGATCTTTCGACGTTCCGCCATCGCCGTGCCACGGACGATCTCCAGCGGGTAGTACGACGCGACGAGCTCGGCGGGTTCGTCGTCGACCATGAGGAGTTGTCGTCGCAGAAGTGCGGTGCTGTGCTCCGGGAGCCCGAGCGCCTCAGCGACTTCCGCGGGCAGCTCGCTCTCCATGACCTCAAGGAGTGTGCTGTGGGCGCGCGAGCCGTTCTTCGCGTTCTCCGTCAGCCAGCGGTACGGCTCGCCCGAACGCGCCGGAGCCATGTACGAGGCCGGGCGGACGGTTTGCTGCCGGTGTTCGCGGACCGTCACCGCAGCACCCGCCCTGCCGATCACCAGTTGTTCGTCCTTGAGTAGTTGCAGCGCCTTCTGCACGGTCGCGTTGGAGGCGCTGAACCGTTCCTTGAGATGCACGGTGGAGGGCAGACGGGCGCCGGGCGCGAGGTTCCCGCCCATGATCTGGTCCCTGAGGTCGGCCGCGATCCGCTCGTGCAGCGAACGGCGGTCGACGGCATCCGCTTCAGGTCTGAGCACAGTCATCGGATCCTGATCTCATACCGCAACTTCTGGCGCCGCGGCGGCATGGCCATGACGTCGACCTGAATGGGCCGGTCCGCGTCGTCCAGCGTGAGCCGGGTCAGTTGCAGTACGGGCTCCCCGGCCGCCAGTCGCAACTCTTCCCGCTCGTGGTCGGTCGCCGGCCTCGCGGTCACGTCCTCGCGCACGCGCACACCAACGTGGCCCAACTCCGCCAGGAGCCTGATCGCTCCGCCTGGAATCTTGGCCGTCCCGGCAAGACCGGTGCCGCCCGCGATGCCTACGGGGTAGTACGTGTCCGTCAACTCGCACGGCTCGCCGTCGAGATACATGATCCTACGCCTGGCCACGACGCTCTGCCCGGCGGGTGCCCCCAGCAACTCCGCGACCGGCCCCGGCGCCTCCACCTCGCCCGCCGCCACAATGCGCTGACTGCCCCGGTGCCCCTCTGCGGCGGCCTCCGCGGCCCACACGTCACCTCGGGTTCCGGAAGCTGCCGCGAGATACGGCACCGAGGTACTGACCCATTCACTGCCGCCCATGTCGATACTCCCTCCGCAGCCAACTCCCGTATCAGCCTGCCGCATCACACGGTAGGCGACTCGGCGCCTCCCCACAGAGTAAACCTTGCCGCTTTTCGCGAATAGCAGTACAGCCATCGCCACATTACGGCCCGCGAGCAAGGCGGTGAACCACCGTGTCCCTGTCGCAGCAACGACGCTTTCCCCGCAGGCGCACCTCCGTTGGTGCCTCACGCGACTTCGTCACCGGCGTCCTCGTCGAGTGGGAGCTCCGCCCTCTGATCGAGGACATAGAGCTGTGCGTCTCGGAACTCGCCACCAATGCCTTGCTGCACGGCGTGCCGCCCGGTCGCGAGTTCTGCGTCGGTCTCCACCGGGGCGAGGAACTGGTGCGGCTGGAAGTCCGCGACAGCGGGCCCGGTCAGCCCATGGTCCAGCACCCCGACGACGACGCCTGCTCAGGGCGCGGGTTACGCATCGTGAACGAGCTCGCCGACGACTTCGGGGTCGATGATCACGTCGTCGGCAAGACCGTGTGGCTGGTGTTCAAGACCGCGCCCGCGTCCGCCCTCCTCACGACCCCAGAATCGTCGTGAGGAACTCCCCCGTCCACGCGAGCAGTTCGCGGCCCACGACCGGCTTGCCGCCGATCCTGCCGGTGGTGGGGCGGGGGACCAGGATCTGGTGGGCGGCGGGCTTGATGACCGTCTTCGGGTAGAGGCGCTTGAGACGCAGCTCCTGCGATTCGCGCAGCTCGACCGGGGCGAACCGGATGTTCGAGCCCTGGAGCACGATCTCGCCGACGCCGCAGGCGCGGGCCAGCATGCGCAGGCCCGCGACCAGGAGCAGGTTCTCGACCGGTTCGGGGAGCTTGCCGTAGCGGTCGGTGAGCTCCTCGCGCACCGCCCTGATGTCGTCCTCCGTGTTGGCGGAGGCGATGGCGCGGTACGCCTGGAGGCGCAGCCGCTCGCCCGGGGCGTAGTCGTGCGGGACGTGTGCGTCGACCGGGAGCTCGATCTTGACCTCCAGCGGCGGCTCCTCCTCCACACCGCCTTCGAGGGAGGCCCGGTAGTCGGCCACCGCCTCGCCGACCATGCGGACGTACAGGTCGAAGCCGACGCCCGCGATGTGACCGGACTGTTCGCCGCCCAGGAGGTTTCCGGCACCGCGGATTTCGAGGTCCTTCATCGCCACGTACATGCCCGCGCCCATCTCGGTGTGCTGGGCGATCGTGGCGAGGCGCTCGTGGGCCGTCTCGGTGAGGGGCTTCTCCGGCGGGTAGAGGAAGTACGCGTAACCGCGCTCGCGGCCACGGCCCACCCGGCCGCGCAGCTGGTGGAGCTGGGAGAGGCCGAAGTTGTCGCCGCGTTCCACGATCAGGGTGTTGGCGTTGGAGATGTCGATGCCGGACTCGACGATCGTGGTGGAGACCAGGACGTCGAACTTCTTCTCCCAGAAGTCCACCACCACCTGTTCCAGGGCCTGTTCGGACATCTGACCGTGGGCGGTCGCGATCCTCGCCTCGGGGATGATCTCGCGCAGCCGGGCGGCGGCCCGGTCGATGGACTCGACGCGGTTGTGGATGTAGAACGCCTGGCCTTCGCGGAGCAGTTCACGGCGGATGGCCGCGCCGATCTGCTTCTCCTCGTACGGTCCGACGAAGGTGAGGACCGGGTGGCGCTCCTCGGGGGGCGTGGTGATCGTCGACATCTCGCGGATGCCCGTCACGGCCATTTCGAGCGTACGGGGGATCGGCGTCGCGGACATGGTGAGGACGTCCACGTTGGCGCGGAGCTTCTTCAGCTGCTCCTTGTGCTCGACGCCGAAGCGCTGTTCCTCGTCGACGATGACCAGGCCCAGGTCCTTGAACCTCGTCTCGGAGGAGAAGAGGCGGTGGGTGCCGATGACCAGGTCGACGGAGCCGTCACGCAGCCCTTCCAGGGTCGACTTGGACTCCGACTCGGACTGGAAGCGGCTCAGCGCCCGTACGTTGACGGGGAATTGGGAGTAGCGCTCGGTGAACGTGCCGTGGTGCTGCTGGACCAGGAGGGTCGTGGGGACGAGGACGGCTACCTGCTTGCCGTCCTGGACCGCCTTGAAGGCCGCCCGTACCGCGATCTCCGTCTTGCCGTAGCCGACGTCGCCGCAGATCAGCCGGTCCATCGGGACCGACTTCTCCATGTCCTCCTTGACCTCGGCGATGGTGGAGAGCTGGTCGGGCGTCTCCGCGTACGGGAAGGCGTCCTCCAGTTCGCGTTGCCAGGGGGTGTCGGGGCCGAAGACATGGCCGGGCGCCGCCATCCGGGCCGAGTACAGCTTGATCAGGTCGGCGGCGATCTCCTTGACGGCCTTCTTGGCGCGCGCCTTCGTCTTCGTCCAGTCGGCGCCGCCGAGCCGGTGCAGGGTGGGCGCCTCGCCGCCGACGTACTTCGTGACCTGTTCCAGCTGGTCGGTCGGAATGTAGAGGCGGTCGCCGGGCTGGCCCCGCTTGGCGGGGGCGTACTCGACGAGGAGGTACTCGCGGGTGGCGCCCTGCACCGTGCGCTGCACCATTTCGATGTAGCGGCCCACACCGTGCTGCTCGTGGACGATGTAGTCGCCGGTCTCCAGCGTCAGCGGGTCGATCGTCTTGCGCCGGCGGGCCGGCATCCGGCCCAGGTCCTTGGTGGCGGTGCGCTGACCCGTGAGGTCCGTCTCGGTCAGGACGGCGAGCTTGAGCGCCGGGTCGACGAAGCCCTGGTCGATGGCGCCGCAGGAGACGTGGACCAGGGACGGGGAGATCTCCGCCAGATCAGGGTCCAGGCGGGCCGCGATGCCCTCGCCGCCGAGCACCTCGACCGTGCGGGAGGCGAGCCCCTGGCCCTCGGTGACGTACACCGTGCGCCAGCCGTCGGCGAGCCTGCCCTTGGTGTCGGCGAACGCGCGGGCGGTGTCGCCGCGGTACGACTCCGGGGCGTGCATCGCGAGCTTGAGGGTGTCCTCGTCGAGCGCGTCGTCCGCGGCGAACGGGGAGACCGACCACCACATCATCCCCAGCTCGCGGGCCCGGTCACGGATGTCCGCGATGCCCCACAGGGAGGCCGCGCCGACGTCGATCGGGGCCTGGCCTCCGCCCGCGGTCGCGGCCCAGGAGGCATGGAGGAACTCCTGGCTGGTGGCGACGAGGTCGGCCGCCCTGGTGCGGACCCGCTCCGGGTCGCAGACCACCGCCATCGAGCCCTTCGGCAGTACGTCGAGCAGCAGCTCCATGTCGTCGACGAGGACCGGGGCGAGGGACTCCATGCCCTCCACCGCGATCCCCTCGGCGATCTTGCCGAGCAGTTCGCCCAGCTCCGGGTGGTTCTCGGCGAGGGCGGCGGCCCGCTCGCGCACCTCGTCGGTCAGCAGCAGCTCACGACAGGGCGGTGCCCACAGCCCGTGCTCGGCGATCTCCAGCGACCGCTGGTCGGCGATCTTGAAGTAGCGGATCTCCTCGACGTCGTCGCCCCAGAATTCCACCCGAAGGGGGTGCTCCTCGGTCGGCGGGAAGACGTCCAGGATGCCGCCGCGCACGGCGAATTCGCCGCGCTTCTCGACCAGTTCGACCCGGGAGTACGCGGCTGCCGCGAGCGCGTCGACCGTCTTGCCGAGGTCGGCGCTCTGCCCGATCCGCAGCGCCACGGGCTCCAGGTCGCCGAGCCCCTTGACCTGCGGCTGGAGCACGGAACGGACCGGTGCGACGACGACCTTGACCGGGCCGGTCTCCGGGTCGTCCTCCCTCGGGTGCGCCAGGCGCCGCAGCACGGCGAGGCGGCGGCCCACGGTGTCGGAGCGGGGCGAGAGGCGCTCGTGCGGCAGGGTCTCCCACGACGGGAACTCGGCGATCGTGTCCGGTGGCAGCAGGGTGCGCAGGGCCGCCGCCAGGTCCTCCGCCTCCCGGCCGGTCGCGGTGACGGCGAGCACGGTGCGCCCGGTCTCCCGGGCCAGCGCGGCCACGGCGAACGGCCGGGCGGCGGGCGGGCCGACGAGGTCGACATGCATCCGGTGGCCGTCGCCGGCGGCCTTCACCGCTTCGGAGAGTGCCGGGTCACGTACGACGACATCCAGCAGACCGTGCAGGCTCATGAAGGGCTTCCGTCCGGGTAACGAGGGCGAGGTCTGACAGCCGGCTGCTGCCAGGGGGCAACGCGAAGGACCCGACACGTCTCACGGGCCGGGGTGTTCCAAGCCTACGACTCCCCTGTGACAGCCGCGTGCGCAATCCTCCCGGGGCGGGGGGTGTGCGGCCTGATCACGGCGAGTGGCGAAGCGGGATGCCGTCGCCGGGCAGGGGCGGGAACCGGACACCGTGAAGGCGCGGAAACCCGACGCCGGGCAGCCGCCGGTCCCGTTCCGCTCGGTGCCGTCCGTCGTGCGTCCGGCACCGCTCGTCGCGGGCCACGCACCGTTCATCTCCGCATTCCACACAGTTGTGTCCGGGCTCCTCACAGAAATGATCCCAGCGTCTACGCTTTGGCCGAAGATTTCACAAACAGTTGCACGGGCAGTGAGTACGGCAGCCGTCGACCAGCACTCACGGGCGATCCCCGCAAGTGCGCGGCCGCGCATGGACCAGGCAGCGGGGGCACACGTGGGCGAGAACGAGATGTCCATATTCGGGATCTCGGAGGCCGAGGAAGAGGTCTATCGGCACTTCCTGCGCAATCCCGGCACCGCCACCGACGGTCTGCACCTTCGGCTGCGCACCGACCCCCGGGCCGCCCGCTCGTGCGTCGACCGGCTCCAGGAACTCGGGCTGCTCCATCCCGAGGGCCCCGACCTGCGTATCTTCCCGACCGATCCGGAGGTCGCGCTGGCCCGGCTGATCGACTTACGTCTGCACGCGCTCCACCAGGAGCTGCAGCGCGTCACCCGGTCCCGCCATGTCATCGACGGTCTACGCGCGGAGCAGGGTGCGCGAAGACCCCCTCCTCCGGGCATCGAGCAGCTGGAGGGGCTCGCCCAGATCCGCGACCGGATCGACGACCTTGCCTTCTTCGCCCGGGACGAGATCCTCTCCGTCGAGCCGTACACCAAGCTGTCGCCCGAGAACATCGCCCGCTCGCGCCCGCTGGACCTGCGATGTCTGCGGCGCGGCGTGCGGATCAGGAATGTCGTCGCACGGGCCGCGCTGCACGATCCGGCGACCGCCGCCTATCTGCGGGAGCTGGCCGGTCACGGGGCGGCGATCCGCGTGACGGCGCACACCGCGGAACGACTGCTGGTGTACGACCGCAGAGCCGCGCTCGTCCCGCTGGATCCGCGCGACACCTCGCGCGGCGCGCTGCTCGCCCATCGCAGCGGGCTGGTCTCCAACATCATCGCCCTCTTCGAGAAGATCTGGGACCAGGCCGACGATCTCTCCGAGGCGTTCGGCGAGGACACCGGGGCACCGGGCACCGGCCTGTCGGAGACCGAGCGGCGGGTGCTGGTGTCGATGTGCACCGTGGGCAAGGACGAGGCGGGCGCCCGGGAGCTCGGCGTCTCGGTGCGGACCTACCGGCGGTATGTCGCCGATCTGATGCAGAAGCTCGGCGCGGCGAGCCGCGCCCAGGCGGCGCTGCTGGCACGGGAGCGCGGCTGGATCTGAAAGGTGCGGGTCCCGGGCCGGTCCCGGGCCTCGCGCGCGGGCCCGGGACCGGCCCGCGTGCGGGTCCGGAGCCAGGTGAGGCGCCCGCGACCGCGCCGCCGCCGTGCCCTCATCGCTCCTCCGCCCAGCCCTCCAGTGCCCGGTCGGCGAGGGCACTGGAGAGGGCACGCCGAACCGTCTGCCGGTCGACGGCGGGGGCCAGGGCGATGCGCAGGGCGATCCGGTCCGGGCCCACGAACCTCGGCGTGCAGCTCCAGTGGGCGGGGAGCAGGCTCAGCAGACGTACGACGGTGGTCTCACCGGTCGGGGCGGCGGCGTCCCGGCGGACGGTGACCATGTCCACATGGTCCGGGGCGTGGACGGCCCCGCTGTCGGCGCCGGTCATGGCGTGCCTCCTTCCGGGGCCAGCACATGTCGGGCGGCCGACGCCATCGCCGCGATCCCGGCCGGCAGAGCGGTGCGGACGTCCGGCGCGAACTCCGGCGCGTGGTTGGGCGGTACGCGCGGTCCGCCGTCCCGGGCGGCGCGCCACTGCCGTACCCCGGTCACGCCGAGCAGCCAGTACACCGTCGCCACCCCGGGGGCGCCGAACCACGAGAAGTCCTCGGTGGCGGTGAGGGGGCCGCAGTCCGCCACCCGCTCCGGCCCGAACAGCGCCTCGTGCGCCCCGCGTACGGACGCGGTGGCGGCGGCGTCCGTCAGCAGGGCGGGCGAACGCGCGGTGACGGTGAAGTCCGGCGCCTTCTGGCAGCCGGAGGCCGCGCATTCGGCAGCGATGATCCGGCGCGCGGCAGCCGTCATCCGGTCGAGCACCGGCTCGGACAACGCCCGGAAGCACAGGGCGAGTTCGGCCGTCTCCGGGATCACGTTGCCGCGCTCCCCGGCCCGCAGCATGCCGACGCTCAGCACCGCCTGCTCGGCCGGTGCGGTCTCCCGCGAGACGACGGACTGGAGCCGCATGACGACGGCAGCCGCCGCGAGGACCGGGTCGATGGTGAGGTGCGGGGTGCCGGCGTGGCCGCCGCGCCCGTGCAGGGTGACGTCCACCGCCGCGCTGGCCGCCGTCAGCGGGGTCCGGAAGTCCGCGGCGTGCGCGAGGGTGCCGGCGGGGGCCGGTGAGGTGTGCTGGGCGAGGACCACGTCCGGGGTGCCGAACCGTTCGTACAGCCCGTCCGCGAGCATCTCGCGCGCCCCGGTCAGGGTCTCCTCGGCAGGCTGGCCCACCACCAGGACGGTGCCGCTCCATCCGGAGCGCGTCCGGGAGAGTTCGGCCACCGCTCCGGCGACCGCGGCGAGATGGAGGTCGTGTCCGCAGGCGTGCATCACTCCGGGCACGGTGCTGGCGTAGGCGAGACCGGTGCGCTCGGTGACCGGGAGGGCGTCCAGTTCGGTGCGGAGCATGACGGTCGGTCCGGTCCCGTTGCGCAGGACACCCACGAGCCCGTGGCCACCGCCGATCTTCCGGGTGACCGCGCAGCCGCTCGCCTCCAGCCGCGCGGCGAGCCGGTCGGCGGTGTCCCGCTCCGCCCCGGAGAGCTCCGGATGGGCATGGACGTCGAGGTAGAGCTCGATCGCGGAGCGCAGCACCTCCCGCGGCACGACCGGCGGCGAGGGCGGCGGCGAGGCCGAGGACGAGGCCGGATTCGGGGGCGGATTCGGGGGCGGGGGTTCGGGTGGGGCGGGGTTCTCCTTCACGTCATCTCACCTCGTTCCGCTGGGCGGGTTGGGTCCTCGTCCGTGAGCCTGCGCCGCCCCGGCTTCAGGAATTCGGCGTTCCGCTGTCATGGGGTGCCAGCGGTCTGACAGCGAAAGCGCGGCCGATCTGACAGCGGCCCCCGCTGCAATGGCATCAGCTCAGGGGAACAGCGCCGGACCCGCCGGCCGGTCCCCGTGACCCAAGGGAGAACACCATGGCCCCGAAGACCGAGCTCGCCACCCTCGCCGACGAGATCCTGGAGCTGGAGTCGGAGACCTTCGAGATCTCGGACTACTCGGACGCCGCGGAGGTCGTGCTCGCCGGCTCGACGTCCTGCTCCTCGACGTCGACCTGCTCCAGCACCACCAGCACCACCTCCTGCTGCGCCTGACCCGGTCGCACGGCACGCACGTCCACAAGCCCTCTTCGCGGAGCGCACGCGAAGGGGGCTTGCGGACGTCGTGCCCGCGCCGGTGAGGTCCGCACGGGTCACGTTCCCGCCGGTCGTCCCGGCACGGGTCACGTCCGCGCCGGTCGTCTCGGCCCCGGTCACGGGAAGGGGTGCGGAACGCGCTTGACCGCGGACTCCGGGAGGTCGTCGGCTCTCCGTCCCGCCGCCCGCAGCGCGGTCCGCAGCCTGGGCATCAGCAGGGCGCGCTGCCGTGCCCAGCCGAAGTCCAGCGGCAGGAAGCCGGGCACGAGGGTGGCGACGGTGTGCAGGCCCATCCGGCGCTGCTCGGGCGTGGTCTGGTCGACCACGACGACGTCGTGCCCGACGGCGGCGATCCGGTCGCGCAGCAGGTTCAGATCGTCCAGCAGGTCTCCGGTGCGGGGCCGGTGCGGCTCCCAGTCGCCGAAGACGTCCGCCGGAGGGCGTACGGCGACGGGGTCCAGGTACTCCTTCGCGTGCTCGGCCATCGCGGGCAGCCCGTAGAGCTGGGCGTGGTCCTTCAGCTGGCGCACACGGGAGAAGTCCTGTGCCATGGCGGTGAGTTCGCCGTGGCGCTCGGCGACCTGGTAGGGCAGGTGCGGAATGTAGGTGAGGACTTCGGACAGGGCCGACTCGATGGTGCTCTCCGGGTCGAATCCGGCGGCGGCGGCGAACGACAGCGTCCCGTACCCGCCGTCCCTGCGCACCGCGAGAGCCGTGACGACGGGGACGGCCAGGTCCATCCGGGTGTCGAAGGCATGGACGTCGTAGCCGTGCAGCGCGGCCCGGTCGGCCATCGTGCGGACGGCCGGGGAGCGGCACGACCCGAGGTCGATCGCGGTGAGGGGGGCCCGGCCGTACCAGGCCAGGAGGAAGGCGTCCCGCTCGATGATCTCAAGGAGCCCGAAGAGGATCGCCTCCTCCAGACTCCCGCCGGTGGCACAGCCGTTGGAGCATTCGAAGACGAAGTTGTCGGCCTCGACCCCGGCGCTGTAGTGGGCGAGCCGGGCAGGCACGAGGACGGGGCGGTCGTCGCGCAGGGAGTGCCCCCACACCCAGGGGATGGGCCGGTCGGGGTCGAACGGGGAGACCATGGGGTCGTTCGCGTAGGTCTCGGGGGCGTAGAGACCGCATGCGGCGGGGTCGAGGGCCCGGTCGGACAGCCGGTTGTAGGAGCCGACCACGGGAGAGGTGCCGCGTCTGCGCGTGGTGCCCGCGTACCGCTCCAGGCCCTCCAGGTGGGCGAGGGTGCGGCTGGTGTCGTAGCTGTTGGCCTGGCCGCTCCAGGTGACGTCGTTGAGGCCGGCGTAGCCGCGTACGAAATGGGTGCCCGCGACCGGTGCCGTGGTGGTGGACGTCGGGTTGATCCAGATGTCGGAGCCGAGGGTGCCGCACACCGGGTTGGCGAGCGCCGCGGTCGGCAGGGGGTAGGAGGCGAGGGAGCGCAGCCGGTAGCCGTCCGGGTCGGGTTTGCGGGCAGGACGCAGGACCATGCGGGCCGAGGCGGCGGTGTCCGGGACCTCCTGGACGCAGGAGGGGCAGAGGGGTTCGGGCAGGAGCGGGAACGTCGCGGTGGCGAGGGTCACCAGGTCGATCCGGGTGACCCGGGGCAGCTCGCGGTCGGCGGGGGTCGCGTCGGGGATGCCGTGGCCGCCACCGAGGACGGCGCGGTAGACGGCCCAGACGGCGTCGACCGCGTAGTAGGTGAGGACCGGCCAGTGGACGGCGCCGTGCGGTGCGCCGCCGAGTTCCAGTGCCTCGCGCTCCGAGCGGCTGCGCAGCCGCTGCCAGCGCATCGCCAGGCACTGTCCGCAGGCCGTGGTGCCCGGCTCGCCGCCCCAGGGCCCGATCAGCACGGCGCGTGAGGTGAGCTGGACACCGGCGGCGGGGCGGGCGTCCGCGTACGGGTCGGGGCGGCCGAAGCCGAGGGTGTCGGCCGCGCCCAGCGGGACGACGAGGGGGGCCGGCAGCGCCGACGGGTCGGGCAGCCGCGCGTGCCGGGCGGTCAGTTCGTCCTGGAGCGCGGCGCGGGCCGCTTCCAGCGGGCTCCCGGTGCGCCCGGGTGCGGCGGTGGGCGTCGTCATGACTTGTCGCTCCAGCGGAAGGTCCTGAGCGCGATCGCGCTCAGGACGAGGGCGAAGCCGGCGAGCACCGCGCAGGACAGGCCGATGTCCGAGGCGGGTCCGTCGCCGGTCAGGGCTCCGGAGATCCCGTCGTTGAGGTAGCGCAACGGCAGTACGCGGGAGAGGTTCTGCATCCAGGACGGCATGGCGTCCAGCGGGAAGAACGAACCGGACAGGAACGCCATGGGGATCATCAGGCAGTTGGCGACGGCGGCGACGGCCTCGGGGGTCTTCGCGTAACTGCCGACGATGACGCCCATCGCGAGGAACGCGGTGATGCCGATGACCAGCACCGGCAGGGCGAGCGGCCAGCGGCCGTCCAGCCGGAGCCCGAACGAGGGCAGCAGGGCGACGGAGACGAAGAGCACGGCCTGCACCGCACCGATGCCCAGCGCCAGGACGTACCGGGAGGCGAGGACGGCGGACACCGGTGTCGGGGTCATCCGGATGAGGCGCAGGATGTCGTCGCGCCGCCACTGCATGAGGACGAACCCGACACCGAACACGGCCGCGTTGCCGACGCCCCAGGACAGGACGCCGGGGGCGATGTAGTTGATGTACGGCTTGCCGCTCTCCTCGACCGTCTGCCCGTGGAAGATCAGTCCGAAGACCACCAGGAAGATGAGCGGGAAGGCGAAGGTGAAGAACAGGGTGGTCTTGTCGCGCGTGTAGGCCCGGTATCCGGCCTGGCTCAGCGCCGCGTATGCGCTCATCGGGGGTCTCCGTATCGCTGGGTGCGAGGGTGGTGGGGGGCCTGGGGGTGGCGGCGGGCCGGTCCGTCACGGCCGGGGGGCTCCGGTCCGTCACGGCCGGGGTGCTCCGGTCCGCGCCCCGGTGAGCGTCAGATACACGTCTTCGAGGCTCGCGGTGCGTGTCCGGACGCCCTGGAGACCGGCCAGGGCGTCGATCGCGGCCAGGACCCTGCCCGATTCGAGGGTCTCCAGGACGAGTGCGTCCGGCTCCTCGGTGACGGTGTCGACGCCTTCGATGGCCCGCGCCTGTTCGGGGGTCATGCGCCCCGCGGGGACCAGCAGCCGGGTGGTGGGGCCGGCCGCGGCGATCAGGCGGGCGGGGCTGTCGAGGGCGGCGACGGAGCCGTCGACCATGATGGCGACGCGGTCGCAGAGCGCCTCGGCCTCGTCGAGGTGGTGGGTGGTGTAGATGATCGTGCGGCCCGCGCCCTTGAGGTCGCGCAGCACCTGCCACAGATCGCGCCGCGCCTGCGGGTCGAGGGCCGCGGTCGGCTCGTCCAGGAAGATCAGCTCGGGTTCGTGGACGAGCGCGGAGGCGATGGCGAGCCGCTGGCGCTGGCCGCCGGAGAGGTCGTCCACGCGGGTGTCGCCCTGCTCGGTGAGGCCGACGGAGGCCAGTGCCCGTTCGGCCGCCGCACGGTCCACCCGGTAGAGCGCGGCCATGGTGCGCAGATGTTCACGGGCGGTGAGACGGACGAAGAACGCCGAGGTCTGGGTCTGTACGCCGAGCCTGGGCAGCAGGGACGTGTCGCGCGGCCAGGGGCTGGTGCCGAGGACGGTCACGGTCCCGGAGTCGGCCCTGCGCTGCCCCTCCATGATCTCCACGAGGGTGGTCTTGCCCGCCCCGTTGGGGCCGAGCAGCCCGAAGAACTCGCCGCGCGGCACGGTGAGGGACACCCCGTCGACGGCCCGCGTACCGCCGTACCGCTTGTGTACGTCGTCGAGGACGACGGCCGCCGGGAGGGGGCCGCCCTCCGGGCCGGCCTGGTTGCCCGGGGAGGTGGACGGGGCGGTGGGGCTCATGGACTTCTCCTTGTCCGCCGCCGGGGGCGGCTCGGACCTTCGGGGCGGCGGATCGGCACGCGGTGGGTGGTCAGACGGTGAGCAGATGGTGGGCGGCCGCCACGACGGCGGCGAGGATCAGTACGAGCACGAGCACCGAGCCCAGCCCGTAGCCGAGGTACGCGGTCCGGGCGCGGCGTGGGTAGTCGGCCGCCGCCGGGTCGCGGCGGGCGACCAGGCGCAGATACGTGCCGGTCGACGCGGCGAGTCCGGTGGCCCCGCACAACTGGCTCACGATCCGGTAGCCGTCGAGCGGCGGGAACGGGACCAGCATGGCGATCGCCTGTGCGCTGCCGAGGAGCAGCAGGGCGCCGAGCGCGTCGTGCGTGGCCGTGTCGAGCGGGGCGAACATCCACAGGGCGCAGAACGGGAGCAGGAACAGCAGGTTCATCACCGCGCCCGCCAGCGCGGTGTGGATGCGTTGCCAACGGGAGCCCAGATAGAGGTAGTTGCCGACCGTGCAGTACATGATGACCACGGGCAGCCGCCAGCGCAGACCGATTTCGGCCACCGTGCCGCCGTGGTGCCGGGCGACGACACCATGGGCGAGTTCATGCAGGGCGGTACTGAACCAGAGCAGCGTGGCGGCGCCCGTCAGCAGTACGGGATTGGTGAACAACTCCCGTGCGTCGACAAGGAGTTCACCCACGTGCAGGGCGACCACCACCTC
The DNA here is from genome assembly GCF_043083485.1 of Streptomyces sp. NPDC014727. Classification (NCBI taxonomy): domain Bacteria; kingdom Bacillati; phylum Actinomycetota; class Actinomycetes; order Kitasatosporales; family Streptomycetaceae; genus Streptomyces; species Streptomyces sp. NPDC014727. The sequence continues at coordinate 99,104 of NZ_JBIBYR010000013.1, read as the reverse complement.
CATCGCCACCACCAGCACGAGCAGGGGCACCAGCCACCCCGGAGCCAGCAGGAAGCCGACCGCCCGGTGCAGCCGGGCGGTGGTCGCGTCGGCGTCGGCGACCAGCCGGACACTGCCGCTCAGCACCCCGCGCGCGGGCTCGGCGGGCCGGGCGGGCAGGGTGGCGGGGGCAGCGGATCCCGCGGGTGCGGCCGGTCCGGCGGGGGTAGGGGCGTCGGCCCCGGCCAGCAGTCCACGGGTACCGAGCATCCGCAGGATCTGCTGCCAGCGGGCCCCGTCCAGTCGGCGCCCGTACTCGCGGGCGTACTCCTCACCGATCTCCCGCAGGCTACGCTCGCCGTCCATCCGGGCGATGAGGAAGTGCTCCTTGGGGCCGACTCGGAAGGAGCTTCCGCTGTCGGTGTCCTTGATCAGGTGCACCGTCGCGGCGCCGTCCAGCAGCGCGTCGCTGAGCAGGACCCGGGGCCGCAGCGCGGGCCGGTACTCGGCGAGGGCGTCGGCGGCGGCGCTCATCCCGGCTCCCGCAGGGCCCGGCCGAGCACGTGCGAGAGGTACGCCTCGTCCCTGATCGTCACGTGCAGCCGGTTGTTGGTCATATGCATGTACGGGGAGAGGAGCAGCGGCAGGGAGGCCGCCGGATCGGTGACCAGTTCGTCGCGCTCGCCGTCCCAGGAGCGGAACGTCAGATCGCCGTCGAGGGTCAGCGCGACGGCCCTGTCGCGGAGTTCGGCGCAGTGCTCGGCCCAGCCGGCGAGGAATCCGGGCAACCGCGCCGCGCCGTCCTCGTCCGCCACGGCGGCCCGGACCGCGGCGAAGCGGGCGGCCAGCCCGGCCGCCATCGAGGCGTAGTTGCGGTCGTACTCGTCGCTGCCGATGAACCCCGTGCCGGGGAAGGCGCGGTGCCAGAACTCGTAGTAGCTGTCGAGGTAGTCGGCGAGCTCCTGCCGGTCCGGCAGGAAGGCCGCGGACATCACCATCATCAGCTGGGCGGAAGTGCCGAGCAGCACGGTCCGCAGATGGAGGTTCTTCGTCCGAAAGGCGTCGATGACCAGGTCGCTGGAGCGCCTGAAATGCCATTCGGCGAGCTCGATCCCGGCCGGGCCGCCGTACTTGCCGTACTCGGGCTCGTAGCGCTCGTCGCTGCGCGAGTTGTTGGGGCGCAGGTTCATCCGGCCCTGGTCGTCCATGTAGTGGCCGCGTTCGGCGCCGGGGAACTCGATGTCGAACAGGGTGTTGTAGAAGTCGTTGAGGAACCCGGAGTCCACCTCGTACAGCGCGGGCCGTTCCGCCAGGAACGCGTCCACGGCCGCCTCGGTACGGCGTCGCACCTCGGACTCGGCGTCCGGGGACGAGGGCCGGATCCGCAGCCTCACATGAGGCCCCTCCAGCCAGTAGTTGATGAAGAAATAGCCGGCGAGCAGACCGTCCGCCTCCAGCTCCGCCACCAGCGGACGGATGCAATGGGTCAGCATGGGCCGGGGGTTGGCGGCATAGAAGATGTGGGTGGCCTGCCAGGCTCCGGCCCGGCGGGTCTGTGTGGCGGCCGGGGTGGGCGGGGCTGGACTCATGAGTGGTCCCTCCTTCGGGCGGGGGTGACGGTCTCCACCGCGAGCTCGGCGACATGGCGGCCCCGGCCGGAGAAGGTGTGCAGCCCGTCCTCGTCGGGCAGCATCTCCCGGAACACGACCCGGGCCCCGTCGCTCCTGATCAGTGCCTCGAACGCGGACAGGGAGAGCGGGCTGTCGAAGTCGACGTAGCTCGGCTTGCCGCCGGTCGCCCCGCGTGCGCCGCTGTCGGCGACGGTGGCGAAGACCCGGTCCGGCAGGCCGTGGGCGCGGCGGAACGCGTGCCAGCCCAGGAACCAGGCGTCCTCCCCGGCCCCCGGCCCCCGCAGCGGCAGCACGGTCGCGGGCGCGCTCCAGCTGCGCCGGCTGAGCACCACACTGCCGTGCCGGACCCTCGGCCTGCGAGTGACTCCGCCGTCCGAGGCGCCCTCGGGGACGCCGCCCCACACATTGAGCGGGGACATGGAGGTGGGCGAGAGGAGGAGCAGAGTGCGGGGCAGTTCGGGCAGCGCCAACGGGACGAGGTAGCCCAGATAGACGGGCACCACCTCCTTGCCCAGCCGGGTGGAGCGCAGGACGAGCCGGTCCGCGGCCCGGTCGTGGACGAGGTACAGGTCGTCCAGGTGGATGCGGTGGGAGGCGGGCAGGGTGCCGCGCTCGCCGGGGCAGACGATCTCGTACTCGGTGAGCCTGCCGTGCAGATTGAGATTGCTGGTGACGGGCCCGCCGGTGACCTCGGCGAGGACGGCGCCCTCGGGCACGAGACCGGCGGTGGCGGCGAGCAGTTGTTCGTCGAGGCCGTCGAAGAGATGTGTGAACCTGCTGAACGGGAAGGAGACACCCCCGTACGAACGGTTGAGGACGACCAGCGGGTCGGCGGGGCGGTCGACGATCTGCACATGGTGCGCGAGCGGACTGAACTCCGTCTCCAAGGAAGCCAGTTCACCGGCCACCTCGTCGAGGACGTCCGCGTCGACATGGATCTCGCCGCTGCCGTCGCCCGTCTTCTCCCAGGCCGACCACAGGGCGTGCATCCGTTCCACGAAGGCCTGCCGGGCCGTGTCGAGGGCCTTGAGCTGCGGCAGGGAGAGCCAGTTCTCCTCGGGTACGTAGTTCCCGTCCGGGTCGAACGCGGTGCGCTTCGCGGTGAACGACATGTACTGGTCGAAGAAGTCCTCGTGGAAGTCGTGCACGAGCTTCAGCAGATCGTCGCAGCGTCCGCCCTGCCCGTACCGGGCGAGGAAGAACCCCTTGAACGTGACGCGCTGCGGCAGGGTCAGGTCGAAGGCGGGCAGCACCCGCTCCACCGCGCCGAGCGGCCCGGCCGCCAGCCCCTCCCAGGCGGCTGCGGAGAGTTCGGCGCGCCGTCCGGCCGCCACGTCCTCGTACAGCAGGGTCTGCGGGATCCGCGCCCGGTCCATGCCGAGCTCCGTCACCTGGACGGCGCTCAGCTCGGCGCGCAACTCGGCCATCAGGGCGCGTCGTTCGGCCGGGCCCGCGTCCGCGAACCGTTCGACGCGGGAGGCGGGGGCGTCGAGCCGGGCGGCGAGCCGGTCCGCCCAGGGGCGGTCCAGTCCACGCAGCGAGTTCTGGAAGGCGCGCAGCGGATCGGTGTCGTGGACCTCGGTCCGCAGGCAGGGGACCTGCACCATCCCCAGGTCGAGGAGCGCCTGGAGGTAGTGCGCGCACTCGGCCTCCCCGGCGTCCTGGTCCTCGGCCAGCCAGTCGGCCAGTTCCCCGTAACGAAGGGTGCCGCGCTCCTCGAACAGGCCGAGGAGGCGCTCCAGGGTGCCGCTGCGGCGGAGGAAGAACAGCCGGTCCTTCACCGCGTCGAAGGTGACGGCGGTGTCCTCGTCGCCCTGCGTGGTCCAGCGGCGCACATAGCGGACCCGGTCGTCGTCGCGGCCCCAGCCGGAGGCCGGGGCGACCGGCAGATCGGCGCGGCGGACCGGGTCCGCGATCACGGCCTGGGCGAGCCTGCCGACGGCGACGACATTGAGCCGCAGCAGCCCGGCCCATTCCTCGTCGATCCGGACCGCGAGGCCCCGGTCCTCGGCGGACTCGTCGAAGGTCCCGAGGGCGACACCGGTGAACGTGGAGAACGGGCTGGTCTTGCAGGCCGTCCGGTAGAGGTACGAGAGCAGTGAGCGCTCGATCTTGCGCCGCTTCTTGTCCGGCACCGCCCGGGCGTCGCTCCTCGTGTACGCGTCGAGCTGCGCGTCCAGCGCCGGGGAGGCCAGCGGCAGCCCCTTGCGCAGCCGTTCCTCCCCCGCCAGCCGGCGCAGTGCCTCGCGGGCGAGCCCGGTCTCCTCGGCGAGCAGGGCGCGGCCCGCCGCCCGCTGCTCGTCCAGCCGGCGCCGGCCGGTCAGCCAGGCCGCCAGCGCCGTGCCGGTATCCGCGTCGAGTCCCCGTACCAGCGCCAGCGCGTGGTCGGCGGCCTCGGTCCCCGGCAGCCGGTTGTTGAAGACGTCGCGGCGCAGTCGCAGCAGCGCGCGGCGCAGCGCCTCGTCCTCGCTGCCGCCGATGAGACGGTGAAGCAGGTCGCCGAGCCGCTCGCCGTCGGCGCGCGACCGCTCGGTGGCGTGCAGGACCTCGTCGGCCCAGCGGCGGCTGCGCGGGCAGCGCAGCGCCCGTACGCTCTCGACCGGCAGCCCGGCGACCCGCAGCATGAAGCGGGGTCGGGTGACGGTGGCGGTGGATGGGTGGTCCGGCGTCATGGCGGGTGGTCTCCCCTTCTCGTTCCGGTGGTCGTCCAAGGTGGTCGCGCTCAGAGGCCGCCCGACAGGCGCTCAGGCGATCTCGTACCGGAAGTCGGCCGGGGCGGGCCGCTCGTTGCCGATCATCATGATCAGCAACGGCGCCTCCCCCGTCCCGGCGAGGGAGAGTTCCTCGATGTACGAGATGTTGTCGAAGCCGAGCGCCACCCCGCAGCCGATGCCCACGGCGGACGCGGCGGTGTAGGCGGTCTGCGCGATCGCCCCGACGGTGGCGTTGACCAGCCGGTATCCGCGGTCCCCGACGGCGTCGAGGACGGCTTCGGTGCGCACGGTGGGCACCAGGACCGCGCCCGCCTGCTCCAGGTTGTAGTTCGACAGGAAGTAGTTCTTCTGCAGGAACTCCCCCGGCCTGCCCGCCTTCACCAGCCGCAGAACGTGCGCGTCGGGGTCGTACTCGTACGCGCCGGGCTCGATCCCCTCGACATGGCCGACGAACGCGTAGAGCTTCGCCAGCCGCTGCCCTCCGGTGTCCCCGCCGATCCGCGAGCCGGCCACGGAGGCCGCCAGGCAGGCGGCCAGTTGCTCGGCTCCGATCGGGCGCTGTGCGTCGAAGCGGCCGAAGCTGCTGCGGCGGGCGCGCAGGGCGGTGCGTACGTCCGTGCCGAGCGGCGGGGCCGGCGGCAGCGCCACCTCCGGGCGGGCCGGATCGGCGGGGTGCGCGGCCGCGGGGGCGAGCACCGCCGGGTCGGGGCGGTCGGTGGCGCGGGCGGCGGTGACGTCCTGCATCCGCCGGAGCGCGTCGAAGGTGAGGACGGTGCGCGAACGCTCACGGTCCCGGTGGCGCACGGAGACCGGGGCGGCCAGGGGTGTACGGGCGGCGGCCCCGGCCCAGTTGAGCGGTACGACGGCGAAGACGCCCTCCGCCGCCGTGTCGACACCGAGCAGCCGGGCGAGCCGTTCCTCGTCGAACCAGAGCGCGGGCTGTACGGACAGTCCGCGCGCGCCGGCCCACATCCGCCAGGTCTGCACACACGCGCCGAGGTCCATGGACACGGCGTGGAAGGAGAAGTTGTTGTACTTGAAGGCGTTCTGCCAGTACTTGATGCCGAGGACCAGATACTGATCGGTGTCCGGCCCCGGAGCCCCGTCCCCGAGCGCCGCCCGCACCTCGCCGGAGACGTCCCCGGTCAGCAGCCGCTGCATCGCGTGGTGCCGCGTGGAGTAGTAGTGCACCCCCGGCGGTACGGGACCGCTCGGCCCGGACACCCAGTAGACGCTGACCGGGTAGAGCCCGCCGCCGGACGCCGAGCCCCGCGACCAGTTGGCGAGCGGGTAGTGCGGCAGGGCACCGAGGTCGGTGTTGGTCTGGATGCCCAGGCGGCGGCCGGTCAGCCCGTAGGAGTCGCGGAGCATCCCGGACAGCAGCGCGAGGTCGAACTCCCCGTCCCCGTAGGTCTCCTGGGCGAGCCCGCGGTCGAGCGCGGCGTCGGCCGGGTAGTCGCAGTCGGGCAGCGGGAGGCTGTCGACGCCGGGGTAGAACTTGGCCTTGCGCGGGCCGTCCGACCAGTTCGGCACGAAGTCGGCGGGGTCCATCGGGACCCGGCCGCGCTGAAGGATCGCGGCGGCGTATTCATGGGCGTACCCCATGGCGGGCTCCTCGGTCACGGGAAGGGGTGCGGGGCGGGGTTGAGGTCGGCGTCGGTGAGATCGCTCCCGCGCAGCCCTGCCTCGCGCAGGGCGGTGCGCAGCCGGTCCATGCCGAGGGCGCGCTGCCGGGTCCAGCCGAAGTCGATCGGCAGCAGTCCGGGCACGATCACGCCGACCGTGGTCAGACCCAGCTCACGCTGTTCCGGCATGGTCTGGTCGACGACGACCACGTCGAATCCGGCGGCGGTGACGGCGTCCACGCACCGGGTCAGGTCGGTGCGCAGATCGTCGGAGACGGGCAGCGCCGAGCCGTCCCCGTACAGCTGGTCGAAGGACCGCAGGGGCGGGCGCGGCGCTCCCGGTTCGCCGATCAGGAAGTGCGCGTGGCGGCCCATCTCCGGGACGCCGTAAGCCAGGGGGTGGTCGTGCAGCGCCTCGACCCGGTGGAAGTCGTCCGCCATGGCGCGCAGCCGCTCCTGGTCGCGTTCGGTGCGCCGGCGGAGGTTCACCGCGTCGGTGGCGATCTCGCAGAGCGCGCCGGCCAGGGCCGCCTCCGGGTCCAGTCCGGCACCCGCGCCGAAGCACATCAGGCCCAGGCCGCCGTCCCTCCGCACGGCGACCCCCGTGACGACCGGGACCGGGAAGGAGATCCGGGTGTCGAAGAAGCGGGCCTCGTAGCCGTACATCTCCAGCCGGTCGACCATCTGACGGGTGGCCGGGCGGCGGCTGGTGCGCGGGTCGATCTCCGGCAGGGACGCCTTCCCGTACCAGGCGAGCAGGAACGCGTCGCGCTCGACGACCTCCATCAGCCCGAAGTAGACGGCCTCTTCGAGGCAGCCTCCCGAGGCGCAGCCGTTGGAGCTCTCCTGGACGAAGCGGTTCTCCAGACCGGGGGCGTGGTAGTACGTGAGGACCTCGGGCACCAGAACCGTGCGCCGGTCGCGCAGGGACCACCCGTGGACCCAGGGGATCGCGCGGTCCGGGGTGAACGGGGTGACGCGCGGATTGGCCCGGTGGAAGGCGTCGGAGTACAGCCCGCACACCCGCGGGTCGAGCGCGTGCTCGCCACGGGCGCGCAGGGCGTTCAGGGAGTCCCGGGTCCGCACCGCCCTGGACCGGGAGCGCATGCCCGCGTACCGCTCAAGTCCTTCGAGCACACCGATCCGCATGCTCTCGGCGAAGGTGTCGGCGTGGCCGCCCCAGAAGGTCTCGCGCAGATACTCCCCCGAGCGCATGGAGAAGCAGCCGATGGTGGCGGAGGTGGAGGTGGAGGAGACGTCCTGGACGACGGACGGACCGAGCGAACCGCACACCGGGTTGGCGTACGGCTCGACGGGCAGCGCGTACTCCTCGATGTCCCGGACCCGGAAGCTGCCGGGCCGGTGCTTGGGCGCCGGGCGCAGGGTGAGCGTGGCCGCCCCGGCGGTGTCCGGCTCCCGCACCCCGCAGCGCGGGCACTCGGGGTCGGGGACGAGCGGGTAGTGGCGGACCGTCAGCGTCCGCAGGTCCACCAGGTGCACGGCGGGCAGGGCGCCGGTCTCCGGTCCCCTGCCGCCGAGCCGGGCGGCGACGACCCCCGCGAGCGCGTGCGCGGCGAACGGTGTGAGGTACGGGGACTCCCCGGCCGCCCGGGTGCCCGAGCCGAGCTCCAGCGCCTCGCGCAGCGCGACGGAACGCACCGCCTGCCAGCGCCGTTCGAGGCAGTGGGCGCAGATCCGCCGGCCGGTGCGTCCGGGCGGCGCGAAGGGGCCGACGACGACGTGCGGACCGTAGAACCGGACGGGCACGGCGGCCTCCACCACCGGGGTGCCGGTGACCGCCGCCCCGTCCGCGAAGGCGTCGCGCACGCCGAGCGGCGCCACGTCCAGCGGCGGCGGGGTGCCGTGGTGGGTCAGGGCCAGCGCCTCGTGCAGGAGCGCCGCGAGCGTGCGTGCGGACTCCGCCGCCGGGGCACGCTCGCCGCGGACGGGGGTCTCAACGGGCATCGGGTCCGCCCCCGCCGTCCACCGTGAGCAGCACCCGGGCGGTACTGATGCCGCCGGTGGCGAGATCGGCCGGGGTGGTGGGCACGTACAGCGCGTCGCGTCCGGCGAGCCGGAGCCGGTCGAGCACCCCGGTGAACGTGGCCGTGAGCCCGGCCGCCGTGACGGGGGCGCCGGTGACCGCGATGCTCCCGGCGGCGAGGTCCCTCACCAGCGGGTCGCCGAGGTCGACGTCCGCGTCCGGGTCCTCGGCGGCGAGTTGTGCCCGGCCGAGCAGATCCCGCAGCGCGGCGCAGGCCGCAGCCCGGCGCGAGAGCCCCGCGCCGACCGCCCAACGCCCCGGCGTCCGCTCCCCGTCGGGCTCCCGGGCCAGCACCACCTGGGCCGAGGTGCGCTCCTCCTCCCCCAGGTCCAGCAGCTCCACGGCGAGATCCAGGTTGGCCGCGGACTTCAGCAGGAACACCAGTTCCGGGTCGTCGCCGTCGGCGGAGACCGGGCTCACCACCGCCGCACCCCGGACCGCCCGCAGCAGTGCGTCGTGCGCCAGCGCCGACAACAGGCCGACCCCCGCGGCCTCCCGCGCGTCCGCACCCGCGCCCGCACCCGCGGCCGTGGCGAGATGGAGCCGGTCCCGGTTGTGCGCTCCGAAGGTGCGTACGGCCGCGGCCGGCACCCGGACCGGTTCCTTGCCGATCAGCGAGGTCGCGACGGTCCAGGCGTCCGGCAGGGCGCCGGTCCCGCCGCCGGTGGTCAGCGTGTCGGGGCCCAGGATCCGGTCGGCCGGCACCGCCGCGGCCCGGTCCAGGGGCACCACGTGCTCCACGTACGCCGCAGCGGCCGCGTACAGCGCCCGCATCCGCGCGCCCGCCAGATGGTGCACGTCGAAGGCGGCGATCCTGCGCCGCGCCCCGGTGCCGAGCGCCACCTCGACCCGGCTGAGCTTCAGCGGGGTCTGGGTCAGCCCCTCGTCGTCGTAGCGGGTGAAGATCCCGGTGTGCGGGCGCACCAGCGCCCCGCTGATCCGGTTCAGGTCCTCGACCATGGCCTCCGCGTCACGGGCGGTCTCCACGGTCGGGGTGACGGGCAGGGCCAGGCCCTCCGGCAGCGCGGGCGCCGGTTCGCGCGCGTCCAGGGCGGCGCAGCGACCGCAGCGGGGGTGCGGCCGCACCGGTTCGGACATCACGTCCAGCGAGGCCAGGTCCTGGACGAGGACCTGCCCCGCGGTCTCGGCGGGCAGCGCACCGGTGGTGAGGCGGAAGATCTCGTAGCCGAGGAGGTTGCCCACCATCGCGGCGACCGGGCCGGACAGTTCGTCCCCGGACACCGGGGTGGCACCCGCGGCCTCGCTCCAGAGCGCGGCGGCCTCCCCGGCCGACACATTGCCGCCCAGCCGCAGCAGGGCGCAGGACCAGCAGCCGGTGGCGGTCGCGGTGGAGAGCGGGCCGACGACGAGCCGCTCGCCGAACAGCCAGGCGGGGATCAGGGTCCGGCCCTCGGGCACGCCGGCGGCGAGCAGCCGGTGGGTGCGCGCCCCGGCCCCGGCCCCGGTCACCACGACGACGTCGTAGCCGTCGAGGGCCGCCCAGTCGGCCTCGGGACCGGCGGCGATCCGGTCCGCCCGTGCGGCGCCCCGGACCGCCTCGGCCGTGACCTCGCCGAACTCCGTGGTCGTGCCGATCCGCACGCACCCGTTCCGCAGCAGGCTCAGCGCGCACCACCGGGCGATCTCGTCGTCGCCGAGCACCGCGACGCGGGTGGCGCGGAAGCGGGCGAAGCGCTCCGGCGCACCGTCGGCGTAGTGGTCGACATAGGCGATCTGGGCCGCGAACCGCTGCGCCACGTCGTCCGGTACCGGCCCGGCCCCGGTGCCGGACTCGGGCACGTCGCGGGCGAACCCCCGCTCGTAGAGCGTCCTGACCAGCTCCGCCGCCATCGCCCGCTGCCCCGGACCGAAGCCCGCGCAGACGTCGGCGAGCCGGTGGTGGCCGGCCAGGTGCGGGACGACGAGGGAGGCGAAGCGGTAGGCGGTGCGTCCGGCCAGGTGGAACCCGCCGTCGGCGTTGTGGAAGAGCACCCCGCCGGGGGTCTCGGTGAACAGCACGTCCCGGCGGATGCGCGGCCGGGTCGCGGCGAGCGCCTCGAACGTCCCGGTCGCTGCGGTTTCGGCACTCTCGGCACTCTCGGCGCTCTCGGCCATGGGGTCACACCTTCTCTGTGCGGCGGATGCGTTCCTGGTCGGTTCTTCGTACGTAGGTGCGGAGCAGTTCGTGGATGCGGTACGGGCCCGGCGGGCCGTCCTCCAGCAGTCCGGCGTCGGCCAGCCGCTCCAGGGCCGCCTCGGTGACGGCCGGGACGTCCTCGGCCGTGAAGGCGGCCCCGGGTGCTGCCGCGACCCGCAGGAACGCCTCGGACAGCCGCGGGTCGAGCCGGTTCAGCGCGCCGTCCAGGAGGGCCGTCACGGACAGGCCCGGGGAGTCGGTGAGGGTGAGCCGGGCGAGCGGGTCCTGGCCCAGCCAGCCGACGGCATCGCCGAGCCGTAGTGCCGGGCGGGTCAGCAGGCGGGCCGTCAGGATGCGCAGGGCGAGCGGGAAGTGCCCGCACAGCGCCGTGAGCCGGTGCGCGGCGTCCGGCTCCGCCTCGACCCGTTCGGCGCCGAGTACGGACAGCAGCAGCGCGTACGACTCCGCCCCGGTGAACGCGGAGAGCCGGTGCACCCACCCGCCGTGCGTGGCGACGAGCCCGGCGAGCCCCATCCGGCTGGTGACGATCACGGCTCCCCGCGCCTGTGCGACGAGGGGCAGCAGCGGGCGCACCTGGTCGGCGTCGCGCACGTCGTCGAGCACGAACAGGGTCCGCCCGTCCGCCTGTCCGGGGCGCAGGGCCGCCGAGACCTCCGCCGCGACCTCGGCGGCGCCACGGGGTTCGCCGTCCGGCCGGGTCGTACGGATGAGCAGCCGGCCCCCCGGGAAACCGTCCCTGACCAGGTGCGCGACGTGATGGGCGAGTGCCGATTTACCGATGCCCGGTGCCCCCGACACCAGCACGGTGAGCGGGTGCCGGCCGTCCTCGCCGGATGCGGCGGGGGCGGTGAGACGGGCCACCATGGCGGCGGTCTCGGCGGCCCGCCCGGTGAAGTTCACCACCGCGGGGACCTCCGGCGCCACGGGTGGCGCGCCCGCCCCCGGCACGGCTGTGACGGCGGACGCTCCGGCGGCCACGGCCACGGGCGGGGCCCAGGGCACCGCCGCCCGCCCCGTCGGCGCCGGGGCGGAGCCGTCGGCCACGACCAACTCGCCTTCGACGACCCGCGTGAGGGCACCGGGCGGCCGCAGGGGACGGCTGTCCTCGGCCCCCGGGTCCTCGCCGCGCAGAATCGCGAGCTCCAACTGCTGGAGGGCGGGAGAGGGGTCGACGCCCAGTTCGTCCAGCAGGAACCCCTTGACCCTCCGGTACTCCGCGAGGGCCTGGGTCTGCCGTCCGGTCCGGTAGAGCGCCTCGATCAGCTGCTCGTGGAGCCGCTCATGACCCGGGTATACGCGCGTAGCCGTCCACAGTTCGACGAGAGCCTCCCCGTAGCGCCCCAGGCCCAGCAGCAGATCGCAGACCCGTTCCACACTGCGCAGCCGCTCCTCCGCGAGCCGCGGCACCTCGTCCCGGTGCAGCACGTCGGAACGCACATTGGCCAGCAGTGAGCCCTGCCAGAGGGACAGCGCGTCCTTGAGCGCGCACAGTTCGGCCTCCGGGTCCTCGGACATGGCCACCGCGCGGCGCACCTGGTCCCGGAAGCCGAGCAGATCCAGCGAGTGCGGTTCGGCGGTGATCCGGTAGCCGCCGGGCACCGCCTCGATGGAGGTCTCCGTCACCCCGTGTTTGGTGAACAGCCGGCGCAGCCGCAGTACGCAGGTCTGGAGGGCGGCCTTGGCGGTGGCCGGCTGTTCCTCCCCCCACACGGCCCGCTGGAGGTAGTCGGCGGACACCACGGCGTTGGCGTGCAGGAGAAGTGCGGCCAGCAGGATCGTCGGCTTCGACGGCTGGAGCACGACGGCCTCGGGACCGTCCGTGATGGTCAGCGGCCCTAGCAGCTGAAACCGCATCACGGCGGTCTAGTCCCAGCCGTTGACCAGCTTGCACACCTGAACGGGTGCGGCGGGCAGGGGGAGCCGGTCCAGTACCGTCTCCAGGTGCGTACAGGCCGTCTGATCGGCCTGTACGGGGCCGTGTTGCCCGGCCGGGGGACCGAAGGAGGCCGTCCCCGAAGCGGAGGCGGCACCGGCGGAGAGCGCGAGCGAGACCAGGGCGAGACCGGTGACGGCGGCAGTGCGTGCGGCGCCGGCCGGCCGGCGCGAGAGCGAAGAGCTGAACACGATTCCCCTTCGGCTGTTGCGTCCTGCCGGGGGTTCCCGGCAGGACGACGATGCCAGCGAGGAGGGCGCACGGGCGCGCCCGGACGTGTCAGCTTGCTGCACGGACCACGGCAGCTTCGTGCAAGCGGCCCCGGTCGCGGGAGGTCCCGGGGGACGCCCGGCACCGGGGCCGCACGCGTTCGGCCCCGGAGTGTTTGGAGGAACACCCCGGGGCCGGATCAGTCATCCTACGTGGACCGTGGCCGCGGCTATTCCGTGGCGATCGCGTTCAGCACGTTCATCCTGCCCGCCCGGAACGCCGGGACCAGGGCCGCGAACAGGCCGACGAAGGCCGAGGCGACGAAGACCGTGAGGATCGTCGGCCACGGGATCTCCAGGACGTTGAGCCCTTCCAGGGCCAGCAGCTTCTGGGCCGCCGTGCCCCAGCCCATGCCGAGGCCGAGGCCGAGCAGGGCGCCGAAGACCGCGATGACCACCGACTCCAGACGGATCATCCGGCGCAGCTGGCGGCGGGAGAGGCCGATGGCGCGCATCAGTCCGATCTCGCGGGTCCGCTCGACCACCGACAGCGCCAGGGTGTTCACCACTCCGAGCACCGCGACGATGATCGCGAGGGCCAGCAGGCCGTAGACGATGTTCAGCAGCTGGCCGATCTGGTCCTTCAGCTGCTCCTTGAAGTCGGCCTGGTTCTTCACCTCGTACTGCGGGTACTTGGCGAGGGCGTCCTTGAGGGCGGCGTACGCCTCCTTCTCCTTTCCGTCCTCGGCCTTCGCGAACATGATCATGTTCTTCGGCAGGGTGTCGGCGGGGACGTACCGCGCGGCGGTCGTGATGTCGGTGTACATCGCGCCCTTGTCGATGTTCACGTCGTCCGAGGTGATCGCCGCGACCTTCAGCCTGGCGGTCTCGCCGCCCTTGAACGCGATGGTGAGCCGGTCGCCGACCTTGACGTGGTGCTCGGTGGCGTACGTCTCGCCGACCGACATGGCGTCCTTGCCGTAGGCGTCGGCCAGCTTGCCGGAGACGGTCTCGCGGCGCACGTCGTCCCGGTACGTGGGGTCGACGGCGGCCAGGGCCTTGTCCTCGGTGCTGCCGTCGGGCGCGGTGATCTCGGCGCTGACGACCTTGTACGAGGTGAGGTGCTCGATGCCCGGCACGGCCTCCAGGGCCTTCTCGGCCTGCGGCACGATCAGCTGGAAGTTGCTGCCGGACGACTGGACGATGAAGTCCGCGCCCACCGACTTGTCGAGTTCCTCGGTGGCCGAGGCGACCATGGAGGAGCCGACGACCGAGAGGCAGGCCACCAGGGCCAGGCCGATCATCAGGGCGGCGCCGGTCGCTCCGGTGCGGCGCGGGTTGCGCAGGGCGTTGCGCTCCGCGAGCCGTCCGACGGGGCCGAACATCCGCAGCATGACGGCGCTCAGCACCCGGACCACGAAGCCGGCCAGCAGCGGGCCGATCACGATGAAGCCGATCAGGGTGAGGACCACGCCCGCACCGAGGAGGAGCGAGCCTTCGCTCGACTTGTCGGCGCGCGTCGCGGCGAGCAGCGCGGCGCCTCCGGCGAGGGTGAGGACGAGGCCGATCGCGGCCCGGACCCGGCCCGCGCGGCCGTCCGCCGGGGTTCCGGCGTCGCGCAGGGCGGCCATCGGGGAGATCTTCCCGGCGCGGCGGGCCGGGATATAGGCGGCGACGACGGTGACGAGGATGCCGAGAGCGAGGCCGACGACCGGGGTCGTCCAGGCGATCGTGAGGTCCTTGGTGGACAGTTCCATGCCCATGGCGCCCATGAGCTTCATCAGGCCGACGGCGAGGCCGATCCCGGCGCCGACGCCGAGGACGGAGCCGACGATGCCGAGGAACAGCGCCTCGATCAGTACGGACCGGTTGACCTGCTTGCGGCTGGAGCCGATGGCCCGCATCAGGCCGATCTCGCGGGTGCGCTGGGCGACCAGCATCGAGAAGGTGTTGACGATCAGGAAGATGCCGACGAGGAAGGCGATCCCGGCGAAGCCCAGCATCGCGTACTTCATGACGTCGAGGAAGGAGCCCATCGAGTCCCTGCTGGCGTCCGCGGCCTCCTTCTGGGTCTGGAGCTCGTACCCGGAGGTGTCGCCGAGCGCGGTGGCGACGTTCTTCTTCAACTCGGTGTGGGAGACACCGGACTGGGCGGACACGAAGACGACGCTGAACACGTCCGGCGCGCCGAGCAGCTTCGTCTGCGCGGTGGCGGTGTCGAAGTAGACGACGGCAGCACCGGGGTTGGTGACCTTGAACGTGACGATGCCGCTGATCTTCGCGTCGATGTCACCGTTGGGGGTGATGGTGCGCAGCGAGTCGCCGATCTTCAGATGGTGCTTGTCGGCGGTGTCGGCGTCGAGCATCGCCTCGGTCGGACCGCGCGGCACGCGACCGGAGGTGATCTCCATCGAACGCAGGTCGTTCTTCGTCCAGTTGCGCGCGATCGTCGGGGCGCCCGACGTCGAGCCGATGTTCTTGTCGCGGCTGTCGACGACGGTGACGGACGTGCTGACGGCCGCGCCCTCGGCGTCCTTCACCCCGGTGGCCCCGGCGGCCTTCTCGACGGTGGCGGCGGGCACGGTGACGGGCTTGCCGTTCTCCGGCAGCCGGTCGTTCTCGTCGGGGCCCTTGGGCCGGACGGTGACGTCGGCCGCCGTCGCGGCGAAGAGCTTGTCGAACGTGGTGTTCATGGTGTCGGTGAAGACGAGCGTGCCGCACACGAACGCCACCGACAGCAGGACCGCGACGGCGGAGAGCGCCATGCGTCCCTTGTGCGCGAAGAAGTTGCGCCTCGATGTCTTCCAGACGGTCATGAGGTCCGCCCGCGGGAGTCGAAGTCCTTCATGCGATCGAGGACCTGGTCGGCCGTCGGGCTGTGCATCTCGTCGACGATGCGCCCGTCGGCGAGGTAGAGCACCCGGTCCGCGTAGGAGGCGGCGACCGGGTCGTGGGTGACCATGACGATGGTCTGGCCCAGCTCGTCGACCGACCTGCGCAGGAAGCTCAGCACCTCGGCGCCGGCCCGCGAGTCCAGGTTCCCGGTGGGCTCGTCACCGAAGATGATCTCCGGCCGGGCGGCGAGCGCCCGGGCCACCGCGACGCGCTGCTGCTGGCCGCCGGAGAGCTCGGTGGGGCGGTGCTTGAGCCGCTCGGCGAGACCGACGGTCTCCACGACCTGCCGCAGCCAGGCCGCGTCGGGCTTACGGCCCGCGATGTCCATCGGCAGCGTGATGTTCTCCAGCGCGTCGAGAGTAGGGAGCAGGTTGAACGCCTGGAAGATGAAGCCGATCCGGTCCCGGCGCAGCTGGGTGAGCTTCTTGTCCTTGAGCCCGGTGATCTCGGTCTCGTCCAGGAAGATCTGACCGGAGGTCACGGTGTCCAGTCCGGCCAGGCAGTGCATCAGCGTCGACTTTCCGGAGCCGGACGGACCCATGATCGCCGTGAACTGACCGCGGGCGATGTCCACATCGACATGGTCGAGCGCGACGACACGGGTCTCCCCCGCCCCATAGGCCTTGACGACCTGCCGCGCCCGCGCAGCCACGGCCGTACTCCCACCCGTCACCCGACCACCGCCCCTCATCGAGGCGCCGCGCGCCGCACCTTCCCCTTCGCCCCCGTGCCCGGGAATGGTTACAGCCGTTGTCACGGTTTTTCTCCTATGTCCGTCAGTGTTCAGGATGTCGCGGTGTATGGATGAAGTCTGGTGTCCCGAGAGGGGCCGGCGCTCTGGTGCGCAGCGCAGTCTTCGGGTGGGGTTTCCCCCACCCCACGCCCTGTGGCCAGCCGCATTCGCGGCGGGAATCAGCCGTTTCTCGCGGTGTAGGAACACGATAAGGAGCGGGCCCGTGCCGCCACGTCCTCCGCCGGGAGGAAGCGCCCCTGGGCAAAAGTGGGGAGCGCCCCCTAGGGGTATCGACCCCCAGGTGGAGACGGGCCTCAGGGGCTGGACTCATGGGTGCACCCACCGAGGCCGTCGGGCCCGTCCCCCGGCAGCACCCTCCCTGCCGGGAGCCACGGGTGAGACAGTGTCACGAGAAAATACGTGCATGGGGAAGGAATCTTGGTGAGCGGCGCGGGCGGCAGTACCGAAGCGATGTCCGGGTCCGGGGTGGACCCGGCCCCGTCCCCCGCCGCACCGCGCGGACGCGGTCCGGTGGTCGCCGCCCTGATGCTCGGCATGGCCCTGGCGGCCATCGACGGCACCATCGTCTCCACCGCCGTCCCGCAGATCGTCGGCGATCTCGGCGGTTTCTCCGTCTTCTCATGGCTGTTCTCCGGCTATCTGCTGGCCGTGACGGTCACTCTGCCGGTGTACGGGAAGCTCTCCGACACCTTCGGCCGCAAGCCGGTCCTGATCGCCGGCATCGTTCTGTTCCTGTTCGGTTCGGTGCTCTGCGCCGCCGCCTGGAACATGGCCGCGCTGATCGCCTTCCGGGTCGTCCAGGGCCTGGGCGGCGGCGCCCTCCAGGGCACCGTGCAGACCATCGCCGCCGACCTCTATCCACTCAGGGAACGCCCGAAGATCCAGGCCAAGCTCTCGACCGTATGGGCCACGTCGGCGGTCGCGGGGCCGGTGATCGGCGGACTCTTCGCGGTGTACGCGGACTGGCGCTGGATCTTTCTGATCAATCTGCCGATCGGGGCCGTCGCGCTCTGGCTCGTCGTACGCCACCTGCACGAGCCGTCCCGCATCCGCCGGGCGGCCGGCGCGCCCCGCCCCCGTATCGACTGGGCGGGCGCCCTCGCCGTCTTCGCCACCGGCACGCTGCTGCTGACGGCGCTCGTCCAGGGCGGGGTCGCCTGGCCCTGGCTCTCCGCCCCGTCCCTCGGGCTGCTGGCCGGCAGCGTCGCGCTCGGCGCGCTGACGGTCGTCATCGAACGGCGGGCCGCCGAGCCGATCATTCCCGGCTGGGTCTGGCGGCGGCGGACCATCGCCTCGGTCAATCTCGCGCTGGGCGCGATGGGACTGCTGATGGTCGCCCCCACCGTCTTCCTGCCGACGTACGCCCAGTCGGTGCTCGGCCTCGGCCCCGTCGCCGCCGGTTTCGTCCTGTCCGTGATGACTCTGAGCTGGCCGGTCTCTGCGGCGTTCTCCAACCGCGTCTACAACCGCATCGGCTTCCGCCTCACCGCGATCATCGGCATGGGCTGCGCCCTGCTGATACTGCTCGCCTTCCCGCTGCTGCCGTATCCGGGCGAGCCCTGGCAGCCCGCCCTGATCATGCTGCTGCTCGGCGCGGCGCTCGGGCTGTTCCAGCTGCCGCTGATCGTCGGGGTCCAGTCGACGGTCGGCTGGGCCGAGCGGGGGACGACGACCGCGTCGGTGCTCTTCTGCCGACAGGTCGGCCAGAGCGTCGGTGCCGCGCTCTTCGGCGCCGTCGCCAACGGGGTCCTCACCTCCCGGCTGGCCGCCGCCCCGGTACCCGGACTGCCGGGCGACCTGGACGCGGTCTCGCGCGCCCTGGACGACCCGGGCAGCCTCTCGGCCGCCGCGACCGACCAGTTGCGGCGGGCCGTCGACGCCGCCGTCGACCATGTCTATCTGGGCGCCGCCGCGGCCGCGGCGCTCGCCCTGCTGGTGCTGGTCCTGCTGGCCCCGCGCCGCTTCCCGGTCCTCACCGAGGAGCCCGGCGGCGACACCCCCACGCCGTAGTGCGGGACCTCCTTTTCGTCGAAAGTTCACGCAACTGAGCCATTACCGTGGGCAGTTCCAGCCATACTCTCCTCAACTGCCGTACCCACGAGTAATGTTCGCGCTTCCTACAGCACACCCGCACTCCTGCCTTGCCGTCCGGACCAGGACCCGAGCCTTGCAAGGAGCAGCCCCCAGATGTCGTACGGAAACCCGCCCCCGCCCCCGTATCCCTCCCGGCCCGAACGGCTGCCGAAGCCGTCCCGGCGGCATCGGCCCCCGCCTCCGTACCACCCCGACTACCTGCTCCCCTGGCAGAGTTCGCAGCCCTCGCCGCCCGCGGAGGGACCGGACGCACCCGCCGCGCCCGCGTCCTGCGCCACCCGCCACGGCGATCTGCGCCGACTGCGCACCGCGTACCGGCTGCTGCGGCGCATCACGACGCTGACCGCACTCGGCTACTTCATCGCCTTCCTGCTGCTCTCCGGCTTCGCCAAGGACCTGATGGACCGGCCCGTGTTCGGCGGTCTCAACCTCGGCCTGGCGCTCGGCCTCTGCCAGCTCCCGGTGACGCTGCTCGCCGTCGTCCTGTACGAGCGGACCGCCCGGCAGACCGTCGATCCCCTCGCCGCCCGGATCCGAAGAGCGGGAGCGGCCCGGTGAACGGATTCGACAACTCCGCGCAGACCATGTCCCTGGTGGCCTTCCTCGCCGTGGCCACCGTGGCGCTGCTGCTCTGTGTGATGACCGGTCCGGACCGCGACGACCTCGACGAGTTCTACACCGGCTCCCGCTCGCGCTCCCCCCTGCGCAGCGGCCTCGCCCTGGCGGGCGACTACCTCTCCGCCGCCACGGTCCTCGGCACCACCGGCATCATCGCCCTCACCGGCTACGACGGGATGATCCTTGCCCTGAGCATCACCCTCTCGCTCGTGCTGCTGATGTTCCTGCTGGCCGAACCGCTGCGCAACGCGGGCGGGTTCACCATGGGCGACCTGCTCGAACGCCGTGCCCCCGGCCGCGCGGTCCGCATCGCCGCCTGCGCGGCCGCTCTCGCCGCACTGGTGCCGATGATGGTCGTCCAGCTCGCGAGCAGCGGCGATCTCCTCGCCTTCATCCTGGGGTTCGACAGCTCGGGATTCCGCACCGGCGCCATCATGGGGCTCGGCATGCTGATGATCGGCTACGCGGCGATCGGCGGCATGAAGGGCACCTCGCTGATCCAGGTCGTGAAGACCGTGGTCCTCTTCGTCGCCGCCCTCACCATCGCCGTACTGATCATGAACCGGTTCGGCTGGGACACCGGCGCCCTGCTCTCGGCCGCCCAGCAGGGCAGCGGGGCGGGGGGCGCCTATCTGCGCTCGGGGCTCCAGTTCAAGGGCAGCGGGCTCGACATGGTCAGCTCCGAACTGACCGTGGTGCTCGGCGCCGCCTGCCTGCCGCACGTCACCCTGCGCATGACGAACGCCCCGTCCACCCAGGCCGTCCGCCGCTCCCTGTCCTGGGCGGTCTGTGTGGTCGCCGGGATCTGTCTGCTGCTCGTCGTGATCGGCTTCGGCGCCGGCGCGCTCGTCGGGCATGACGGCATCACCGCCGCCGGGGCATCCGGGAACAGCTCGATCCTGCAGGTCAGCGGAGCCGTCGCGGGCGGCGGCCAGATGGGCGCGCTGATCGTCACGACGATGACGACGGCGATCTTCCTGACACTGCTCGCCTCGGTCGCCGGAATGATCCTGGCCTGTGCCAACGCCCTCGCCCACGACCTCTTCGCGCACGGCCTGCACGGAGTACGCCGCCAGAACAGGCAGCCGGTGGCGGGCCTGTCCGAGATGCGCACGGCACAGGTCTCGGCGGTCGCCGTCGGGCTGCTCGCCATCACGCTCGCCGTCGTGGCCAGGCACTGGAACGTGCAGGCGCTGGCGACCCTCTCCTTCTGCGTCGGCGCGTCGGCGCTCGCCCCGGCGCTCGTCTACAGCATGTTCTGGCGGCGCTTCACCCGTACCGGACTGCTCTGCACCCTGATCGTCGGCACCGTCACCGTCATGGTGCTGATCACGGGCACCAATCTGGTCTCGGGCTCCCCCTCCTCGGTCTTCCCCGACCACGACTTCAACTGGTTCCCGTTCACCACGACCGGGCTCGTCTCCATCCCGGCCGGATTCCTGGCGGGCTGGCTGGGAACCGTCCTGCCCCGCTACACGGCGGCCGAGGCCCGCCGCGGGTACGACAGGGAGGAGCCCCGCATCCTGGCGGGAGTGCCACCGGCACCCCGGCCCTGAACCACCCCGGGCCACAAGGCCCCGGTCCGTACCGGCGAGTCCTCAGTCCTCCGTCGGATCCGGAACCACCCGCCCGGTGAGCGCCGCGAGCGAGTTCCGCACATGCGCCATGTGCGCCCGCACCTCCTCGCGGCCCTCCTCGTGCTCCCGCAGAATCCGCTCCGTCTCCCGGACCACCCGCTCCTCGCGGACCCGCGCCGCCGCGATCAGCTCCGCGCCCCGCGCCTCGGCGTCCTCCTGGCCGTGCCGGGCCGCCTCCTCGGTCTCCGCCAGCGCCCGCCGCACCTCGGCCAGGCGGGCCTCCGCCCGCTCGATCTGCTCGTCGTGACGCGCCGCCTGCACGGCCTCGGCCTCGGCCAGCTCGCGTTCGGCCGTCTTCCACCGCTCGGTGTGCTCCTGCTCCTGGTGCGCGAGAACGCTCGCCGTACGGCGACGCGTCTCGGCCATCGCCGACTCCGCCTGCTCCCGGACCTCCGCGGCCTCCCGGCGGGCCTCGGCAACGGTCTCCTCGGCGGTGCCCCGGGCCGTGGCCAGCGTCTCCTCGGCGTACTTCCCGGCCGCCGTCCGCATCGCCTCGGAGTCCGCGCCCGCCGACGCGCGGAGCCCGCGGCCCGCGTCCTCCGCCGCGTCCCGCAGCGCCTGCGCATCCTCCTGGGCGGCGCCCCGGACGTCCTCGGCCTCGCTCTCGGCGAGCCCCAGGATCCGCTGGGCCCGCTCACCGAGCGATGCGTAGTTCTGCGGGGCGAGCGCGGCGACGGCCTCGCCGAGCCGCGCCGACTCGGCCGACAGCTCATCGACCAGCGCGGTCAGCCGGGACACCTGCTCCAGCGCCTCGTCCCGCTCCGCCGACAGATCGGCAGCTTTGTCGTCCACCTGCTCCGGGCGGTAGCCGCGCCCTCGCACCACGACGAAGCCGTGCGGGGACACCGGTGCAGAACTCATCCTTGAAGCCTCTTTCCGACTCTCCGATCACCAATACGTCAAGGATGCGGTAATTGGCACAGAAGTCGGAATCGATGAGCCGCGTTCCGGACGGAAGCGACAGGCATCACAGACCGTGCGAGGACGCCCGGCCCCGGTCGGGGTCCGGGCGCCCTCGCACGGCTGCCGGGTCAGATCAGCCCGTCCCACATCTGCTCAAGGAGTACGGACCACCAGCTCTCCGGCGACGCCAGCGCCGCCGCGTCCAGCGCCACCAGCTGGGCCTGGAAGTCGACCGTCCAACGGCCCGCCTGCTCCGGGTTGAGCCCGAAGCGCAGCCGCCACATCCGGCCGAGCAGCGCCATCGAGCGCTGGAACTCCGGCAGCCCGGTGTTCACGAACTGCGGCGCCACCGACTGGCCGTGCCCGCCCGCGGGGGAACCCGCCTCGACCGGCACGGCCACGATGTTCGCCGTGCCGTACTGGACACAGATCGCCCGACCGAAATCGGTCCCCATGACAAGGTACGACCCGGCGTCCGGGGCGGCCTGAACCTGCCGCTGCGCGGCGAGCTCGGCCAGCGTCGGCACCACCGGCCGGCCCGGCTGTGCCCAGAAGAACGGCCCGAAGTCGGCGGGCAGCCCCGCCCACACCAGGGTCTGTGCCACGGTCTCGGGCACACCCTGACGGGACACCGCGCGCTGGTCGAAGCGGAGGATGCCCTGCGGGCCGAAGCTCTGCAGCAGTTCCTGCGCGACGACCTCCGGCGGCACCTGCGGCGCGGCCGGCATCTGCGGCAGCGGCGCACGCACCGGCGCCGGGCGCGCCGGCCCGTCCGCCACCTGGTGCAGCTCGCCCTGATGCGTGAGCAGATGCTGCATGCCCTGCTGGCGGCTGGCGTGATCGGTGCCGTACGGGGCGACGCTGGTGATCCGCACCTGCGGCCAGGTCTCACGGATCATCCGCGCGCAGTAACCACCGGGCAGCTCGCACGACTCCAGCTCGGTATGCAGCTCGATGACCTGCTGCGGCGGCACGTTCATGGCCCGCAGCTCGTGCAGCATCTGCCACTCGGGATGCGGGGTGCCGGGCGCCGAGCGGCGGATCAGCTGCTGCTCACTGCCGTCGGGCGCGCGGTAGCGCAGCACGGCCTGATAGCCGGGGCCGACGGTCGGCTGACCGCTCGGCGCCTGCGGATAGCCGTACGCCGGAGGCGGCGGGCCGTGCGGATTCGGCGGCACGGGGCCGGGGCCGCCGCCCTGCGGCATTCCGGGCGGACCGGGCGGACCCGGAGGCTGCGGCGCACCAGGACCACCCATGCTCGGGTCGGCCAGCATCGTCGCAGCATGATGCACACCCCCACCCGACGGCGGAGGCGTCGAACCAGGAGGCACCGGCGGACCGGGCGGACCGGGAGGCTGCGGCGCACCAGGAACCCCTGGCGGCCCCGGAGGACCAGGAGGCTGCGGCGCACCAGGACCACCCATGCTCGGGTCGGCCAGCATCGTCGCAGCATGATGCACACCCCCACCCGACGGCGGAGGCATCGAACCAGGAGGCACCGGCGGACCGGGCGGACCCGGAGGCTGCGGCGCACCAGGAACCCCTGGCGGCCCCGGAGGACCAGGAGGCTGCGGCGCACCGGGCGGACCTTGCTGGGAGACGAGCCCGCCCGGCAGATACCCACCTGCCGGAGCGCCGGGCGCACCCGGTCCCGAGGGCGGCGGCACGGGAGCGCCGGGCCGGGCGCCCGGCACACCGGGGGCACCGGGCGGCGGCGGGGTCGTCGAACCGCCCCCGCGCGGACCGCGCGGCGGCACGGCGGCCTTGCTGGTGGTCGCGTCCGCGATGTCACCGGCGCCGGGAGCACCCGGGGCGCCCGGGGCGGGTCCTCCGGGAGCGGAGCCGTCGACACCCTGCGGTTCCAGGCCCGGGACGATCGCCGTCCTGGGCAGCCGGCTGCCGCCGGACATCAGAGCGGTCGGCGCGTCGGCGGGCACGACCGGCGGCGGGGTGCCGTCGTCGTCGGAGCCCGAGAGCGGCGGCGCGAACACCGTGGCGGGCAGCGGCACCGCACCGTCGTCGGAGCCCGCGTTGGTGTCGGTCCCGGCCCAGGGCGTGGCACCGGCGGGCACGCTCGGCGGGGATGCCGGAACGCCGTCGTTGGCAGTGGGCTCGTACTCTGCCTGCCCGCCCCGCGCCGCTGCGGGCACGGGCGCGGCAGGGGCGACGGGGGGCTGCGGGGCCGAAGGGGACGGAGCGGCCGGAGCGGGCGCGTCCCCGCCCCGGTCCGCTCGGTGGTCCGGGATGCCCAGCTTGTCGGCCGCCTCCTGGAGCCACTCCGGGGGGCTCAACAGGAAGGACGTCTGATTCAGATCGATGCGCTGCGGTGGCTCCGGAGCGGCCGGTGCCGCGCCCTGCGCGCCGTACTCCTCCTCGTAGCGCCGTATCACCTCGCCCACCGGCAGCCCCGGCCACAAAGAGGCCTCACCGCTGTCCCGGGCGATCACGAGCCGCTGCCGGCCGCCGTCCGAGACCGGGCCCTCGGCGCGGTCCTCGCCCCACGCCACGAAGCCCAGCTCGAACTCCCGCACCCGCACCTCACGGTGCTGGTACGCGGGCACATCGCCGTTGATCCACTCGTCCGCGCGCTCCTGCGCCTGCGCAAAGGTCACCATCGCGCTCACCCCTCCACCGGGACGGCCCGCGCGAAGCCGCCGTCCACCATCAGGTTCGCCACGGTCTCCAGCTCCGGCGGATTACCCGCCAGACGCTGCAGGAAGGCATCGAAGTCGCCGCCGCACGGCAGCAGCAGCCGGTCCACCCGCTGCTGCACGTTCCAGCCGTCCTGGTCCCTGGCGTCGTCGTACGCGCAGAACCAGACCGAGCCGACACCGTTGCCCTTCACCTTCACCGCGAGGATGCCGCCCTGGACGAAGGCGACGCCCAGGTAGTCCTTGGTGAGGTGGTCCCGCAGGCACTTGTTGACGTACACCAGATCGTTCACGGCGGCCTCCTCGCGCACCGTGAAGAACGGCTGGTCGACCAGGAGACCGAGCTCCGCGTCGAGCGCCGCGCCGACCGGGGCCGAGCCGCCCGCCGCCTTGAGGAAGGAGCGGTAGGCGCCGGGCAGCCGGTACCCGAGGTCCTCCTCGACGCCCAGGATCTGCTGCTCGCTCACCGCGACGGCCCCCTTGGGCAGCCGGAAGTGCGCGGGCCGCGTCTCCTGCAGCGGGCGGGTGCCGCGCTTGTTCTGGTCGACCGCGGTGGCGGCCAGGCCGCCGTGGTGCCGGAGCAGCGCCTTGACCTCGACCGGGATCAGTTCCATACGACGCCCACCGGGCGCGTGGTGCCAGGTCCAGCCGTGCGGGGTGGCGACCGCGGGGATCGTGTCCCACAATTCGTGGCCGGACGCCGCCAGCGCCGCGTTGGCCGAGACGTAGTCGGTCAGCCGCAGTTCATCCACACCGAAGCCCTGCGGGGGCTCGGCGATCTCGGCGGCGGCGCGCGCGTACGGCGCGAAATCCGGGCTGCCGTTCTCGTCCATGCGCACACCACCGGGGTGGCGGGACGCCCGGACCGGGTCCGGGAAATGCACGAGCTGCCCGGCGTAGGCCGCGTTCGGTGGCGCGGCTTGCTGCCCGAGCCGACCTGTCGTCATGGCGGTTGCCCCCTGCTGCGTCTGACTGGTGAGGACCGACCTGCCCAAGCGGCGGTCCGGGCACAGCCTATGCGGTGGCGCAAGAGCGGGTCTCGCCCCGGGCCCGCCGTCACGAACCGTCACAGGGGCGTGACGGACGAGCGACGCCGCTGCCACCGAAGGACGACACGGACGTGTGTATCCCCGCCCCAGCTTTCCGACCAGCCGGGACATTTGGCAGGCTGTCACCGCAACTCGGGGGCGTGCACATCGCGCAGCTACCGCTGCGGGCACGGGAGGGAAACGCACCATGCACACTTCACAACCAGTCACATCCGGGGACCCGCGCCTCAGCTGGAGCAGCACCGGGACCAGCCCCACGCCCCGCCTGCACCACCGCCGCGACGGCATCCTGCCCGCGGTGGCGGCAGCGCTGTCCGTACGTGGCGAGACACTCACCTGCACCGCGGGCAAGGGCGACCTGCCACCCGTACTGCACCCGCTGGTCCAGGACTTCCTCGACACCCTCACCAGCGGCCAGCGCGAACGCTTCACCGGCCGCTGCCCCGAGGCGATACTGCTGTCCCGGCAGCTCACCGCAGCCGACGCCGGCCGTTCCAAGCGGGCCCAGCGCAAGCCGCTGACCAACGGCGAGGCCCGCCGCGCCCTCAAGCACTCGCGACTCACCGCACGGCGCATCCGTGAGGACGGCGACCCGATGCACGGCACCTACGCACCGCCGTGCCGCTCCTGCGCGGCGATGCTCGCCCATTTCGGCGTACGTCCCGTCGACCTCACGACCACCGGGGCGGCGACCACCGCCGAGAAGGGCTGACCGCGCGCCGATGCACGACCGAACCGACCTACCCGAACAGGCGGGCCCCACGGGCCGCGACCGCCATTCCTCGACCCGCTTCCCCGTCGCCGTCGACGCCGCCCTGCGTGCCGCGGGCTGGCAACCCGGCCGCTGGGACATCCGGCAGGCCGAGGAGTGGGCCGACGCGCTGCGCTCGCACACGTCGCCCGCCGGCCACCAGCACGCGATCTTCCCCGCC
Organism: Streptomyces sp. NPDC014727; assembly: GCF_043083485.1. Classification (NCBI taxonomy): domain Bacteria; kingdom Bacillati; phylum Actinomycetota; class Actinomycetes; order Kitasatosporales; family Streptomycetaceae; genus Streptomyces; species Streptomyces sp. NPDC014727. Next base: position 73,278 of record NZ_JBIBYR010000013.1, on the reverse strand, counting down.
GCCGTGGAGGCGTGGGCGGAATTCGGCGGGCTGCACATCACGGCGTCCGCGCCGGGCCGGCAGATCGCACCCGCCCCGGTGCGCATCGACCCGATGCGCGGACTGCACCTCGCCCGCACGCTCGGTGACCTCGGCCGGGCGCTGGAGACCGAGGTCAGCCCGCTGGGCGAGGAAGGGGACGGGCAGGCGGTCCTCGCCATCGACAACGAAGGACGCGTGTACAGCATCGACCACACCGGCGACTGGTACCTGGGCCCGGACATCGACCAGGCGCTGGCCACCCTGGTCGGCGGCATCCAGCCGGAACGCCTCGTCTCGGACTGACCGGCCCGAACCTCCGGCCCGCCGGCACATTCCGGCCCTCAGAGCCTGTCGGGCGGCCTTCGATCGGACAGCGGACGCGGTCTGGTGCGTGCGATTCCAAGGCGCCGGGATGTCCTTGAATGGGGTCTCCCCTGCTCCTTGAGAGCTTGGGGAAGGAGCTACCAGGGCATTTCGGCAACGCGGGAAGCGTGCGTGCCAGGGCGTGGCCGCCCGATCAGAGGCCGCCCGACAGGCTCTCAGACCGCCCCCGGGTCCGGCAGCACCGCCGACACCCGGAAACCCCCCGCGTCCGTCGGGCCGGAGACGAAGACACCGCCGAGCCCCAGCACCCGCTCCCGCATACCGACGAGCCCATTGCCCCCGCTCGGCAGCCCCGCGTCCGCCGTGGCCGCGTCCGACGGGCCGTTCTCCACCTGCATCGCGAATTCCGAACCGCGGTGCGCGAGCCGCACCCACGTCTTCGCGCCCGCCGCGTGCTTGTGCACGTTCGTCAGCGCCTCCTGCACCACCCGGTACGCGGTCTGCTCCACCTCGGGTGCGTAGGGGCGGGCCTCGCCGTCCACCGACAGCTCCACAGTCATGCCGGCCGCCCTGGACTCCCCGACCAGGGTCTCCACCTCATGCAGCCGGGGCCCGTCCTCCGCCGCCGCGGCAGCCGCGGCAGCGGCCGCCTTCCCGACCGAGGCGAGCGGCACCTGAGCCGACCGGGGCGTCACCGGATCCCCCGCCCGCAACACCCCCAGCATCTCGCGCAACTCGGTCAGCGCCTGGCGGCCCATGTCACCGACCAGCGCGGCATTCCGCACCGCCTTCGCCGGATCCTTCGGCGCAACGGCCTGAAGCGCGGCGGCATGCACGACCATCAGGCTGACCCGGTGGGCGACCACGTCGTGCATCTCCCGGGCGATCCTGGTGCGCTCCTCCGTACGCGCCCATTCGGCCCGCTCCTCGGCGCGGTCGGCGAGCAGCGACAGTTCCCGCTCCAACGAGTCCGCCCGCTCCCGCAGGCTCTCCATCAGCCGGCGCCGCGCCCCTATGTAGAGGCCGAACAGCACGGGCGGCGCGGTGAGCCCGAGGGACATGAAGAGGGACATCAGCGGCACGTACCAGTCGCCGGGCCCGAAATCGGCCTGCTCGGAGACGCTCTGCCGCAGCCGTACGTACGTGACGATGAACGTCCCCGCGAAGGACATCCCCATCAGCACCGTGGTGATTCTCCGCGGCACCTCGGAGGCGGCCAGCGTGTAGAGGCCGACCAGGCCCATCAGGAAGCCCATGTCGGCGGGCGTGGTCGCGATCGACACCAGCACCACGGCGATCGGCCAGCGCCGCCGCACCACCAGTACGGACCCCGCGAGCAGCCCGAACACCACGCCGATCGGCACCGGCAGCCCGGTGTTCCGGGCGAACTCCACCCCTTCGAGTGCGCACTCCGACGCCGACAGGAGCGCGAGCCCCACGTCCAGAGCGACGCCTCGCCGTCGATCCCACCACCAATAGCCGCGGGTCGTCGTACCCCCGGCTTCCCGGTATGCCCCCGTTGCGGTCATGGCGTCCAGCCTACGGGCGGGCGCACCTCGTTTTCGGGTGACCCGGACAGCACGCGCGTCCGTCGAACAGAGACGGAACAGCCAGGTATCGCTTGAAATAGTGATTCGAGCAGGCTTTCGCACCGGACGTCCGCATTCCGGACGACGCTCGGCACATGACGGAAATCACGCGCAAGTACGCCGACTTCGAAGGGCTGCGGGAGAAAGCCGTCGCCCTGCGCCGGGAGGGCCTCAGCCTCCGACAGATCCGGGACCGGCTACACATCCACAACAACGACATCCTGGGCCGCCTCGTCAGAGACGAACCCGCTCCCGAATGGACGAAACGACCTCGCGCCAAGGACGACCTGCGTGAACGGGCACGGAAGCTGCGACAGCAGGGCATGACCTACGACCAGATCCAGGTGGAGCTGGGCTGCTCGAAGAGCTCTATCTCACTGTGGGTGCGAGATCTGCCGAAACCGGAGCCGCGATACACGGACGAGGAACGCCGCGCACTCATGAACGCGGGCCTCTCGCGCCTGCGCGCCACCCAGGACGAAGAACGACGGGAGGCCAAGGCTCGCGCACGCGACGCGGTCGGCCAGTTGTCGGACCGGGAACTATTCCTCGCCGGAGTAACGCTCTACTGGCCCGAAGGCGCCAAAGACAAGACGTACAGCCGCCGAGAAAGCCTCCAGTTCATCAACAGCGACCCCAACGTGATCACGCTGTACCTGCACTGGCTCGAACTGCTTGGGGTCTCACGCGAGCGCATGCACTTTCGGGTCAGCATCCACGAATCGGGGGACGTCGCCAAGGCCGAGCGGTTCTGGGCCGAGCTAGCAGGCGTTCCCGCCTCCACATTCCAGAGGGCGACCCTGAAAAAGCACAACCCCAAGACCATCCGCAAGAACACCACCGAGGCGTACCACGGCTGTCTGGTCATCTACGTCACCAAGAGCGCCGGCCTCTACCGTCGCGTAGAAGGCGCTTGGTACGGCATAGTGTTGGGTGCTGGCCCAGCAACCTGACGCAATGTCCGGTTCGATCTGGTTCCATCCCCCATGGTGTAATCAGGCAGCACTACGGTTTTTGGTACCGTCTGTTCAGGTTCAAATCCTGATGGGGGAGCTTTCGTCCACGGGCCCCGACCGCACCGGTCGGGGCCCGCACTCGTGCCCGCCCATCGGCCCCCCGGTATCCTTCGGATGTCCCCCACCCGAAGCCGAAGGACATACCCGTGAGCGCCAACCGCCCGGCAGCCGTCGTCGTCCTCGCAGCGGGTGAGGGCACCCGCATGAAGTCGAAGACCCCCAAGGTCCTGCACGAGATCTCCGGACGCTCGCTCGTCGGACATGTCGTCGCCGCCTCCCGAGAACTGGACCCCGAGCACCTCGTCGTGGTCGTCGGCCACGAGAGCGAGCGGGTCAGCGCGCATCTCACCGCCGTCGACGACCGGCTGCGGACCGCCCACCAGGCCGAGCAGCGGGGCACCGGCAACGCCGTGCGCGTCGGTCTCGACGAGCTCGGCGGGGCCGTCGAGGGCACCGTGATCGTCGTCTGCGGCGACACCCCGCTGCTCTCCGGCGAGACCCTCACCGCGCTCGCCGCCACCCACACGGCCGACTCCAACGCCGTCACCGTGCTGACCGCCGAGGTCCCGGACTCCACCGGCTACGGCCGGATCGTCCGCGACCCGGCCACCGGCGCGGTCACCGAGATCGTCGAGCACAAGGACGCCACCGAGGCCCAGCGCGCGATCCGGGAGATCAACTCCGGGGTCTTCGCCTTCGACGGCCGGCTGCTCGCGGACGCCCTCGGCAAGGTCCGCACCGACAACAGCCAGGGCGAGGAGTACCTCACCGATGTGCTCTCGATCCTGCGCGAGGCCGGGCACCGGGTCGGCGCCTCGGTCGCCGGCGACCACCGCGAGATCCTCGGTATCAACAACCGGGTGCAGCTGGCCGAGGCGCGGCGGCTGCTGAACCAGCGGCTGCTGGAGCGCGCCATGCTGGCCGGTGTGACCGTCGTGGACCCCGCGTCCACGCTGATCGACGCCACCGTCACCTACGAGCGGGACGTGATCGTGCACCCGGGCACCCAGCTGCTCGGCACCACGCATCTGGCGGAGGACGCCGAGGTCGGTCCCCACACCCGGCTCACGGACACCGTCGTGGGCGCGGGCGCGCGTGTGAACAACACGGTCGCGGACCGGGCGGAGATCGGCGAGAGCGCGTCGGTGGGCCCGTACGCCTATCTGCGTCCCGGTACGAAGCTCGGGCCGAAGGCCAAGGCCGGTACGTATGTGGAGATGAAGAACGCCACGGTCGGCGAGGGCACCAAGGTCCCGCACCTGAGCTACGTGGGTGACGCGACGATCGGTGATCACACCAACATCGGTGCCGCCAGCGTCTTCGTGAACTACGACGGCGAGGCCAAGCACCACGCCACGATCGGCTCCCACTGCCGTACGGGAGCGGACAATATGTTTGTGGCGCCCGTCACGGTCGGGGACGGCGTGTACACCGCGGCCGGCTCGGTCATCACCAAGGACGTGCCGTCCGGTTCACTGGCCGTCGCCCGCGGCCAGCAAAGGAATATCGAGGGTTGGGTGGCCCGCAAGCGTCCGGGAAGCGCCGCCGCGCAGGCTGCTCAGGCCGCCGTTACGGAGTCCGACGGCGAAAGCTGACCGGAAACAGGTGCGCCGAGCACGGCGTACCGTGATAGATGCTCACCCCATTTCGGCTGGCTCGTCGCACATCGGGACACATGCGCGCGGCGCCAGGAACACGTCTGAGGAGACTGTGCTGTGACCGGGATCAAGACGACCGGCGAGAAGAAACTGATGCTCTTCTCCGGCCGCGCCCACCCCGAGCTGGCCGAGGAGGTTGCGCACCAACTGGGTGTCGGCCTCGTGCCGACGAAGGCCTTCGATTTCGCCAACGGTGAGATCTACGTCCGCTTCCAGGAGTCCGCCCGTGGCGCCGACTGCTTCCTGATCCAGAGCCACACTGCTCCGATCAACAAGTGGATCATGGAGCAGCTCATCATGCTGGACGCGCTGAAGCGCGCTTCGGCCCGTTCCATCACGGTGATCGTGCCGTTCTACGGCTATGCCCGCCAGGACAAGAAGCACCGTGGCCGTGAGCCGATCTCGGCCCGTCTGGTCGCGGATCTGATGAAGGCGGCGGGTGCCGACCGCATTCTCACCGTCGATCTGCACACCGACCAGATCCAGGGCTTCTTCGACGGCCCGGTCGACCACCTCTTCGCGCTGCCGATCCTCGCCGACTACGTCGGTGCCAAGGTCGACCGCACGAAGCTGACGATCGTCTCCCCGGACGCCGGTCGTGTGCGCGTGGCCGACCGCTGGTGCGACCGCCTGGACGCCCCGCTGGCGATCGTCCACAAGCGCCGTGACAAGGACGTCGCCAACCAGGTGACCGTCCACGAGGTCGTCGGCAACGTCAAGGGCCGGGTCTGTGTGCTGGTCGACGACATGATCGACACCGGTGGCACGATCTGCGCCGCCGCCGACGCCCTGTTCGCGCACGGTGCCGAGGACGTCATAGTGACGGCCACCCACGGTGTGCTCTCCGGTCCTGCCGCGGACCGTCTGAAGAACTCCAAGGTCAGCGAGTTCGTCTTCACGGACACCCTGCCGACCCCGGGCGAGCTGGAGCTCGACAAGATCACGGTGCTCTCGATCGCCCCGACGATCGCCCGCGCGGTGCGCGAGGTCTTCGAGGACGGGTCGGTCACCAGCCTCTTCGAGGAGCAGTAGGAACAGCGCTGCCGTAGATCCACTTTGGGTGCGGCCTCCCCGCCGGGTAGACTCAGCGAGTTGCTCGGCGAGGGAGGCCGTACTCATGTGTACGGCGGTCCGTTATCGACGCGCTCTTCGTAGCAGGCCTGTCGTGGGCCGGGTGACCGTCCAAGTTTCGTCACCCTACGAGGAGTGCAGTCATGGCTGAGGTCAAGCTCGACGCCCAGATCCGTACCGAGTTCGGCAAGGGCGCCGCCCGTCGCACGCGCCGCGCCAACCTGGTTCCCGCGGTCGTCTACGGCCACGGTGCCGAGCCGGTTCACATCAACCTGCCGGGTCACGACCTGATGATGGCGCTCAAGACCGCCAACGTCCTGATCGGTCTGGAGATCGAGGGCAAGGACGCCCTGGTCATCCCCAAGGCCGTGCAGCGCAACGCGCTCAAGGGCAACATCGAGCACGTCGACCTGCTGACGGTCAAGCGCGGCGAGAAGGTCAACGTCGAGATCGCCGTGCACGTCGAGGGCGACCTGGCCCCGGGCGGCAACCTCCTGGAGTACGTGCAGAACACCCTGCTCGTCGAGGCCGAGGCCACCCACATCCCCGAGTCCGTCACGGTCTCCGTCGCGGGCCTGGACGCCGGCGCCTCGATCCTCGCCAAGGACGTCCCGCTGCCCAAGGGCTCCGTGCTGGCCGGTGACGAGGAGGCCATCGTCCTGCAGGTCGTCTCCGCGCAGGCCGAGGAGCCGTCCGCCGAGGCCGCCGAAGAGGGCGCCGAGGCCTGAGCCTCGCCCGCACTGCTTCACTGACGGGGCGGCGGTTCCCCCTCGCGGGGCCCGCCGCCCCGTTTCCCTGTTTCCCGGTGATCCGGCCATCCGGCCATCCGGAAACCCGTACGCGAAGGAGACCGAGCGCAGATGTCCGACGCCACCGAACCCTGGCTCATCGTGGGCCTCGGCAACCCCGGTCCCGAGTACGCGGCGAACCGGCACAACGTCGGTTTCCTGGTCGTCGACCTGCTCGCCGAGCGGATCGGCGGGAAGTTCAAGCGGGCCCAGAAGGCCCAGGCACAGGTCGTGGAGGGCCGCATGGGCCCGCCGGGGCCGGAGAACCGCCGGGTGATCCTGGCCAAGCCGATGTCGTACATGAACCTCTCCGGCGGTCCCGTCACGGCGCTGCGCGACTTCTACAAGGTGCCGACCGATCACGTCGTGGCGATCCACGACGAGCTGGACATCGACTACGGGACGCTCCGGCTGAAGCTGGGCGGCGGCGACAACGGGCACAACGGGCTCAAGTCGATGACCAAGGCGATGGGTGCCGACTACCACCGGATCCGGTTCGGGATCGGCCGGCCGCCGGGCCGGATGCAGGTCGCGGACTTCGTGCTGAAGGACTTCTCGTCCACCGAGCGCAAGGAGCTCGGCTACTTCGTGGACCGGGCCGCGGACTCGGTGGAGTGCCTGCTCGCGGAGGGTTTGGAGCGCGCGCAGAGCGCGTACAACTCCTGATGCCCGCAGCGCGCGACCCTGGCGGGGCGCGGCTCGTACAACTGCTGACATTCCCGCCGGTACCCCGTCGATTTTCGGCCACAAGTTGACCGGGCGCGCCGCTCTGCCCAAGGATCGCTCCCCATGAAGCGGAGCTCCTCCCACCGCGCCCTGGTCTACGCCCGCAGCGCCGCCATGGGCTGTGTCGTCCTGCTGCTGCTCGTCGCGGGCGTGTACTCCTCGTGGGGTTCGGCGCACCACATCGTTCTGGCCAAGGGCCGCGAACACGGCACGATGACCGTCACGGGCTGCGGCGCCGACGTCTGCACCGGGCCGTTCGCCCCGTCCGGACAGGGCGCCGCGCGTTCCCGGGTGACGATCGACAAGTCCGTCGCGGTACGCAGGGGCGACCGTTTCCCGGTCGTCGTGAAGCCGGGCACGAACGATGTCGTACGCACCGGCACCCCCGGCTTCCTGCACGCCTGGGTGCCGCTGGGCGGTGCGCTGGTGCTGGCCGCCCTGATCATCGGCGGCGGTCTGCGGATGCCCCGGACCGCCTGGGGCACGGGGATCGCGGGCGCGGCCTTGCTGGTGGCGACGTTCTTCGCCCTGTGAGCAGGGCCGCACCCGCGCCCCGGTGGCTCAGCCGGTGTTGCGCAGCCCCGCGGCGACACCGTTCACGGTGAGCAGCAGGGCCCTGGCGAGCAGCGGGTCGGCTTCCTCGCCGCGTGCCGCCGCCTCGCGCTGGCGGGCCAGCAGCGAGACCTGGAGGTAGGAGATCGGGTCCAGGTAGGCGTCCCGGATGGCGAAGGTCTGCTGGAGCACCGGGCTGGTGCTGAGCAGTTCGGAGCCGCCGGTGACCCTGAGTACTTCCTGGACGGTGAGCGCGTGCTCGGCCTCGATGTCGGCGAAGACGTGCTTCAGCTCGTCCGGGACGAGCGTGTCGACGTAGTGGCGGGCGATCCGCAGATCGGTCTTGGCGAGCGTCATCTCGACGTTGGAGATGAAGTTCCGGAAGAAGTGCCACTGCTCGTGCATCTCGTCCAGCACGGTGTCCGGACCGGCCTCGCGCAGTGCCTTGAGCCCGGAGCCGACGCCGTACCAGCCGGGCACGATCTGCCGCGACTGGGTCCAGCCGAAGACCCATGGAATGGCCCGCAGCCCGTCCAGTCCTGCGCCGGAGTCCGGGCGCCGCGACGGGCGGGAGCCGAGGTGCAGCTCGGCGAGCTGGTCGACCGGGGTGGAGGCGAAGAAGTACGCCGGCAGGTCCGGGTCCTCGACCAGTCGGCGGTATGCGGCGTGTGCGGCGTCGGAGACGGTGTCCATGGCCGCGTCCCAGCGGGCGAGGGCCTCGTCGGACTGGCGGGGCGCGGTGTGCAGCGCGGAGGCCTGGAGGGTGGCCGCGACGGTCAGTTCCAGGTTCTCCCGGGCGAGCGCCGGGATGAGGTACTTGTCGGAGATGACCTCGCCCTGCTCGGTCACCTTGATCTCGCCTTCGAGGGTGCCCCAGGGCTGCGCGAGGATCGCGTCGTGCGAGGGGCCGCCGCCGCGGCCGACCGTGCCGCCGCGGCCGTGGAAGAGCCGCAGTCGTACGCCGTAGCGGTGCGCGACGTCGCGCAGTCGGCGCTGGGCGCGGTGGATCTCCCACTGCGAGGTGGTGATGCCGCCGAACTTGGAGGAGTCGGAGTACCCGAGCATGACCTCCTGCACATCGCCGCGCAGCGAGACGAGCCGGCGGTACGACGGGTCGGCGAGCATCTCGTCGAGGATGACGTCGGCGGCGCGCAGCTCGTCGGTGGTCTCCAGCAGCGGCACGATGCCGATCTTGGCCCAGCCGGCGTGCAGATCGATCAGTCCGGCCTCACGGGCCAGGACGGCGGCTGCGAAGACGTCGTCGGCGCCCTGGCACATCGAGATGATGTACGACTCGATGACCTCGGGGCCGAATCGCTCGAAGGCTTCCTTGACGGTGTGGAAGACGCCGAGGGTCTTCTCGCCCGCGGGGTCCAGCGGGGCCGGGGTCGGGGCGAGCGGGCGGCGTGAGCGCAGCTCCTTGGCGAGCAGCTTCTGCCGGTAGTCGCGCGGCATGTCGGCGTAGCGCCAGGATTCCTCGCCGAGCCGGTCGAAGAGCTGGCCGAGGGCGTGGTGGTGGGCATCCGCGTGCTCGCGCACGTCCATGGTGGCGAGCTGCAGGCCGAACGCGGCGAGTGTGCGGATCGTGCGGTCCATCCGCCCGTCGGCGAACAGTCCGCCGCGGTGCTCGCGCAGCGAGGTCTGGATCAGCTCCAGGTCGGTGATGAGTTCGGCGGTGCCGAGGTAGTCGCAGCCGGGGCGGTGCGGGGTGCCGCCGGCCAGGCGCTCTCGGGTGTTGACGAGCTTCTGCCGGATGCAGGTGGCCTTGAGGCGGTACGGCTCCTCGGCGTTCAGCCGCTTGTAGCGCGGGCTGATCTCGGGGAGGCGCTCGAGATCGGCCTGGAGCGAGGTCAGCAGCTCGTCGGTGGCGCCGGTGTAGCGGATGGAGTTGGAGAGCTGGCCGCGCAGGTGGTCGACGAGCTCCAACGCGTCGGTGATGCCGTGCTCGTGCTGGAGGATCAGCACTTCCCGGGTGACGGCGGGCGTCACATTGGGGTTGCCGTCGCGGTCGCCGCCGATCCAGGTGCCGAAGGTGAGGGGCCGGGTGCCTGCGGGCAGCTCGACGCCGACCCGTTCCAGTTCGGCCGCCAGGTCCTCCAGGACGTCCCCGACGGCGTTGGCGTGCAGTTCGTCGAGGTAGTAGATGGCGTTGCGGGCCTCGTCGGCGGGTTCGGGCCGGACCACGCGCAGCTCGTCGGTCTGCCAGATGAGGTCGATGTTCTCGGCGAGTCGCAGATCCTGGCGGCGCCGGTCGGCGTCGATGACGGGCGTCTCCAGCAGCTCGGCGATGCGGCGGAGCTTGTTCAGCACGGAGCGGCGCGCGGCCTCGGTCGGGTGCGCGGTGAAGACGGGCCGTACGTTGAGGTTCTTGACGGTCTCGCGAAGGTGCTCCGGGTCCGCGTCCTTCAGCCGGTCGGCGGTACGCGCGAGGAGACCGCCCTCGGCGGCGCGCCGGTCACGCATCTCGTGGGCGCGGTGGACCTGCTCGGTGACGTTGGCGAGATGGAAGTAGGTGGAGAAGGCGCGCACGAGCCGTGCGGCGGTCTCCAGGTCGGTGTCGCCGAGGAGTTCGGCCGCGGCCTCGCCGTCGGTGCGGGTCAGGGCGCGGACCCGCTCGACGAGGTCGAGGAGTTCCTGCCCCTCCTGACGTACGAGGGTCTCGCCCAGCAGGTCGCCGAGGCGGCGGATGTCGGCGCGCAGCTCGGGGCTGGCGGCGGGGGTCTGGTCGGCACTGCTCACAGTGTGCGGCTCCTTGCAGTGAATGAGGAGGTGTGTCGCGAAGCGAATCCCAACAAGGGTGGTGGTGGGAGACGGGCGGGCACGGGTGTCTCCCAGGCCGCGGTCGGCAGCGGTGCTGACGCCACCCCGGGAAAGCAGAGTGCGGACCGCGCTGTCCGACCCCACCAGGATAGGTGTCCACGCCATCGGTGACGCTCGCGCCCCGTTCGGGTTTCCCTTCGGCGGGCGGTCCGTCGCGCTCTCGTGCCACAGGCCCCCGCGCTGCCATACTTACGTAGCCGTAGGTTACGGATGCGTAGCCAGAGCTGTCCGTCGTACTCCTCATCCCCAGGGGACTCCCCATGAACACCAGCCCCTCCGTGATCGACGACGCCCAGCCATCGGCGGCCGACGGTCAGCCCGTTCCCTCCGCCACGCTCGGCGGGGACAGCAAACGGTCGATCGAGCAGATCGCCCTTCTGCTGTTCATCGTGGTGCCGTTCGTGGCGCTGGTCGCCGCGGTGCCGCTGGCCTGGGGCCGGGGCGTGAGCTGGCTCGATCTGGGCCTGCTCGTGGCGATGTACTTCATCGGCTGCCACGGCATCACGATCGGCTTCCACCGCTACTTCACCCATGGTTCCTTCAAGGCCAAGCGTCCGCTGCGGATCGCCCTGGCCGTCGCGGGTTCGCTGGCCGTGGAGGGGCCGGTGGTGCGCTGGGTGGCCGACCACCGCAAGCACCACCGCTTCTCCGACGCGGAGGGCGACCCGCACTCGCCGTGGCGTTTCGGCGAGACGCTCCCCGCCCTGCTGAAGGGTCTGTGGTGGGCCCACATCGGCTGGATGTTCGACGAGGAGCAGACCTCGCAGCAGAAGTACGCGCCCGACCTGATCAAGGACCCGGCGATCCGCGCCGTCTCCCGTCACTTCCTCACCTTCACGATCGTGTCGCTGGCGCTCCCGCCGCTGGTCGGCGGGCTGGTGACGATGTCGTGGTGGGGCGCGGCGACCGCCTTCTTCTGGGGCTCTCTCGTCCGGGTGGCGCTGCTGCACCACGTCACCTGGTCGATCAACTCCATCTGCCACGCGGTCGGCAAGCGCCCCTTCAAGTCCCGTGACCGGTCCGGCAACGTGTGGTGGCTCGCGGTCCTGTCCTGCGGCGAGTCCTGGCACAACCTGCACCACGCGGACCCGACGAGCGCCCGGCACGGGGTGATGAGGGGGCAGATCGATTCGAGCGCCCGGCTGATCCGCTGGTTCGAGAAGCTGGGCTGGGCCTCCGACGCGCGCTGGCCCGACTCCGCCCGGATCGCCTCCCGCCGTATCGATGCCCGGCGCGACCCCGCACGCGCCGACGCGGCATGATTGACGACGTGGCGACCGACGGCAGCACAAGCAGCGAGAAGAACCGTCCCTCCCCCACCCGGCGTACCCGCCGCGTGAGGATGACCGGCAAGGAACGCCGCGAGCAACTGCTGGACATCGGCCGCACCCTCTTCGCCGACAAGGGCTTCGAGGGCACCTCGGTGGAGGAGATCGCGGCCCGCGCCGGTGTCTCCAAGCCGGTCGTCTACGAGCACTTCGGCGGCAAGGAGGGCCTGTACGCCGTCGTGGTCGACCGCGAGATGCGCCAGCTCCTCGACATGGTCACCGGCGCCCTGACCGCCGGCCACCCGCGCGAACTCCTGGAGCAGGCCGCGTTCGCCCTGCTCGACTACATCGAGACGTACACGGACGGTTTCCGCATCCTGGTCCGCGACTCCCCCGTCGCCCAGTCGACCGGCACCTTCGCCTCCCTGATCAGCGACATCGCCACCCAGGTGGAGGACATCCTGGGCCTGGAGTTCAAGGCCCGCGGCTTCGACCCGAAGCTGGCCCCGCTCTACGCCCAGGCACTGGTCGGCATGGTGGCCCTGACCGGCCAGTGGTGGGTCAACGCCCGCAAGCCGAAGAAGTCGGAGGTCGCCGCCCATCTGGTGAACCTGGCCTGGCACGGCCTGGAGAACCTGGAGGCGAAGCCGCGGCTGATCGGGCACCGCAAGAGCTGAGCGAGGGGTGGTCACCCGTTCAGCCGGATCACCCCGAATGGGGCAAGTGGAGCGCCGTTCCCGGGTCCAGATCCTCAGGAACGACAGCTCGGCATGGGAATCGCTAACCGCTTTCCCGGGAACATCCGCGGCATGCCTGCGTCCCGGTGCCGGTCTCCGGACGAAGACCGAACGGCTCGCAGGCAAACGCCGCTCGCAGAGTTGACCACCGGCCCGGCTCCGGCCCAGGGCTTCGGCGTAGTCGGCGGGCGTCCGTTTCATGACCACTTGAGATGAAGAGAGGGAGAGCGGGCGGTTCCTGCTCACGTCCGTTGTGCCCCGGAGCCCTGGGGACTTTCGTTCGGATCAGGCCGGATCAGGGAGCGGGACCTGGTGCGTGCGATCGCAAGGCGGAGGAGGGAGTCAGGGCGGAGCCCTGGCGAGTGACGACAACGCGGCGAGCGTGCGTGCCAGGCCCCGCGAGCCCGGCATGATCCAAACGAGAGGCCCTGGCGTCTCCCCTGCACCGTCGGGTAGAGCGAGCCGACTGGACAACCCAGCGGTGAACACCGAGGCCGGAGCCATGCGGGACTCCGCGGCGGGCGATCACCGGTTTGACGCCCGCGGCCCGGGCCGGACAGCGTTACTTGTCGTGGTCGTAGCCGCGGTCGCCGAGCAGGATGTCAGGCCGTCGGCGTGGTCGTCCCACGAGTCCCGGGACTGGTGGGATCTTCGCGAGCAAGGGCATCAGCCGGGTGACGTCGTTGCGGTTTCCGCCGGTCAGCGACAGAGCGGGATGCCCTGTCCCTCGACGAGTAAATGATGCTTGCCGCCCGGCCGTGCTCGGTCAACCGGGCTGGGGCCGCTTTTGGGCCCCGCCGAGCGGCCCTGACGTGGGAGGAGTCGATCACCGCCCGCGACCAGTCGAGCTGTTTCGCCGCCCGAAGCCTGGCCGGCAGCACGACGTGGAGCCGGTGCCAGACGCCGGCCTCGTTCCATGCGGCAGGCCGCCGCCAGCACGTCATCCCTGAACCAAAGCCCAGCTCCTGCGGCACGTACTCCCACTGGATCCCCGTAGGCAGAAACATCGCCGCCGCCCTCCGTCGCAACGCACGCGACGCCCGCCGCCCCCCTCGCACTCCTCGGCCTCGCCTGATCACAAAACGGGCGCCCTCCAATTACGCCGAAGCCCTGGTACTCGTCCTGGCAACCGCGCCATTCGCCCGACGGCACCTGCGCCCGGCAGTCGCTGTTCTTCCGGCGGAAACACCGCCGCCCCCGAACCGGCCGGCGTAACCACGATCGTCTCGACCGGGCACCCCTCGGCCGTGGCAGGAAACTGCTTGACTACCTCAGTCTCCGAATTCGATGGGCGCACTGACAGACAGAGCCCAGTGCGATTCAGCGCCGAAGGAATTCACACTTCACCCTGGCAGGTATCCGGCTAGCCGGATACCTGCCAGGGTGAATCCGACTATACCGAGGCATCCCCAGAGGAACCGCACCACATTGGGAGTGAATCTCGGATCCGGCGGACCCCCCGGAGTGAAGGATGAAATCAAATCATATATTCGAATTCCAAGCCCTCGGATATCTAGGGCGACAGCCATTCCAAAAGCACCCAGAAGGAGCCCCCATGCGACATGTACCATAATCCACTCCCGCCCAATGGAAAGACATGGAGGAACAGGTCGCGAGGACCGTGAACCTCACGAGCCCGCCCGCAGAAGCCCGCAAGCAAGTAAATTGGAATTCTCTGCAGACGGCCCGGAATTCATTCACCGAGGTGACCTTGCACACCGCCGCAAGCATTCCAACCCCGAGTCCACAATTACAATACCGCAAAGAATGGCCCAGGAAAGCCAACCGAGCACATCTTACCTCACTGCAGATATCATTATTTTCCCGTTCCCGGGTTATCAAGTCACCCTCAGCACCGCCCTACAGAGTTCCCTGGGCCCACAACGCCCGCCTCGGAAAATGTTCCAAGATTTGCGACATTGAGGCTTATGTTCGCTTGGGTAGCGCCCCAGTCAATGGCCTTTCGGTATCCGTAGATGGTGGAGTTCTCCATCTCGGACACAGTCTTGACTCGTATGCGGCTCACGAAAGCCGCCCGCACCAACTCCCCGTGAGGCCTCTTGCCGCATGCCCTCCCGCGAGGGCCCACGTCAAACTCTTGCCAGCAGCGGCGCTCCCGGATCCGCCCAGCCCAAAAAGTCCAGATCCTCCAGGGCAGTTCGGCGAAGCCCAGCGGCAGCCGCAGTCGCGCCACCCCACCCTTGGTGCAGTTCACGAAGGATGAGCAGATCTGTTTCCTACTGAGCGGTTCCACGGGCGTCGACACAGGTCAGTCCCGAATGGCCCAAATCCGAAGCGCCACGTGAACTTCCCTGTGCATGGTGTGGTCCGGTGGATTCCATTCGGCGCGGCGAACCGAAAAGACCTTCCCTCGCCGCGGGCGAGGGAAGCGCCGCGGGGTCTCTCAGGACCTCTTTCCGCATGTCAGCTGGTCATTCACCCACTGCCGGCTGACGATTTCCCCACCCGACGTCAGATACTCCCCCGGCTTCAGGGTGCGTGACGGCTGGACGGACAGGTCTATCCAGTCGTCTCTGCCGGAATTCGGCTCACCGTCACGTGATGATTCCTTGACCCCGACGTAGAACCCCTTGGGAAGTGCCCCTGCGAGGGGTGTGCCTTCCTGGCGGAAGCTGCCTGGTGTCCCCACGGTGAACACGCCTTGCTTCACCTCGTCGGAAGCGGCCCCCACGGCCCCCCACAACTCCTTGAAACTGCTCGTGTTTCCATGCTGAACACGGACGGTGACTTCGACTCCGGAAACCGTATGTGCCGGGCAGAGAGGGTAGGCGATCACCACGTTCCCCCGATCGTCCGACCGGAACCCGAATCTCACGGAACTCGGACGCGGTTCTGTGCAGGAGGTAAGAGCGACAGCGAGAAGCGCCGTGGCGATCAGCGCCCTTCCTCGGCTTCCGCTCAGCACGGATACCTGCCCTTTACGAGATCGGCCGCGATCTCGTACCTGTTGTGGCAGGGATCGAGTCCGGCCATGAAGTACTTGGGTATGAAAGTGAGCCCGGCCTTGTCCCACTGCTCGGTGTGTACCCTCTCATGCTCCAGTCGCATCGGACTGACATACTCGCTGTTCAGTCCCGTGACGTAGGTCCCGCCGACGTTCGTTCCCCCTCGGCCGTACCACATTCGGCTCCGGAGACCCTTGCGAGACTTTCGTACGCGGCACCGGTAAATTGTATTTCTCTATGACGCTTTTCATAGTCGGCTGGGACATGCTCCACGCTGCTTCATAGTTC
This sequence comes from Streptomyces sp. NPDC014727, assembly GCF_043083485.1. Classification (NCBI taxonomy): domain Bacteria; kingdom Bacillati; phylum Actinomycetota; class Actinomycetes; order Kitasatosporales; family Streptomycetaceae; genus Streptomyces; species Streptomyces sp. NPDC014727. The sequence continues at coordinate 57,454 of NZ_JBIBYR010000013.1, read as the reverse complement.
CCTTTGAGGATCCTGCCGAGGATCCCGTCCTTCTTGCGTCGCTCGGCGTCTGCCTTGGCCCGCGCTGCCGCCTGAGCCTTTGCCTTCGCTGCGGCCACCGCCTTCGCATCGTAGTGGTGGACCTTGTACGTAGTGGGGTTCGCCCGGTACGCGCGGTAGCGCTTCTGGGACTCCGGGTCCTTCTTGGGTGTCTGGTGCCAGACCCACTTGCTGCCCTTCAGGGTGTAGCCGGCGTTCATCCCACGGTCCCGTGCCCAGGCGTCGTCGTTGTATGAAGCGCCGCCGGCCGGGCCGTCCGGGCGGAGGCTGTCGGGGTCGGATTTGGTGAGGGGGTTGTTGTGGGCGTAGCTGTACGCATTCATCTGCGCCGGGTCGTTGACGTCGATGACGGGGTCGACGGAGAGGAAGCGGCCGAGGTTGGGGTCGTATTCGCGGGCGCCCAGGTGCGTGAGACCGGTGGGATCGTTGGTGCCGCCGACGAAGCCTCGGGTTCCGAACGCTGTCGACTGAGTGGTGCGGAGCAGTCCGAAGGGGAGTTGCTTGCGGCGGGTGAGGGCGAGCGTTCCGACCGTGATGGCGGTCATCGCCGTGCCCTGGTGGTCGCTGATGAGGTACGAGGTGGTCGCACCCGTGCGGACGGCCACGGTTTCGCCGTTGTGGGTGTAGTAGCGGGTGCCGGTCTTGGTGCCGTTGGCGGCGACGGTGAGTTCGTTGCCCTGGGGCAGGGTGAGGGTGCTGGAGCCGTCGGAGTTCTTGGCGATGAGTCGGTTGCCGTCGGCGTCGTAGACGTAGCTGCTGGTCTTGCCGGCCTCGGTGAGGGTCGCGCGGTGGCCCTCGGCATCCCACTTCAGGTCCTGGACGCTTGAGCCGGTGGTGCGCTTGGTGGTGTTGCCGTTGTTGTCGTACTCGAAGCTGGTGGTCCGGCCGTTGTCGGGGCCGCCGGTGACCTCGGTCTGCCGGACCGGACAACGAGGTGGGCTGCCAAGGCCGGAGCAGCCCACCTCGTCTCCGTTGCTGTAGACGTCTACGTCAGACGATCCGGTCCAGTCCGCTGCCTTGGACTCCGTCGAGGAACGCTGCGAACGCATCGACGCTCAGGGCAAGTTCGGGCCCCTGCGTCACTTTCGAGTCCCGGACCCCGACCAACGGCCGGGCGAGTGCGACCTCGACACACTCGTTGTCGGCCGCGCTGTAACTGCTTTTTATCCAGTCCGTAGCTGCGAACTGGGCATCGAGTGGTGTGTTGTTCATCGGGTGAGCTCCTGTCGTGCCTCGGCCAGTAGTTCGACGCTGCACGAAGTATCTGCCGCTTGGGATCGCAAGTAGTCAAACATGAGCTTGTAGCTCTGCACCTCGGTGGGAGCGTCGAGATACAGGCCACGCTTGTGCAGTTCGAGATAGACCACGTTCATGCTGTTGAGCGGGTGCTCCTCGTCGTCCCGCCCAAGGATCAGAAAGTGTCCGCCGGATCCTGCGGCGTGAGCCCCCGCGGCAAACCTGAGCACCTGGATGTCCACATTGGGACGCTGGCTCATGGCACACAAGTGGTCGATCTGGGAAGACATCACGTCCGGGCCCCCGACAGAACGGCGGAGAACAGCGTCGTCGAGGACGACCCACAGGTGGAGGGCAGGCCAGCGCTCCAAGATTGCCTGTCGCTTGATTCGTGCGTCGACCTTGCTCTCGATCACTTCAGCCTCTGCCCGGACGTCCTGCGCCCGGTGGAGTGCGAGCGCATAGTCAGGCGTCTGGAGCAGCCCGGGAACCAGCGCGTTGGCGTAGACGTGCTCGTACTCGGCCACGTCCTCGAAGGACATCAGCGGGTCCATGACTTCGGGCACTGCCGGGTGGTCCATCCACCAGCCGTTCTGCTGGTTGCGGACGAGCTCGACCAATGCCTCTCGCTCCTGAGATGAGGCACCGCACGTTTCCGCGAGCACACTCACAGTAGGCACTCTGAGCTTGGCGCGGTCCTGCCAGGTCTCGTACCGGTTCACGGTTCCGACGGAGACACCGGCCCGCTTGGCCACCTCTGACTGAGTGAGACCGACTCGCGTGCGGAGCGCCTTCAGCCCACGAGCGATCTGCATCCGGCCAGCCGGCCCTGCCGAGCCTCGCACAGTCAAGTTGCCCCTCCAACGCGGCGGCTCCTGCCACCGGCTCGTCCCGCGATGCAATCACCAAGCCGAGCGTACGCGGCAGTCAGCACTTCGCTCTCACTCCATCGAGGTTCACCCCTCCGGGGGTATTCCCTCCACAGAGGTATCGGTGATTGAAATTCAATGGCACGGTACCTAATGCACACCCGCCGAGCCTCAGTGGTCGCACTTGGCGACCACGAGCCTCCGCCTCGCCGGACTCGCCTGCGCCCGTTGTGGCAGCACCCAATCCCTCCAACCCGGCGGCCACGCGCGCACCCACAGCCCCGATGGCGGACGCCTCGGCTGGGCCGTGAAGGTCTGCGCGAACTGCCCCGTCCGCCCCTCACAGGAAAGCGAGTTGAGGTCATGACCAACCTCGCCACCCGCGTCACCGGCCGGCTGCGAACCCTGTTCGCCCCACACGGTCGGCCCCGCGCCGAACAACGGCAACGGCGCCGCGCGCTCCGGCTCGCGACGTACGGCATCGACGTAGGACCGCACCGCATCCACGACATGGAGGTGGCCCGGTGATCCGACTGCTGCCCTGGGCCGGGGCGGACGGGAAGCCCTGCTACCTCTCCACGGACGGCACCGGCCCGTTGTCCCGGCTCGCCGACCGGATCGAGCACGCGCAGCTCGGCCTCGCCGGCAAGCTCCTCGATCAGGCACAGGCCGCGCTCTCCGACCCCGCCCTGCACGCCTCTGAACTCCGACTCCTGAACGCCAAGTTGACTGACGCGTTGCGCGACACCCTGCTCGTCGCCGAGAGCCGCGGCGCCCGCCTCGCCCCGGCGGACACCGATGAGGACCGGTGAAGGAGGCGCGGTCATGCCGCCGCTCATCGAAATCGTCCACAACACCCTCGTGTACTGCGCCACCGCTCCACAGGCCCTTGGCCTGGTCTCCTTACCCGGTGGAACCCTCGCGTCGGCAGGCGCGGCGCGCTGTTACGTATCGACGACGGCCCGGTGCTGGGGACTGCCGCCGGACGCAGTGGACGCTCTGGAACTGATCACCGGAGAACTCGCCGCCAACGCCCTGGAGCACAGCGCGAGCCGCTCCATCACCGTTGTGCTGTCCCGCGCCGCCCGGATGGCCGTCGTCGGAGTGCTCGACGAAGGGCAGGGCAGTGCGACCGCGGCGGGCGCGCCATCGCCGGACCGGGAGGACGGACGCGGGCTGCTGATCGTCGATGCTCTGGCCACCGACTGGGGCCAGCGGCGCGTATGCGGCGGTCTCCTCGTCTGGGCCGAGGTCGACACCGACCCGGCGTCACTCCTTGTGATGACGCCACTCGATTCCGACCGCTACCGTGAGGGAGCAGGCCCAAAATCCCGTCCCTGGGAGGAATCATGACCGCCGAGCCGATCGCCGGGCACAGCAGCCGCTCAACGATCTGTAGCGCTCACCGGCTCCAGGAACTCCAGCCGATTCCCCACCGGGTCGTGACTGAAGAAGCGCCGGTGCCCCGGCAGGTCGCCGTCCCAGAGCACCTGTGCACCGTGCGCCTCCAGCCGGGCCGCGAACGCCTCGATGTCCGTGACGCGCAGGCCCGGGTGGGCCTTCCTCGCCGGGCGGAAATCGGGCTCGATACCCAGATGGAGCTGGACCGGACCGGCCCTGAACCAGCAGCCGCCGCGGGACGCGAGCGCCGGGGGCTTGGCGGTCTCCGTCATGCCGAGGGTGTCCACGTAGTACGTGCGCAGCAGGCCCTCCGAGCCTTCCGGGGCGGCCAGTTGCACGTGATCGACAGCGGCGATCATCACTTCTCCTTGCGCGCCACGGCGAAGATGCGGCGGAACGGGAAGACGGTGCCGTGCGGGCCCTGGGGGTAGGCGGCGCGCAGCAGGTCGCGGTATTCGGCGAGGAACGCCTCGCGCGCTTCGGGGTCGTCGGCCAGGGCGGTCAGGACGGGGCGCAGGCCGGTGCCCTTCACCCAGTCGAGCACCGGGTCCTCGCCGTGCAGCAGATGCAGATACGTGGTCTCCCAGACGTCCGCGGTGACGCCGGGGGCCGTCAGCGCGTCGAGGTAGGCGGCGGGGGCGAGCACCGCGTCGGCGTGGCGCAGCTCGCCGCCCAGGCGGTCGCGCCAGCGCGGGGAGGCGGCGAGTTCCCGCATCAGTACGTGGCTGGGCTGGTCGAAGTTGCCGGGGACCTGAAAGGCGAACGTCCCGCCGGGGGTGATGGCGTCCAGCCACGCGGGGAAGCGGGCGGTGTGGTCCGGGACCCACTGGAGCAGGGCGTTGGAGACGATCAGGTCGTACGGCTCGGCGGGGGTCCAGGTCGCGGCGTCGGCCTCGGCGAAGTCCAGGAGCGGGCCCGCGTGCTCCCGGGCCCGCTCCAGCATCTGCGGGGAGTTGTCGTATCCGGTGATCCGGGCGTTCGGCCAGCGGTCGGCGAGGAGGAGGGTGACGTTTCCCGCTCCGCAGCCGAGGTCGGCGATGCGGGGCGCGGGGGCGGACGGGAGTCCGGGGATGCGGGCGAGGAGGTCGAGGAAGGGGCGGGTGCGGTGGTCGGCGTGGCGCAGGTACTGCTGCGGATCCCAGGTGGGTGAGGTCATGGAAGCAGGATCAAGGAGGGATATCTCGATGTCAAGATACTTGAGTCCAAGAGACTTCATGTCGACAGACCCTCTACACTGATCCACATGGAGGACGAGGTCGACCGACTGGTCGCTGCATGGCGCCGCGAGCGCCCCGACCTCGACGTGGAACCACTCGAGGTGCTCAGCCGCGTCTCCCGCCTGGCCCGCCATCTGGACCGGGCCCGCCGGATCGCCTTCTCGGAGCACGATCTGGAGCCGTGGGAGTTCGACGTACTGACCTCCCTGCGTCGCGCGGGCGCCCCCTACCAGCTCTCCCCGGGCCAGTTGCTGACCCAGACCCTGGTCACCTCCGGCACCATGACCAACCGCATCGACCGGCTGACCAAGAAGAACCTCGTCGAGCGGCTCCCCGACCCCAGCGACCGCCGCGGTGTGCTCGTCCGGCTCACCGCCGAGGGCCGCGACAAGGCCGACCAGTCGCTGGCCGGCCTGCTCGCCCAGGAACGCGCCATCCTGAGCCGGCTCTCCACCCAGCAGCGCACCGAACTGGCCGGACTGCTCCGCGAGTTGACCGCCCCGTTCGACAACATCCCCGGCTAGCCGGCCAGGGTCCTGGGTCCCGGTCAGGGACGGACGGACCCCAGAAGCACCGGTTCCAGGTCGACCGGGCCGACACCCGCGCGCCGGGCCAGCGCGACCGCCGCCAGGGTGGAGTGCACGCCCAGCTTCCCCAGCACGTTCTGCATGTGTGTGCGCACCGTGTGCGGGGAGAGGAAGAGCCGCTCCGCCACCGCCTTGCGGCCCAGACCCGCCACCATGCAGCGCAGCACCTCGCGCTCGCGCGGGGTCAGCGACTCGACCAGCTGTTCGCTCTCGGTGCGGTGCTTGCGCGCCGCCGTCAGCTCCCGCAGCACGCCTGTGAGCAGGGCCGGGGGCAGATGCGTCTCGTCGCGCAGTACCCCCCGGACGACCGTGAGCAGCCGTTGCAGCGAGCAGTCCTTGGCGACCCAGCCCGAGGCCCCGGCCTGCAGCGCCAGCGCGGCGCGGACCGGATCGTCCCTCTCGGCGAGCACCACCGTACGCACGGAGGGCCGGCCCGCACGGACCGCGGCGACCAGCGAGATGCCGTCCACCGGACCGTCCTCCCCGCCGCGGGGGGCCGGGACGGGTGCCGGGCGGCCTCTTGTCGAGGCCAGGATGCCCAGTTCGGCGTCGATCAGCATCACGTCGTAGCCGCGCCCCTCGGCGGCGGCCCGTTCCAGACACCGCAGCGCGGCGGGGCCACTGCCGGCCGCCGCCACGTCGACGTCCGGCTCGGCCGCGAGCGCCGCTGCGAGCGACTCGGCGAAAATACGGTGGTCGTCCACCACGAGAACCCGGATACGAACCACAGGCACCCCCATGCCACCTCTGTTGCTGGGCCACCCCCGGCCCGCCGAAGGGACGGAACGGCACGGGTACGGCCGCCCGGATCGGGGAGTTGGACCGCAGCCCCACGGCCGCCGCCGTGTGTGCCGACTGCCACCCGCCCCGGGCGCCGTACCCGGCTGTCTCGTACCCCTGAATCAGCACCGGCCCCCACCGGTGCTGTCCCTCAGCGTACGGCCGGACGGCCGGTGTGGAAGGCGATTCGCAGAACTGGCAGGTCCTGCTCCGCCGGGTGTGGTTCGTGTGCCGTCCTGGGACGGGAGTCACCGCCCAAGGCGCCTCAGGCGAGGCGCCGGGCGCCCGCCGACGGAACGGCGGGGAAGATCCGCGGTGCCGCGTACCCGGCCGCGGCGAACGCCTCCAGGACGGACTTGGCGACCGTGTCCGCCTGCGCCTCGTCCACCAGCACGATCGCCGAGCCGCCGAAGCCGCCGCCGGTCATCCGCGCACCGAGCGCCCCGGCCTCGCCCGCGGCCGACACCACCAGGTCCAGCTCCGGGCAGGAGACCCGCAGATCGTCGCGGAGCGAGGCGTGCCCGGCGTCGAGGATCGGACCGGCTGCCCGGACGTCACCCGCGTCGAGCAGCGCGATGACCCGCTCCACCCGCTCGTTGTCGCTGACCACATGGCGTACATAGCGCACCACGGACTCGTCGGCACCGCTTCGCCCCAGAGTGTCCAGGGCCGCGCCGAGACCGTCGTACGGCAGCTCGCGCAGTGTGCGCAGGCCGAGCGCGGCGGCCCCCGCCTCGCAGCCGGCCCGCCGCTCCGCGTACGCCCCGTCGCCGAGCTCGTGCTTGACCCGGGTGTCGACGACCAGCAGCCGCAGCCCGTGGGCGGCCAGGTCGAACGGGACCTGGCGCTGGGTGAGGTCGCGGGTGTCGAGGTACAGCGCGTGGCCCTCGGTGCAGCAGGCGGAGGCCATCTGGTCCATGACCCCGCACGGCACGCCGACGAACGCGTTCTCGGCCCGCTGACCGATGACCGCCAGCTCCGGGGCACAGAGCCCCAGTTCGAAGAGGTCGTTCAGAGCGAGCGCGGTGACGACTTCGAGCGCCGCGGAGGAGGAGAGCCCGGCGCCGGTGGGGACGGTGGAGGACAGCTGGATGTCCGCCCCGGTGACCGGGTGACCGGCCTCGCGCAGCGCCCAGACGACACCGGCCGGGTACGCGGCCCAGCCGTGCCCCTGGTGCGGGGCCAGTTCGTCCACCCGGAGCCGGACGACTCCGCCGGGCACGTCGGCCGAGTGGAGCCGCAGCTCACCGTCGGCCCGGCGGGCGGCAGCGGCGCGCGCGGTGTGCGGCAGCGCGAGCGGCATCACGAAGCCGTCGTTGAAGTCGGTGTACTCGCCGATCAGGTTGACGCGGCCGGGCGCCGCCCAGACTCCCTCGAGGGTGCTCCCGTACAGCTCGGTGAAGGCGGCGGTCGGCTCACTGTTCTCGGTCATGGGGCGGTGGGTTCCTCTCGGCGGGCGAACGCCCAGGCGTCGGAGACGATTCCGGTCAGGTCCGCGCGCGACGGCGCCCAGCCGAGCCGCTCCCTGGCGGTGGCGGCGGAGGCGACCAGCACCGCGGGGTCACCTGCGCGGCGCGGGGCCGCGGTCTCGGGGACGGGGTGGCCGGTGACCTCGCGGACGGTCTCGATGACCTCGCGGACCGAGAAGCCGTTGCCGTTGCCGAGGTTGCAGATCAGGTGCTCGCCGGCGGTGGCGGCGTCCAGGGCCAGCAGATGGGCCTCGGCGAGATCGGCGACATGGATGTAGTCGCGGACGCAGGTGCCGTCGGGGGTCGGGTAGTCGTCGCCGTAGACGGAGATCGACTCGCGCTGCCCGAGGGCGACCTGGAGGACCAGCGGGATGAGGTGCGACTCGGGGCTGTGCCGCTCCCCGCAACTGCCGTACGCGCCGGCCACGTTGAAGTAGCGCAGCGAGACCGCGGCCAGTCCGTGCGCGGCCGCCTCGCCGGTGATCATGTGGTCGACGGCGAGCTTGGTGGCGCCGTAGGGGTTGGTGGGCGCGGTCGCGTCGGACTCGGTGATGGGGGTGGTGACCGGTTCGCCGTAGGTCGCGGCGGTGGAGGAGAAGACCAGGGTCCGTACCCCGGCGTCCCGCATCGCGGCGAGCAGCGCGACGGAGCCGCCGACGTTGTTCACCCAGTACTTCTCCGGGTCCGCCACGGACTCGCCGACCTGTGAGTACGCGGCGAAGTGCAGCACCCCGTCGTAGGAGGCGTTCAGCCACTTGGCCGCGTCCTGGATGCGCCCCTCGATGAACTCGGCCCCGGCCGGGACGCCCTCCCGGAATCCGGTCGAGAGGTCGTCGAGGACGGTGACCGCGTGACCGGCCTCCAGCAGATGCTGGGCGACCACACTGCCGACGTATCCCGCGCCACCCGTGACCAGGTACTTCTTCTGGGGCTTGCTCACTCGCTCGCTACCTCTCGCAGTCGCTGGGCCGCGGCCTCCGGCGGCACATCGTTGATGAACACGTTCATGCCGGATTCGGAACCCGCGAGGAACTTCAGCTTGCCGGAGGTGCGTCGGATGGTGAAAAGCTCCAGATGGAGCCCGAAGTCCTCCCGTCCGGGGACCCCGAACGGGGCCTGATGCCAGGCCGAGATGTACGGGGTCGGCGGCTCGCCGGGGCCGAAGATCCGGTCGAATCGCCTCAAGAGTTCCAGATAGACCTGTGGGAATTCCATGCGCGCCGCCGCGTCGAGCTCGCGCAGGTCGGGGACGCGGCGGCGGGGGTGGAGATGGACCTCGTACGGCCAGTGCGCCGCGTACGGCACGAAGGCGATCCAGTGCTCGCCGTCGATGACGATCCGCGAGCCGTCCTGCTCCTCGCGGGCCACGACGTCGTCGAAGAGGTTGCGGCCGGTCTCGGCGCGGTGGGCCGCCATCGAGCGGAGCATCAGCTCGGTGCGCGGGGTGACGAAGGGGTATCCGTAGATCTGCCCGTGCGGATGACCGAGCGTGACGCCGATCTCGGCGCCCCGGTTCTCGAAGCAGAACACCTGCTTGACCTGGTCGAGCTCGGCGAGATCGGCGGTGCGGTCGGTCCATGCCTCCAGGACCAGGGCGGCCCGGTCCTCGGTGAGGTCGGCGAACGACGCGTCGTGGTCGGAGGTGAAGCAGACGACCTCGCAGCGGCCGGAGTCACCGGCGAGCGAGGGGAAGCGGTTCTCGAACACGGCGACGTCGTAGTCCGCGTCGGGGATCTCACTCATCCGGCCGTCCCGTGAGGGGCAGAGCGGGCACTCGTCGGCCGGCGGGTGGTAGATGCGGCCCTGGCGGTGCGAGGCGATGGCGACGCTGTCGCCGAGGAACGGGTCGCGGCGGATCTCCGACGAGGTGGAGACGGCGTCGAGGGGGCGCCGGTCGACGGCATCGCGCACGACGTCGTCACGACTGTCGTAATAGAGCAGCTCCCGGCCGTCGGCGAGCGTCGTAACCGTCTTTTTCACCAGGCTCCTCCAAACATAAACAAACACAATGAATCACAAGTCAACAGGTGCGTCAATGAGTCGATCCCGAACTCTGCCCCTGCACCGCTTTCCAGCCCAGCCCAGTACGGCACGGCACGGCACGGCACGGCAGAAGAGCTTCACCGCGAGTCGACCTCAGCAGCGAGGCACTCATATGCGACGGTCAGCGCAATATCGATCAACTGGAATCATGCTGCGGTCAGTCATCGACGGGCGCCCTGCCGTCGATGTCGTGCAGCGCCGCCATGCGTTTCGTCTCGAACCTGGGCCCGGTCAACGCCTCGCGTCACAACGGGCGTTCGGCTGTGCGCGAGAGTTGTCGAAGCGGTTCAGCAGTCGCTGCGGGACCTCGATACGGCGTACCGCGGCATCACGCGGTGCCGTCGGGCCCCTGTTCGCCGAGCGGCACCGCCCGGTCCAGCAGCCCCGTGCGGGCCGCGAGCGCCGCGGCCTCCAGCCGGGAACCGACGCCCAGCTTCATCAGCACCCGCTGCACATGCGTACGCGCGGTGCTGGACGCGATCCGCATCCCGGCCGCGATCAGCCGGGTGTCCTGGCCCTCGGCGACCCGCACCAGGACCTCGACCTCCCGCGGGGTGAGCAGCCGCAGCAGCCGCTGGCCCTCGTCGTCCGGTGCCGCGGCCGGATTGAGCAGTTCGGCGAAGGCGCCCTGGAGCAGTTGCGGCGCCACAGCTGCCTCTCCGGCACGCGCCTTGGCCATCGCCCGTTCGACGCCCTCCATCCGTTCGTCGTGACGGACGTAGCCCGCCGCGCCCGCCGCGAAGGCCGCCGCGATCCCGCGCGGGCTGGGGACCGGCCCGAGCACCACCACGGCCACCTGCGGGCGCTCCCGCCGGATCCGTACGATCGGGTCGAAGGCGCCGGGTTCGGCGGGGGCCGCGGTGCCGAACAGGCAGACCTCCGGGGCCCTGTTGACCACCAGTTCCGCCGCCGCCGTGGTCGGCGCCGCCGCCGCGAGCACCCGGTGGCCCCGCAGCTTCAGCGCCGAGGCGAGCGCCTCGGCGAGCAGTCGGTGATCATCGACCACCATGAGCCGCACGCCCATCGAGCACACCCCCGTAGCACCGGCACCAGGCCCCCCGGCCCGTCCTGACCCGGCAAGCTACACGCTTGTTCGACGTTCCGGACCTGTTACCCGGCAGAAGACCCCCGGAGTGTCGGATTATGTGCCATCCAGGGCTGTCCGGCAGGCGGAAAACGATCGGCCCTGCCGGTCGGATGATCGACCGGCAGGGCCGGGGTGCGGGTACCGCGTGAGGATCAGCCGGTGCCGAAGCCCACGGCCAGGTAGTCCTTGCCGCTCAAGGAGCTTCCGGTCGTCTTGCTGATCATCGTCTGGGAGATGAACAGCCGCCCGGCGGAGTAGAGCATCTCGGAGTAGTCCGAGGAGAAGCTGCTCTCGGCCTCGCGTACGGACGCCTCGCCCGGGTTCTCCATCAACAGGGTCTGCTTGAAGGTGGAGCCGTCGATGGAGACGATCTGTCCGCCCTTGTCGTACGGGGGCGCCTTGTACGCGATGATGTTGCCGCCGTCCATGCGCAGCGGGAACATCGTGTAGCGGTCACCCGCGTCGGCCCGGTCACTGGTCGGCTTGCCGGTGGTGAGGTCGAAGGAGACGATCTCGTTGGTGTCGCCGTAGTCGCCGCCGCCCTCGTGGTCCTCGGTCGGCACGTAGATGCGGTTGTTGCCGACGGCCACCTTCCGGCAGCTCTCGACCTTCGTGGACTGGCAGCGCGCGGCGTACTTCTCGCCGTCCGCCGCGATCCTGGTGAGCAGCTTGCCGGTGGAGGCGTCGATCGAGAAGAAGTCCGAGATGCCGCTGCCGTCACCGGCGGTGTCGCCGACGTCGGCCGCGACGACCAGCGGCTTGGTGGAGACGATGCTCGCGTAGTCGACACCGGGCGGCATCTTGTACGAGGAGAGCGGGGCACCGGTGGTCGGGTTCAGTGCCTGGACGACCAGCTGCGGGTCGTCGTACGTGCCGCACTTGCGGACGACGGCGAGCGCCTCGCCACCTGCGTAACCCATGTCGTAGCAGCCGTCGGCGGAGACCTTGGGCTTCCAGCGCTCGGCGCCGGTGCCGAGGTCGAACGCCACACCGCCCTCGGTTCCGGCCGCGGCGACCGTGGTGCCGCTGAGCGTGATCTCGTCGAACCTGACCGCCGCGTCACCGCTGGTGGCGGCGGTCACCGACTTGGTCCACACCATCTTGCCGGTGTTCAGGTCGATCACGCCGACCTGGTTGCACGGCTGGTACTTCTTGTCCTTGGTCGGTTTGCCCTCCTCGAAGAGGAGGGCCGTCTTGAAGTCCTTGGACATGTGCCGGGAGGCGCCGCAGAGCTGGCCCGCCAGCGGGATGGACCACAGCTTGGTGCCCTTGGTCATGTCGTAGCCGACTATCTCGTTCAGGCCCGTCTTCACATACGCCTTGTCGGTGAGCCACGAACCGTCGACCTTGGTGACGTCGGTGACCTTCGGCTTCGGCAGCTGGAAGGTGACCCTGGACTTCGGGTCCGCCGGTGCCTTCTCCGTGCCGCCGCCGACGGTGCCGCCCTGTCCGCCGCCCTTGCCCTCGGAGGCTCCGCCGCTGGACTGGGACGCCTGGTCCTTCTTGCCGTCATCACCGCCGCTGGAGGCGAACCAGACGCCTCCGGCGACGATCAGGACCACGGCGACGGAGGCGGCGACGATGATCTGCATGCGGGTGGTGAACTTCTTGCCCCCGTTGCCGTTCCCGTTCTGGAGCGGCGGGTACTGCTGCTGCATCGGAGCGGTCGGATAGCCGTAGCCCTGCTGCGGCGGCTGGCCGGGCGGCATGCCTTGCGGGAAGCCGTAGCCCTGCTGCGGCCGGCCGGGCACCGGTGCCTGCGGGTAGCCGTAACCGGGCTGCGGGGGGCCCTGCGGATAGCCGTAGCCCGGCTGCGGGGCCTGCGGGTAGCCGTAACCGGGGCCCGGCTGCTGCGACGGGCCCGCGGGCGGCGGGGTGTCGGCGGGCGGCGGGGTCTGCGGGGCGCCGAATCCGCCCGCCGGCGGGGTGGCCGGCTGCTTGCCGAACGGGTCGGCGGGCGGCGGGGTCGGCGCACCGAACCCGCCCGGCGGGGGGTCCTGCGGGGCGCCGAATCCACCCGGCGGGGGATCCTGCGGGGCGCCGAACCCGCCCTGGGGCGGCTGCTCGTTGGGCGGCTGGGGCGGCTGCGTCATGGCGTACGTACCTCTGGGGGAAGGGAGTCGGTGGGTCGGGGCCGGCAGCGGTCGGGGGTGTTCCGGCCGCTGCCGGTCGTGAGCCGTCGGGCGCCGACGGGCGGGCGCCGTCGAAGGCCTTCGTGAGCCGTCAGTTGCCGAAGGCCATCATGGTCTTCGTCTCCAGCTCTTCCTGGTCGTTCCGCGCGCTGACCCGTCCGCTCAGGATGAAGGAACGGCCGTCCGCGTAGGCGATCCTGGTGTTGTAGAAGGAGTTCTCGATCCCGGACGTCGACACGGGGTGCTTCAGCAGCATCTGTACCGTGCCGCCGGTCGGCGCGAGGGTGGCGATCCCGCCGCCCTTGTTGTATCCGGCCTTCACGTAGAGCAGTACGTTGCCGCCCTCCATGCGCAGCGGCTTCACCACGCGCCCGGCCGGGGCGGCGGCCTTCCACTTGGGCCGACCGGTGTTCAGGTCGAACGCCACGACCTTGTTCGTGTCGGTGCTGCTGCCGGAGTCCGGCGCGGTCGACATGTAGAAGGTGTTGGCGTCGGCGGCGACACCGGTGCAATCGTCCAAGGACTTACCGAAGACGGCGAAGACGTTACCGCAGTCCGGGGCGAACTTGTCGCCCTTGTCGCTGACGACGCCGGACCGGAACGAGCCGTTCTCCTTGAGCGCGAGGATGCTCCACGACTTGTCCTTCTTCAGCGAGACCACCAGCGGGCTCACCGAGTAGACCCGGTCGATCTCCGATCCGCGCTTGATCCGGTACGTCCACCGGGGCTTCCCCGTGACCGGGTCGATCTCCTGGATCTGGTGCTGGGGATTGTCGACGTTGTCGGTGCGGCAGCTGGAGGCGGCGATCAGCTTGGGTCCGCCCGCGAAGGCGAACGGCTGGCAGTCGCCCGGCTGGTTGCCGAACAGTTCCTTGCCGTCGCTGACCCGGAAGCCGTTGGAGTTGCCGGTGCGTCCGACCGCCACGGTGTCGCCGCTGATGGTGAGCGAGATGTCCGACATCATGTCCCAGATGCCGTTCTTCTTGATCGACTTCTTCCAGCCGGCCGTGCCGGTGTTGAGGTCGATCATCTGGAGGTCCGCGCAGTCCGCCTTGTCGGTGGTGCCGTTCTCGACCCCGATGACGATCTTTCCGTCGGCGGTGGCCTGCGAGGGCGCCGCGCACAGGTCGGCGGGCAGCTTCAGCTTCCACTTCAGCTTGCCGTCGGCCACCGAGTAGCCGGCGACGGTGCGGTACATGCCCTTGACGATCGTGTCGCCGACGACCCAGGGGCCGTAGACGTCCGAGCCGTCGCGCGGCAGGTCGACATCGTTCTTCTGCAGCCAGAGAACCTTCGCCTCGCCCTTCTGGCGCCCGGCGTTGAGGTCGTCATCGGTCTGGCGGCCGTCGCCGTTGCCGTCGCCCTCGTTGACGGACGGTGAGCCGCTCGGCTTGGCGTCGCCGCTCTTCTGCGCGACGGGCTTCTTGTCCTCGCCGCCCCCGTTCGTGGCGAGGAAGACTCCGCCGCCTATCACCAGGAGCGCGGCGGCAGCGGCGCCGATCACCAGCGCGGGCTTGCGCTTGAAGAAGTTGCCACCGCCCGGACCGCCGGGGGCCGGTGCGCCGGGAGCCGGTGCGCCGGGGTACTGCTGCTGCGGGTAGCCGTAACCGGGCTGCGTCGGCTGACCGTACGGGCCGGGCTGCTGACCGTACGGACCGGGCTGCTGGGAGTAGGGACCCGGCTGCTGGGCATAGGGACCGGGCTGCTGACCGTACGGGCCGGGCTGCTGGCCCGGCTGCTGGGGGTAGCCGTAACCGGGGGCCTGGCCCGGCGCCTGACCGGGCGTCTGCGGGTGACCGTAACCGGGCTGGGCGGGCGGCGGGGTCTGCGGAGCCGGTGGGGTCTGCGGCGGGCCCTGGGGCGGCTGAGGACTTCCCGGCGGCGGCTCCTGCGGTGCGCCGAAGCCTCCCTGCGGCGGTTGCTGGCTGGGCGGCTGGGTCATCAGCACGTCCCCCTTCGTGCGGTCCGGTGCCCGTTCCGGTCTCCCCCGCGATTCCGCAGGGCTCGAAGGGGCCCGACAAGACCCCCTGAACTCCGCGGAAAGGAGCGAATCGGGCATGGATCCCGCGTGTTACGACAGTCGAGCGGGGCTTCTTTGTACCACCCGCAACTCCCGCCCACCGGGCCGGTCCGCCCCCTGTTCCCAAGGGAGAACCGGCCTGTGATGCCGCCGTTACGCCTCGGACCGTCAGTTGCCGAAGCCCACGATCGACTTCATCGACTTCTCCGCCTCGTCGTCGATCCCGCTGATCCTCGCGTGCACGAGGAAACTGCGCCCGTTCAGATAGGCGACCCGGGAAGCGAAGAAGTCCCTTTCGACCGCGGCGGCCGCCGCCGGGTGCCGCAGCACCATCTGCGGCGTACCGCCCGTCGGCGGGAGGGACGCGATACCGCCGCCCTTGTCCTTCCCCGCCGACAGATACATCAGCAGCCTGCCGCCCTCGACCCGCATCGGCATCAGGGTCTGTCCCGCCGGCGCCGCGGCCTTCCACTTGGTCCGACCCGTGTTCAGGTCGAAGGCCACGACCTTGTTGGTGGGGTTGCGGGCCGTCTTGTCGGGCTTCGTCGCCAGGTAGACCGCCCGGTCGTCGGCCGCCACGCCGAGGCAGTCGTCAAGGCTCTGGCCGTCGGTGAGCAGCTCGTCGTCGCACTCGGTCACGTAGTCCTCGGTGCCACCGACCAGTTGGGAACGGTAGGTGCCGTTCTCGTTGAGCACGGCGATGGCCCACTTGTCGTCCTGCTTCAGCGAGACGACCGGTGGGCTCGCCGAGTAGAACTGCGCGACCTGCCAGCCCTTCTTGACCTTGTACGTCCACTGGACCTTGCCGGTGACCGGGTCGATCCGCTGCACCTGCTGTTCCTTGTGGTCGTCGGCCGCCGTCTGACAGCTGGTGGCGGCGATCCCCTCGGGACCGCTCGCGAAGCCGAACGGCTGGCAGTTCCCCGGCAGTTCGCCCCAGAGCACCTTGCCGTCACTGACCCGGAAGGCATCCGTCCTGCTGGTGCGTCCCACGGTCACGGTGTCGCCGTTGATCGCCATCGCGACGTGGGAGAGCGCGTCCCAGACGCTCTGGCGCCTGTAGGTCTTGTGCCAGCCGGCCTTGCCCGTCCTGAGGTCGACCATCTGGAGCGCGTCGCAGGACGCCTGATCCCCGTGGCCGGACTTGATCCCGAGGACGATCTTGCCGTCGGCGGTGGCCTGCGAGGGCGCCGCGCACAGTTCCGCCGGCATGCGAAGGCTCCACTTCTGGCGACCGTCGGTGACCGAGTATCCGGAGAGCGTGTGGAACATGCCCTTGACGATGGTGTCGCCGACGATCCAGGGGCCGTACACGTCCGAGCCGTTGCGCGGCAGATCGACGCCGCCCTCCTGGAGCCAGAGAACCTTCGCCTCGCCCTTCCGGCGCCCGGCGTTGAGCGCGTCGGCCTCCGCGCGGAGGTCGCGCGGGGCCGGACTCGGCTCCCTGGTCTTGCCGTTGCCCCCGTCGCCGGTGGGGCTCGGTCCGGGATCGGTGCTCGCCTTCGCGGTGGGCTTCGGTTCGTCGCCACCGCTCCTGGCGAACCAGATGCCGCCGCCGGCCAGCAGCACCACCGCGAGCACGCCGCCGATGACCGCCCCGCGCCGGCCCCGGAAGAACCCTCCGCCGCCGGGCTCCGGCTGTGGTTGCGGGCCGAATCCGGACTGCGGCTGCGGCGCTTGGCCGTAGGGGCCGGGCTGCGTGGGGGCGTTGTACGGCCCCGGCTGCGTGGGAGCGTTGTACGGCCCCGGCTGCGTGGGCACGCCGTACGAACCGGGCTGCGGAGCGCCGTACGGCCCCGGAACCTGGCCGGGCGCGCCGTACGGGCCCGGGGCCTGGCCGGGCGTCGGCGGCGGATCGTACGGAGCCCCGAAGCCCCCCTGCGGCGGTTGCTGGCCGGGCGGCTGGGTCATCAGCACGTCCCCCTTCGTGCGGACCGGTCCGGCTTCTGTACCTGCGCCGGGCGAGCGTTCTTTCTATCACCCGCCCCACAGGCCACACCGGTCACACCGGTCACACCGGTCACACCGGTCACACCGAAAGCGCCTCAGCGATCAGGCCTCCTCGGCCAGTTCCAGCCAGCGCATCTCCAACTCGTCGCGCTCCGCGACCAGTTCACGCAGCTCCGCGTCCAGCTTCGCCACCTTCTCGAAGTCCGTGGCGTGCTCCGCGATCTGCGCGTGCAGCGTGGTCTCCCGGGTCGAGATCTTGTCGAGCTGCCGTTCCACCTTCTGGAGTTCCTTCTTCGCCGCACGGGCGGCCTGCGGGGAGACGGCCGTGACCGGCGCGGTCTTCTCCTTGGCCGCAGCGGGTGCGGCGGAGGGGGTCGCCGCCTCCTCCATCCGCTGCCTGCGCTCCAGGTACTCGTCGATCCCGCGCGGCAGCATCCGCAGTGCGCGGTCTCCGAGCAGCGCCATCACCCGGTCCGTGGTCCGCTCGATGAAGAACCGGTCGTGCGAGATCACGATCATCGATCCGGGCCAGCCGTCGAGGAGGTCCTCCAGCTGGGTCAGGGTCTCGATGTCGAGGTCGTTGGTGGGCTCGTCGAGGAAGAGGACGTTCGGCTCGTCCATCAGCAGGCGCAGGATCTGGAGCCTGCGCCGCTCACCGCCGGAGAGGTCGCCCACCGGGGTCCACTGCTTCTCCTTCGAGAAGCCGAACTGCTCGCAGAGCTGCCCCGCGGTCATCTCCCGGCCCTTGCCCAGGTCGACCCTGTCCCGTACCTGCTGAACCGCTTCCAGCACCCGCAGGTTCGGGTCGAGTTCGTGGACCTCCTGGGAGAGGTAGGCCAGCTTGACCGTCTTGCCGACGACGATGTTCCCGGCGGCGGGCTGCGCCTCGCCCTGGGTACGGGCCGCCTCGGCGAGGGCCCGCAGCAGCGAGGTCTTGCCCGCGCCGTTGACCCCGACCAGACCGATCCGGTCACCGGGGCCGAGCTGCCAGGTGAGGTGGGTGAGCAGCGTCTTGGGGCCCGCCTGGACGGTCACGTCCTCCAGGTCGAAGACGGTCTTGCCGAGCCGCGCGTTGGCGAACTTCATCAGCTCGCTGGTGTCGCGCGGCGGCGGCACGTCGGCGATCAGTTCGTTGGCCGCCTCGATGCGGTAGCGCGGCTTGGAGGTACGGGCGGGGGCGCCGCGGCGCAGCCAGGCGAGCTCCTTGCGCATCAGGTTCTGCCGCTTGGACTCCTCGGTCGCGGCGATCCGCTCCCGCTCGGCCCGTGCGAAGACGTAGTCGCTGTAACCGCCCTCGTACTCGTGGACCGTGCCGCGCTGGACGTCCCACATGCGCGTGCAGACCTGGTCGAGGAACCAGCGGTCGTGGGTGACGCAGACGAGCGCCGATCGGCGTACCCGCAGATGGCCGGCCAGCCAGGAGATGCCCTCGACGTCGAGGTGGTTGGTCGGCTCGTCGAGGACGATCAGGTCCTGCTCGGCGATGAGCAGCTTGGCCAGCGCGATCCGGCGCCGCTCGCCGCCGGACAGCGGCGCGATGACGGTGTCCAGGCCGTGCTCGAAGCCCGGCAGGGCCAGCCCGCCGAAGAGTCCGGTGAGCACGTCACGGATCTTGGCGCTGCCCGCCCACTCGTGGTCGGCGAGGTCGCCGATCACCTCGTGGCGGATGGTCGCCTCCGGGTCCAGCGAGTCGTGCTGCGTGAGCACGCCGAGGCGCAGCCCGCCGCTGTGGGTGACCCGGCCGCTGTCCGCCTCCTCCAGCCTGGCGAGCATCCGGATGAGGGTCGTCTTGCCGTCGCCGTTGCGGCCCACGACACCGATCCGGTCCCCCTCGGACACCCCGAGGGACACACCGTCGAGCAGGGCACGGGTGCCGTACACCTTGCTGACCTGCTCGACATTGATCAGATTGACGGCCATTTCGCTCCTGCTCCCGGGGGATCGATCGGCTTCCCAGGGTACGGGGCGACAGGGACGGGACGTCCGCTCGCCCTTGCCGCCCCTCTTCCGCAAGACGTACATTTTTCTGTACGTATGGGCAAACCGGAGCCCCTGAAGCACGGCTTCCAGGGGTTCTGGTCCCGTCGGATCACCGATGAGCACCGGCTCATCTACAAAGTCGTGGACGAAGAGGCCCGCATCGCTGCCTGCCGCTACCACTACGGCCGGTAGCGGCAGGCATGGTCCTGTCAGAGGACCGTGGCGCCCGGCGCCGGGGACATCGCGGCCCGTGCGTTCCGGCAGGTCCCCGAGGTGATCAGCGCCTCGGTCACCTTCCGTGCCGACTCCTCGTCCGCCACCAGGAACGCGGTGGTCGGCCCGGAGCCCGAGACCAGGGCGGCCAGGGCACCGGCCCCGGTGCCCGCGGCGAGGGTGTCGGCCAGGGAGGGGCGCAGCGAGAGCGCGGCGGGCTGGAGGTCGTTGCTCAGGGCGCCCGCGAGCGCGGCGGTGTCTCCGGACCGCAGCGCGTCCAGGAGCGTGGCGGAGGCGGCGGGGTCGGGGACGTCCGTACCGGCCGTGAGCCGGTCGAACTCGCCGTAGACGGCCGGGGTGGAGAGCCCGCCGTCGGCGACCGCGAAGACCCAGTGGAAGGTCCCGCCGACATCGATCGGGGTCAGCCGCTCACCGCGCCCGACGCCGAGGGCCGCGCCGCCGACCAGGCTGAACGGGACGTCACTGCCCAGCTCCGCGCAGATGTCGAGCAGCTCCTGCCGCGTGGCGCCGGTGGACCAGAGGGTGTCGCAGGCCAGCAGTGCGGCCGCACCGTCGGCGCTGCCGCCCGCCATGCCGCCCGCGACGGGGATGTCCTTGGCGATGTGGATGTGCACATCGGGTGCGATGCCGTGCCGCTCGGCCAGTGCGATCGCGGCGCGGGCGGCGAGATTCGTGGCGTCCAGCGGGACCTTCGCGGCGTCCGGGCCGGAGCACGTGACGCGCAACCCGTCGGCGGGGGTGACGGTGACCTCGTCGTACAGGCCGACGGCGAGGAAGACGTTGGCCAGGTCGTGGAAGCCGTCGGGGCGCGGGGCGCCGACCGCGAGTTGGACGTTGACCTTGGCGGGTACGCGGACGGTGACGCTCACTCGCCACTCCCGGAGGGCTGGTTGTCATCGGTCCCGGCGGCCTCGGCGGGCTTGTTCTCGGCGATGGCGGCGAACTCCTCGACCGTCAGGGACTCACCGCGGGCCCGGGGCGAGATCCCGGCCGCGACCAGGGCCGCCTCGGCGGCGGGGGCGGACCCCGCCCAGCCGGCCAGGGCCGCTCGCAGGGTCTTGCGGCGCTGGGCGAAGGCCGCGTCGACGACGGCGAAGACCTCGGTCCTGCTCGCGCTCGTCGTGACCGGTTCGGTGCGCCGGACCAGCGACACCAGACCGGAGTCGACGTTCGGGGCGGGCCAGAAGACGTTGCGGCCGATGGACCCGGCCCGCTTGACGTCCGCGTACCAGTTGGCCTTCACCGACGGCACGCCGTAGACCTTGTTGCCCGGCCTGGCGGCCAGCCGGTCCGCGACCTCCGCCTGGACCATGACGAGGGTCCGCTCGATGGACGGGAAGCGCTCCAGCATGGTCAGCAGGACCGGCACGGCGACGTTGTACGGAAGGTTCGCGACGAGCGCGGTCGGCGCCGGGCCCGGCAGCTCCCGGACCAGCATCGCATCGGAGTGCACCAGGGCGAACCGGTCGGCGCGCCCCGGCATCCGGGCGGCGACCGTGGCCGGCAGCGCGCCCGCCAGCACATCGTCGATCTCGACGGCGACGACCCGGTCCGCCGCCTCCAGCAGCGCCAGGGTCAGCGAACCGAGCCCCGGGCCGACCTCGACGACGACGTCGTCGGGGCGGACCTCCGCCGTGCGCACGATCCGGCGGACCGTATTGGCGTCGATGACGAAGTTCTGACCGCGTTGCTTGGTCGGGCGTACGCCCAGCTCGGCCGCCAGCTCGCGGATGTCTGCGGGGCCCAGGAGGGCGTCGGGCTCAGTGGTGCTCACCCGGTAAGCCTACGGCCGCGGTGCGGCCCGGAGCTCGCCCCGGTCTCGCGAAAGGCCTCTCGCCCGGCGGGCGAGCCCGGCCGACGCGGCGTTCCGCGGCCTGCTCGCCCGCCGGGCCGCGTGTGCGCCCTCCGCTGTCTCCCCGTCCGGACGACGACTACCTGCCCGTCCGGACGACGACCTCGTCACCGTCGGCGAGTGCGCTGCCGGCGGCGGGCGTGACGACGTCGCGGGCGGCGGGCACGACATCCTGGTCGGCGAGGAGTTCGCCGACGTCGTCCGCGAAGGTGTGCAGGGTGCGGGTTCGGCCGTCGATGTCGAGCGTCACCCCCTTGTCGCAGACCATGAACGCCGTGGTGCCACCGGCCAGGAAAGCCAGGACGAGGGCCTGGGGGACGAGACGGCGCAGGTTCTCGGGCCGGAGGGTCGCCTTGCGGTGGTGGGAGGCCCGGCGCGCGGCCGCCCGGTGCGTGGCTGCCCGGCGCGTGGCTGCTTGGCCGCCGGTGGCGCGGGGCACCGACGGCCGGGCGGGCACCACGCGCGGGCCGACGAGCGTCGGAGTGTGGAGCACCCGCACGGCGAGCGTCAGCCGCTCATGGAACGGGACGGGTGCGGGGACGGCGGGCGACACCGTACGCCCTCTGCCACGTGCCGCACGGTGGCTGCCCTTCGAACTGCTCACGACGCTCCCGAGGATCCGATCGGCCGGTCGCCGGATGGCGCCCGGGGACGATAGCGGAGCATCGGTCACTCTTCAAAACGGTGCGACCACGTACCGTCATCGACCCAGGTCGTCAGTAGTCGAAGGCGCGAGCGGTGTTGTCGAAGACGGCTGACGCCAGGGTGTCCTCGTCCACGCCCTTCACCGCTGCCATGGCGCGCAGTGTGACCGGGATGAGATAGGGCGCGTTGGGCCGTCCCCGGTACGGAGCGGGGGTCAGGAACGGTGCGTCCGTCTCCACCAGGACCAGCTCCATCGGCGCTACGGCCAGTGCGTCGCGCAGCGGCTGGGCGTTCTTGAAGGTGACATTGCCCGCGAAGGACATGAAGTACCCGGCGTCCGCACAGATCCGGGCCATGTCGGCGTCGCCGGAGTAGCAGTGGAAGACGGTCCGCTCGGGGGCCCCGGCGTCGGCGAGGACGCGCAGCACGTCCGCGTGCGCCTCGCGGTCGTGGATGACCAGCGCCTTGCCGTGCCGCTTGGCGATCTCGATGTGGGCCCGGAAGGACTCCTCCTGCGCGGCCATGCCTTCGGGGCCGGTACGGAAGTGGTCGAGCCCGGTCTCGCCGACACCGCGTACGTGGTCGAGCGCGGCCAGTGCGTCGATCTCCGCGAGTGCCTCGTGCAGCGCCGCTTCTCCGCCCGCTTCCCGTGCCCCCTGCCGCGATCGGCCCTCAGGGTCTCCGTGCACGATGCGCGGTGCCTCGTTGGGGTGCAGGGCGACCGCCGCGTGCACGTTCGCGTGCGCGGCGGCGGTCTCGGCGGCCCACCGTGAACCGGCCACGTCGCAGCCCACCTGGATCACGGTGGTCACATTGACCGCCGCGGCCCTGGCCAGGCCCTCCTCGACGGTCGCGTCCTGCATGTCGAGGTGGGTGTGCGAATCGGCGACCGGTACCCGGAGGGGTTCGGGCAACGGCGGGGCTTCGGTACGGCTCATGAGGACGATCGTACGAGGACCGCGCCGACACCCCGCCCGCGGTGGGAGCCGGGCACCGCCGCCCGCGGTGGAAGCCGGGCGCCCTACTTGCGGTGGAAGGGATGCAGCAGGTCGGACAGGTGCCAGTGGTGCCCGGCGCCCACGGCCGCGGCCTCGCCCTCCGGGGCGTCGACGCCCTTGCCCGCCGACCGCTTCGGCCGGGGGTCGCGGAGCAGCTTCTGGACGGTCGAGACCCGGCCGGACCGCATGATCCGGACCACGTGTCCGCCGCAGTTCGTGCAGGTCGGCGTGGAAAGGGGTGAGGGCACCCGTTCCCCGTCCGCCTTGTATATGACGAAGCCGTTGTTGGAACCGTCGACGTGGTGCTCTATCTCGAAGGCCTGCTCCCAGCCGTGTCCGCACCTCATGCAGGCGAATGCGTACGCCTCGTGCACCGTGGCCGCTGCGATCTCGCTCATGTCCGCTCCTTCTGTCCGCCGGACGAACACTCCGGGGAGTGCGTCCCCGGTCCAGTGGACTCCCCTGCCGACGGGAGCGCATCGGGCCCTGTCGACTGTTGGAGCGTTTTTGGCCTTCTCGTGGCAGAAAGGTTCGGTGCGCGACTCGCGCTTTGCCTTCTAGGCTCGTCCTTTGCCCTCCGCAGGGCCGTTTCGCGCCGCGTTCTTTGCCGCGACGACCGCGTCGAACACCTCACGTTTGGGCAGCCCCGCGTCGGCGGCCACGGCGGCGATGGCCTCCTTGCGCCGCTCCCCCGCCTCCTCGCGCACCCGCACCCTGCGCACCAGCTCCGCGGCGTCCAGTTCTTCGGGTCCGGAGTCGGCCGCGCCCTCGACGACGACGGTGATCTCGCCGCGCACCCCTTCTGCCGCCCAGGCCGCCAGCTCGCCCAGCGGGCCGCGCTTCACTTCTTCGTACGTCTTGGTCAGCTCCCGGCACACGGCCGCCCGGCGCTCGGCGCCGAAGACCTCGGCCATCGCCGCGAGGGTGTCGTCGAGCCGGTGCGGGGCCTCGAAGAAGACCATGGTGCGGCGCTCGTCGGCGACCTCGCGCAGTCTGCCCAGCCTTTCGCCCGCCTTGCGCGGCAGGAAGCCCTCGAAGCAGAAACGGTCGACCGGCAGCGCGGACAGGGCGAGAGCGGTCAGCACCGCGGACGGGCCGGGGACCGCGGTGACCTTGACGCCCTTCTCCACCGCGGCGGCCACCAGCCGGTAGCCGGGGTCGGAGACGGACGGCATCCCGGCGTCCGTGACCAGCAGCACCCGGGCCCCGCCGGTCAGTGCCTCGACGAGTTCGGGCGTACGGGCCGACTCGTTGCCCTCGAAGTAGGAGACGACCCGCCCCGTGGTGTGGACGCCGAGCGCCTGGGTGAGGCGGCGCAGCCGTCGGGTGTCCTCGGCGGCGACGACATCGGCCGTCTCCAGTTCGGCGGCGAGGCGCGGCGGGGCGTCCGCCACATCGCCGATGGGCGTTCCTGCGAGTACCAGCGTTCCAGTCGTTCCAGTCACAAGAGTCATCCTCCCAGCACGGGCGACAGCGCTCGCACAGATGCGTTCCCTACGATGGCGCGGTGACGAGTACAGCGCCCGAAGCCCGGCAGGGCGAAGACGCCGGGGAACCGCACGGCGAAGAAGCAGCCTCCTGGCAGCAGCGGCTGCGCCGCTTCGGCCATGCGCCCCGGCCCGGGATCGGGCTGCGTGAACGGCTGGTTCCGCCGTACGCCCGGCCCGGCGCCCAGCTGTGGGCGGTACTCGGCATCTCCCCGCCCCTGGCCGCGCGCCTGGTGCGGTGGTCCGCCTGGGGCGGTCCGCTGCTGGTGGCACTGGTCGCCGGGGTGCTGCGGTTCTGGAACCTGGGCAGCCCGCACGCCCTGATATTCGACGAGACGTACTACGCCAAGGACTCCTGGGCGCTGATCAACCAGGGGTACGAGGGCAACTGGCCCAAGGACATCGACAAGCTGATCCTCGCCGATCCGTCGAAGGTGCACGTCCCGGTGGATCCGGGCTATGTGGTGCACCCGCCGGTCGGCAAGTGGATCATCGGCCTCGGTGAGCAGATCTTCGGCTTCACGCCGTTCGGCTGGCGGTTCATGGTGGCGGTGCTCGGCACGCTGTCGGTGCTGATGCTGTGCCGGATCGGGCGGCGCCTGTTCCGCTCGACGTTCCTGGGGTGCCTGGCGGGCGCGCTGCTCACCGTCGACGGTCTGCATTTCGTGATGAGCCGCACCGCGCTGCTCGACCTGGTGCTGATGTTCTTCGTGCTGGCGGCGTTCGGCGCGCTGCTGATCGACCGGGACTGGGCGCGGCGCAGGCTCGCCGCCGCGCTGCCGGTCGACGAGGAGGGGGTGCTGCGCCCCGATGCCGAGGTCGCGGAGAATCTGCGCCTCGGCCTGCGCCCCTGGCGGCTCACCGCCGGTCTGATGCTGGGGCTGGCCTTCGCCACCAAGTGGAACGGTCTGTACATCCTGGCCGGCTTCGGTCTGATGACGGTGCTGTGGGACGTGGGCGCGCGGCGGACGGCGGGGGCCGTCCGTCCGTACACGGCGGTGCTGAAGCGGGATCTGCTGCCGGCGTTCGTCTCGACGGTCCCGGTCGCGATCCTCACGTACCTCGTCTCCTGGACCGGCTGGATCGTCACCGGCAAGGGCTACTACCGCGACTGGGCGCAGACCGAGGGCAGGGGCGGCAACTGGACGTGGCTGCCGGACTGGCTGCGCAGTCTGTGGCACTACGAGTACCAGGTCTACGAATTCCATGTGAATCTGACGTCCGGCCACACGTACCAGTCCAATCCCTGGAGCTGGATCGTGCTCGGCCGGCCCGTCTCGTACTTCTGGGAGGAGCAGCCGGGCTGCGCGGCGTCGGAGACCGGCAAGTGCTCCCGCGAGGTGCTGGCCATCGGAACTCCGCTGCTCTGGTGGGCGGCGTGCTTCGCCCTGGTGTACGTGCTGTGGCGCTGGTTCTTCCGGCGCGACTGGCGGGCGGGGGCCATCGCCTGCGGAGTGGCGGCGGGCTGGCTGCCCTGGTTCTTCTACCAGGAGCGGACGATCTTCCTCTTCTACGCGGTCGTGTTCGTGCCGTTCCTGTGTCTGGCGGTGACGATGATGATCGGCGCCTTGCTGGGTCGGGGGGCGGATACCGGGCCGGTGAGGGAACGCGACCTGATGTCCGGCGATCCGTCCGGGGAGCGGCGGCGGGCGCTGGGGGCGGTCGCGGCGGGCGTGCTGGTGCTGCTGATCATCTGGAACTTCATCTATTTCTGGCCGATCTACACGGGCACGCCCATTCCCGACGGTTCCTGGCGGGACCGGATGTGGCTGGACACCTGGATCTAGCTGGGAAGACGCACCGGTGGGCCGCAGTCGTCGACTGCGGCCCCTCGGTGATTGCCGGTCATCCTCGGTGCCCCGGGACGGACGCCCTCTCGCGATCGCAGCCTGACCAGCCCGGCGAACCGATGCGGTCACGGCACTAGCCGCCGCAGGTCAGGTCCTTGGCGGGCAGCCGGCCCGTGCTCAGGTACCGCATGACGCCGGCGTCCGCACAGGACGGGCCGGCCACCACCACGCCATGGCCCTCACCGCCCGCCACCGTGACCATCCGCGCACCGTGCAGCGCCCGCCGCATGCCCTGCGCCATGGCCAGCGTCGCCTGCGGGTCCCACTGGTTCTGCACGATCAGCGCGTTGACGTCGTTGCTCACCACGGTGGCCGGCTCGCGTCCCGCCGACTTCCAGAACGCGCACGGCTGAATGTTGGCACCCAGGTCACCGGCCAGCGGGTACTTGGCTCGGTCTCGGATCACGTCCCGGCGGTACTGCTCGGGGTTGCTCGGCCAACTGCGGGTATCACCGCAGAAGACGGCCCACACGGCGGCGGACTGGTTGTCCGCCGGAACGTCCGCACCGAACGCCCCCGCGTCGGCGGACCGGACCGGGCCGGAGTCGGACACCGCCGACGCGGTCGGCGTGGCCGGCGCGGGCGGTCCGCCCGCGGCCGCGGCCTTCAACGCGACGATCCACGGGGTGACGGTCGCGACGTGGACGAACGCACCGTACTCGGAACGGATGGCGCCACCGCTGAGCGCCCCGCCCTTCGTCGGGACGGGCGTGCGGTCGGCGCGGGCGATGAGCTCCCCGTACGTCTTGCGGACCTCCGCCGGAGTCGTGCCCAGCCCGTACGTGGCGTTGCGCGCGGCGGCCCACTCGGTCCACCGGGTGAAGGCGAGTTCGGCCCCCGCCGACCACCCCCGGAACATCCCTCGCCACGCGAGCGTCGGATCGAGCGCGCTGTCGAGCACGAACCGGTCCGAACGCTGGGGGAACATCTGCGTGTAGACGGCGCCCAGGTACGTGCCGTACGAGTACCCGAAGTAGGAGATCTTCCTCTCCCCCAGCGCCGCCCGGACGACGTCCATGTCCCGTGCCGTGTTGCGGGTGGTGATGTGCGGCAGCACGTCCCCCGCCTTGGCCCAGCACTTGTCGGCCACCGTCCGGGCCCGGGCCACGTCCTTCGCGAACGTCTTTGCGCTGTAGGGGTGCTGGAAGGTCTGTTCGTCGCCCGTGAGGTCGCAGCCGATCGGCGAACTCTGCCCGACCCCGCGCGGGTCGAAGCCGATCAGGTCGAACCGCTCTCGTACCTCCGCCGACAGCAGCGGCTCCATCTCCTCGGGCATGCTCAGCCCCGGAACTCCCGGGCCCCCGGGATTCATCAGCAGCACGCCGTGCCGCTTCTTCGCACTGCCCGCCTTGATCCGCGATATCGCCAGGTCGATCTTCCGGCCCCCGGGGTGGCTGTAGTCCAGCGGCACCTTGACCTTCGCGCACTCGAACGCCGCCGGCCGGCTCGCATCGCAGCGCTCCCAACGGATTTTCTGCTGCGCGTACTGCTGGAGCGGATCCCCCGCCGCGAAGGCCGTCGCGGGGGTGAGCGCTGCCATCACGGCCGTCGCCGCGCCGACCGTCAGCACGGAAATCGTTCGTCCGCCTCGTAGAGCCATGCCAGTCCTCTGTACAGAATCGGTGTCTCGGATTGCCTCAAGTCTCTGTTCCGCCCCACGCGTACCTGGTACGACGCGGGGATGGGCCCGTGATCCGACTCGTGGTGTACGACGACGCACCGACGTCCTGCTGGAGTCCTGCGCTTGTCGTTCATCAGTCCGGGTCGGTGGCCGATCGGCCGCCTGTCGGCCGTCACGCCGTGGACGCCTGGGCCCGCAGCGCGGCGATGGCACAGGCGGCCGCAGCGCCGACGGCGCGGCCGATCGCTGTCTCGTCGGCGTCCGAGCGGGAGCGGGTGAACACGGTTGCCGCGTTCCGGCATCCGCCGGGGTGGGTGACGACGCCGGCCTTGTTGCGTGCCACGCCGACGGGCAGCCGCACCCCGCGACCGCCCGCACCGGCGGGCGGAGGTCAACGACAAGGCCGCGTCGATCAGTTGACGCCGCACCACCGTCCGCGGCCGCATGCGGGCAGCAAGGGACCGTGTGCAGCATCTCTGCCGTGTTGCGGGCGGTGGTACGGGTGGAGCGGCGCGGGTCGAGCGCCCGACCGGTGGCCAAGTTCTTGTCGGGGGCGCGCTCCTCGGGAGCGGCTGTGGCGGGCCAGGCCGGCGCGTCGGCCCCACTCGGCGCGGCCTCCCTGCCCTCCGGGCTTGTCGGATCGCGCGGATCCCCGCCCCTAGGGGTTAGGCAAGGGTTGTTCGGCGTCGCGCGCGTCCAGCGAGATCTGGAAGAGAGGGCCTGATAGGACCTGATAGGACCCTGTACGGCACCGGCAAGCGCTACCGAGAAGTAGGTCGCCACCCACACGACGGAGGTGAACAGCCGTGAGGCA
This sequence comes from Streptomyces sp. NPDC014727, assembly GCF_043083485.1. Lineage (NCBI taxonomy): Bacteria > Bacillati > Actinomycetota > Actinomycetes > Kitasatosporales > Streptomycetaceae > Streptomyces > Streptomyces sp. NPDC014727. The sequence continues at coordinate 29,143 of NZ_JBIBYR010000013.1, read as the reverse complement.
GCCGAGAGTCGGCCGCGATTGCACGTGCGTGGCGCGACCGGATGTGGCTGGACACCTGGATCTGACGGGAGCGCGTCGTCCGAATGTGTCCGGATCGACGTGCGCACGCCACACATATCGCGTTCCGATAACAACTGTCCCGGCGCTCACCACCGTCCCGTAGGGTGCCCAGCAGCATCCTCTTGAACGCGTTCAAGGGGGCTCCTGGGGAGGGGGACTGCAGGCATGCGCAGTGGAGCGAAGGTCGCGATAGTCGGCGGAGTGTTCGCGGTCGTGGTCGGCGGAGTGGGGTACGGCGCGTACAACGTCCTTGACGGGCTGGGCGGCGGGGGCGGTGGCACGGACACCGAGACCGCCTCCGCGAAGGTGAAGACGGGTCCGGTCACCAAGGCGGAGATCGACGAGGCGTCCAAGAAGTTCCTCAAGGCCTGGGCGAGCGGTGACGCGGCCGTCGCGTCGCAGCTCACCAACAACCCGACCGAGGCCGAACCGGCGCTGACGGACTACCGCGAGAGCGCCCATGTCACGAAGGCGGTGATCACTCCCGGTGCGGCGGTCGGCTCGAAGGTGCCGTACACGGTGAAGGCGACCGTCTCCTTCGAGGGCAGGTCCAAGCCCTTGTCGTACGCCTCCGAACTGACCGTGGTGCGCGGCCTGACCACCGGCAGGCCGCTGGTGGACTGGGCTCCCTCCGTGGTCCATCCGGATCTGACGAAGGGCGCGTCGCTCAAGACGGGCGAGGCGTCGGCTCCGGCGATCGAGGCCGTCGACCACAACGGCAAGGTCCTCACCAAGGAGAAGTACCCCTCCCTGGGGTCGATCCTGGACACCCTGCGCGAGAAGTACGGCGAGAAGGCCGGCGGCACCGCGGGCATCGAGACCTGGATCGAGAGCCCGGACGCGGGCAGCCCCGACAAGACCCTGCTGACCCTCACCAAGGGCAAGCCTGGCAAGCTCCGAACCACGCTGGACGCCGACGCCCAGGCGGCGGCCGAGGTGGCCGTGAAGAAGTTCAACCAGGCCTCGGTGGTCGCGGTCCGGCCGTCCACGGGCGCGATCCGCGCGGTCGCCAACAACCCGGCCACCGGATTCAACGCGGCGATGCAGGGCACGCAGGCGCCCGGTTCGACGATGAAGATCGTCACGGCGGCGATGCTGATCGAGAAGGGCCTCGCCTCGGCCGACCAGAAGATCGAGTGCCCGCCGACCGCGACGTACTACGGCCGCACCTTCAAGAACCTGGACGGCTTCTCCATCCCCGACGGCACCCTGACGACCAGCTTCGCCCGCTCCTGCAACACGGCCTTCATCAAGCTGATCGACGACACGAAGGACGACGCGGCGCTCGCCAAGGAGGCCCGCGACGTCTTCGGCATCGGCCTGGACTGGCAGACCGGCGTCGTCTCCGTCGACGGCAAGGTGCCCGAGGAGACCCAGGGCGAGGCGGCCGCCCAGTACATCGGCCAGGGCACCGTCCAGATGAACGCCCTCAACATGGCGTCCATCACCGCCACCGCGAAGACCGGGACCTTCCGTCAGCCCATCCTCGTGGACCGGGACCTCGACGGCCGGCAGATCGCCACCGCCTCCCGGTCACTGTCCCCGTCCGTGTCCCAGCAGCTCACCAACATGATGCGCCAGACCGCGAGTTGGGGCACCGGCAAGGCCGCGATGGCCTCGGTCGGCGGCGACAAGGGCGCCAAGACGGGCTCGGCGGAGGTGGACGGCCAGGCCACGTCCAACAGCTGGTTCACCGGCTTCAGCAACGACCTGGCCGCCGCCGCCGTGGTCCAGTCCGGCGGCCACGGCGGCGACGCGGCGGGCCCGGTGGTGGCGTCGGTGCTGCGCGCGGGGTCGTGAGAAAGCGAAGGCGAACGGGCCGCCCGCCGCTGCCCGGGGCGAGAACCTGGGCGGCCAGCGCACGGGACAACATCGAGACACACACCGGCCCCGCACGTGCGCAACCCCGTCGCGCGCCCCGTGCCGCGTTCGCTAGCGTGCGGGGCATGAGCACTCCCGATGCCACCGCCGCCGAAGCCCACCCCCGATTCGCCGAGGCCCTGCGGGGACTCGGCCTTCAGGTCGAGATCCGCCGGTTCCCGGAGGCCACCCGTACCGCCGCCGAGGCCGCTGCCGCGATCGGCTGCGAGCTCAGCGAGATCGTCAAGTCGCTGATCTTCGAGGCCGACGGTGTCCCGGTGCTGGTCCTGATGGACGGTTCCTCACGCGTCGATGTGGAGCTCGTACGCGGTGAACTGGGCGCCGGGAAGGTCAAGCGGGCGGGGGCGGACCTGGTCCGGGAGACGACCGGGTACGCCATCGGGGGCGTGCCGCCCTTCGGGCACCGTACGAAGACCCGGGTGCTGGCCGACAGCGGGCTGCTGGACCACGACGTGGTGTGGGCGGCGGCGGGCACCCCGCACACGGTCTTCCCCCTCGACCCCAAGTCGCTGATCGCGCACGCCGGCGGAACCGTGGTGGATGTGCGCGAGCAGTCGGAGTGACGCCGCTGGTCGCCCTCGCCGTCCTGATCGCCGCGGTCACACACGCCAGTTGGAACGCGATCGCGCACGCGATCAAGGATCAGCTCCTCTCCTTCACCCTGATCTCCGGGGGCGGGGTGCTGATCGGTGCGGCCGCCGCCTGCTTCGTCCCCTTCCCCGCCGCCGGGGCCTGGCCGTATCTCCTCGTCTCGGCCGCACTGCACGTGACGTACATGATGCTGCTGATGCGCTCGTTCACCCTGGGCGACTTCGGCCAGATGTATCCGATCGCCCGGGGCACCGCGCCGCTGGTGGTGACCGTTCTCGCCGCCGTCTTCGTCGGTGAACACCCCGACGGCTGGGCCACCGCGGGCGTCGCGGTGGCCTCGGCGGGGCTGGTCGGGCTGGCCCTCTGGGGCATCCGCGGCTCCGGCAGCCGCCCGGACTGGCCGGCGCTGCTGGCCGCCGTCGCGACCGGCCTGGCCATCGCCGGATACACCACGGTGGACGGCGTCGGGGTACGCGCCTCCGGCACCCCGCTCGGTTACATCGCCTGGCTGATGATCCTGGAGGGACTGGCCATCCCGGCCTACGCGCTGTACCGTCGCCGCGCCGAACTCCTGCCCGCCCTACGCCCGTTCGCCGTGCGCGGTCTGCTGGGCGCGGCCCTGTCGGTGACGGCGTACGGCCTCGTCCTGTGGGCCCAGACGCGGGCCGCCCTGGCCCCGATCGCGGCGCTGCGCGAGTCGTCGATCATCGTCGGAGCGGCCATCGGAACGCTGTTCTTCAAGGAGCGGTTCGGCGCACCGCGGATCGCGGCGGCGGGGCTGATGGTGGTCGGCATCGGGCTGATGCTGCACACGAGTTGAGCACGACGACCCTGCGGCTTTGCCCCTTGCTCAATCAGGGTGCACGGAGAGGGTGTACGTGAAGTCGGTGGCGGGGACGACGACGAGGAACGGGTTGCCGCCCTTGATGTGTGCCTGGGCCGCGCGCTGGCCCTGCCGGTCCGCGTGCCAGGCACGGAGCTCGGCGGGGCGGTCGGGCGTGGAGCCGACCGGCAGCCGCTGCAAGGGCTGCACCCACGCCGAACGCTCCAGGTCCGATCGCGGGCCGAAGCCGGAGTCGGCGTCGGGATCGGCGTCGGGATCGGCCTCGATCCAGTCCGCGATCCACAACGCCTGACCGCCCAGCCACCGCAGCGCCAGCACCGGGGAGATGGTCCGGAACGTGCCCAGCACGTGTCTCTCCATCTTCCCCATGCCCCCGAAGCACTCCATGGCCAGCGCCTCGCACCGGTAACCCTCCGGCACCGCCGCCCCGTTCACAGCCCACCTCGGCTGCTCCGCAGATTCCGCAACGCATTCTCCACGCTCAGCCTCTCGGCCGGAGTCAGCGCCCGGACCCACTCGGGTTCCGCCTCCCATTCCACACCGCCACCGACCGGCCGCAATGACCAGTACGGACCGGCAACCCCGCGGAACTCACCCACCCGGTCGCCATGGCCGGTATCCCGGAAAAGCGTTCCGGGCGAGGGGACTTGAGGTGGGTCGTGATGAGTCAGGGCACTGTCGTCGTCTTCGGGCACGTCAACTCCGCTCCGTAGTCATCCCACTACCAGGAGGCTTCAGCGTGGCCTAGAGTCGAGATGTCATCAACATGGCCGAGAAGGAGGACACATTGGTAAACCGCAAGGAGTTGAACCCTGAAGCAAGCCCTCAAGCAGCTTTCGGCGCACGTTTACGCAGGCTGCGCGAAGAGCGCGGCTGGACCCAGGATCACGTCGGTGCGCTGGTCGGCTGCACGGGCAGGCATATCTCGGCACTCGAAACTGGTCGTAAATCACCGACTCTGCCGTTCTCACGCCGCGTCGACGTGGCATTGGATACGACCAACACCGCCGATTCGTTCGAGCGCGAATGGCGCGAGATCAAGCACGGCAACCTACTGGAGGGCTTCCCGGAGTACGTCGGATACGAAGGCCGGGCAACGGAGATCCGACTGTTCCAGATCGGGATCATCCCCGGGCTGCTACAGACCCGGGAGTACGCAAGAGCGCTGGCGAACGGCGACGTGTGGCGCGGCTCCATCACACCCGAACAGGCGGAGGAGCGCGTCTCGTTCCTGGCTCAACGACAGGCTGCGCTAGCGAGGGCGCGTCCACCCATGCTCATCGTGGTGATGGACGAAAGCTGCATCCGCCGCCCGATCGGCGGTCCCGAGGTCATGGAGTCGCAGATCCAGAAGCTGGCCGATTTCGCCGCTCTTCCCAACACGGCCCTCCAAGTGGCACCTTTCGGCATAGGGGAGCGTCGCCCCTTCAACCTGCCGGTCAACTTGCTCACTCTTCCCGACCGGTCCATGGTCTCGTACGCCGAATCCCACTCACAGGGGCACGTGGACCGCGAGAGCACTTCCGTTCTGCCTCTGCTGACGGCCTACCATCAGCTACAGGCCGAAGCGCTCTCCCAAGCGGCATCCGTGGCGATGATCAAGCAGGCATGAAAGGGAAGACCCGTGACTAACGAGCCCCGCTGGTTCAAGTCTTCGTACAGCTCCAACGGCGGCGACTGCGTGGAGGCTGCCATCAACCTCGCCGCCTCGCGCGGCATCGTCCCCGTCCGCGACTCCAAGAACCCGGGCGGCCCCGTGCTGCGCACCTCCCCCGCCTCCTTCGCCAGCTTCGTTGCGGGCGTCAAGGCCGGGGAGTTCGGCGCCGTCTGACCTGAACCGCCCCCGCACCGCCCGCCCCGCCCCGCCGTGCCACGCATGGCGGGGCGGTCGGGTGTCCGGAAGCCGGTGCTTCGGGTCCCGCCGCGCTCAGCTCGCCGGGACCGACGCCAGGCGGGCCGGCGGTTCCTCGGCGGCCGGGGCCGTCGGGACAGCCGGGGCCGCCGGCTCGGCGGCCGGGCGCAGGAGCACGGCGCAGGCGAGGGCGGCCAGCAGGGCCAGCGATGCCGAGACGGTCAAACACAGCCGCATGCCGTCGAGGAAGGAGTCGCCCAGGGCGGACAGGGCCGGTCCGGTGGCGGCGTCCAGGTCGAGCCCGGCCACGGCGCCGAGTCCCTGCTCGCGGGCAGTGTCGAGGACGCGGTCGCGGGCCTCGGCGGGCACCCCCGCGTAGGCGAGGCGGCCGGGCAGCGCGTCCAGGGCTCGGGTGGTCAGCAGGGCGCCGAGCACGGCGGGGCCGAGGGCGCCACCGAGCTGGCGGAAGGCGTTGTTCCCGGCGGCGGCCATCCCGGCCAGGTGGTACGGGACGGAGGACACCGCGGAGGCGGTCATCGGGGTGAGCACGGCGCCCATGCCGAGGCCCAGCAGGGCCAGCCGCCAGACGATCGAGCCGTAGGAGGTGTGGGCGTCGACGCCGGTCAGCGAGAGCATCGCGCCCGCCGCGACGACCAGGCCCGTGGTGATCAGGACCCGGGCGGAGACCCGGTGCGTCAGGCGTCCGACGGGCGCGCCGACGACGAGGGACACACCGGACACCATCACCATCCGCAGCGCCGCCTCGATCGTGGTCAGGTGCTGAACCATGCCGAAGTAGAGACTCAGCACGAAGAAGAAGCCGATCAGCCCGAGGAAGCTGATCATGGCGACCAGGGCGGTGGCGGTGAAGGCCGGGCTGCGGAACAGCGCCAGGTCGAGCATCGGGCTCGCGCTGCGGCGCTCCACGGCGACGAACACGGCGGCGGCGACCGCGCCGAGCACCAGGGCCGTCACCACGGCGGGCTCGCCGAAGCCGCCCGCTCCGCCCTCGATGACGCCGTAGACGACCGCGGTGACCGCGACGGCCGCACTGATCTGTCCGGGCCAGTCGAGCCGGCGGCCGTGCGGGGCGCGCGAGTCGGGCAGCAGGAACGCCGCGACGACCAGCACGATCAGGGAGACCGGCACGGGCAGGAGGAAGATCCAGCGCCACGCGACATGCTCCAGCAGCACACCCGCGATCAGCGGGCCCACGGCGAGCGAAGCCATCAGGGACATCGCCCACAGGCCGATGAACCTGCCCCGCTCCCGGTGGTCGGGGACCGCGTGACTGATCAGGGCCAGCGTCGTGGGCAGCAGCGCCGCCGCCCCCAGCCCGGAGGCGGCCTGCCCGGCCCACAGGGCCTGCACCGAGTCCGAGGACAGCGAGATCGCCGCGCCCAGCGCACAGAGGGCCATGCCCGCCTGGAAGACCCGCTTGCGGCCGTGGACGTCGCCCCACACCCCGGTGGCCAGGATCAGCGCGGCCATCGGCAGCACGAAGGCGTCCGAGACCCAGGACAGCTGGGACGTGGAGGCGCCCAGGGCCCGCTGGACGGCCGGCAGGCTCACCGACACGGTGGTCACGGGGAGGTAGGCGACGAAGACGCCCAGGCAAGCCATGCCGAGCGTGACGCCCCGCCCTGATCTGTCCTGTGTCGTTGCGGAATTCACGAAGAGGTTCCTTCTGCTGCGGGGGTGGGTGCCGCGCGGGCACCGGCTGCGATGTGAGCACCGCCGTCCGGCGCGCGCCCGCTCCCGGGCGCACCGGCGTACCACCGCGTTCCGCGCGGTCCGCCGGATCACCCGCAAAGCCGCCGACCAGCTTCGCCCCGACCGTCGATGAACCCCCAAGCGATCCCGGCATACGTCATAGAACCTCTGGATACGGCGGTACTCATGTGACTATTCATCCATGCCTGACGATCTGGACCGCAAAATCATCCATGGGCTGAACTGCTCGCCGCGGGTCTCCTTCCGCCGCCTCGGCGAGGTCGTCGGGGTGTCCGAGCAGACCGTGGCGCGCCGCTACAACGCCCTGCGCCGCAGCGGCGTCGTCCGCGTCGTCGGGCTGAGCAGCCCCGCCGCCCACGGCCGGTCCGAGTGGATCGCGCGGCTGCGCTGCCGCCCGGACGCCGTGGGCCCCCTGGCGGATTCCCTGGCCCGCAGGCCGGAGGTCGCGTACACGAGCATCGCGTCCGGCGGTTCGGAGATCATCTGCATCATCCGTTCGCCCGCCGGGACCGCCCACGACGACGTGCTGCTGCGGCAGCTTCCCCGGGCCGCCTCGGTCCTGGACCTGAACGTCGACCTGCTCGTGCACGCCTTCGGCTCCCCGGACACGGCCGGCTGGACCGGGCGGGAGGGCTCGCTCACCGACGAGCAGGTGCGGCTGCTGACCGCGGAGCTCCCCACCCCGACCGGGCCCCCGCTCACCCCGACCGAGGAGGACCGTCCGCTCCTGGAAGCGCTGGCGGAGGACGGCCGCACCTCCCACACCCGCCTCGCGGAAGTCACCGGCTGGTCCAAGCCGCGCGTGGCCCGCCGGCTGGAGGCCCTCGAAGCGACCGGCTCGCTGGTCTACGACATCGACACCGTGCCCGAACGCCTCGGCTACGGGCTCAACGCCACTCTCTGGCTCCAGGTCGACCTGCCCCGGCTTCAGCAGATCGGCGAGGAGCTCAGCGGGCACGACGAGTGCGCCTTCGCCGCGGCCATCAGCGGCAGGCACAACATCATGGCCGTGGTCATCTGCAAGGACGCCCCGGACTTCTACCGCTACCTCAGCGGCCGCTTCGCCCGCACCGAAGGCATCAGGGGTTACGAGATCAGTGTGCGGGTGCGCCGCCTCAAGCAGGCCGCCTCCCTCATCCTCAACGGGCGGCTCATCCACCCCGCGCTCGCCTGACACGGGCGCGGGGCGGACCGGGCCCGCATCGGTCAGGTCCCCGAAACCGCCTGCCGGAACCCGTAGTTCGTCACCGTCAGCCCGCCGTCCACGCGCAGCGTCGTCCCCGTGATCCAGGCCGCGTCACGCGAGGCGAGGAAGGCGACAGCGGACGCGATGTCGTCCGGCTCGCCGACCCGGCCGAGCGGGTAGAGGCCGCTCACCCGGGACAGTTCGGCGTCACGGCCCGACCAGGCGTCCGTGCGGATCGTGCCGGGCGCGACCATGTTGACGCGTACGCCGCGCGGTCCCGCGTGGCCCGCGAGAGTACGGGTGAGGCTGCCCAGGCCGGCCTTGGCGGCGCTGTAGCCGTGGTTGCCGAAGTCCTGCTCGCCGTTGACCGAGCCGATGTTGACGATCGCGCCCCGGCCGGAGGCCACCAGGTGCGGCAGGGCGGCGCGGGCGCAGCGGTAGGGGCCGGTGAGCGTGATGTCCAGGTCGCGCTGCCACGCCTCGTCGGGCTCGTCCTCGAAGAGCGGTGCGTCGGCGGCGCAGGCGTACGCGTTGTTGACCAGCACGTCGAGGGAGCCGAAGGCGGCGACGGCGTGGGCCACCGCGGCCTCGACCGCGGCCCGGTCGCCCACGTCGCAGGGCAGCGACTCGGCGGTCGCGCCCGTCTCGCGTATCTCCGCGGCGGCGCGTCCGGCGCGGTCGCCGTCCAGGTCGGTGACCAGGACGCGCGCGCCCTCCGAGGCCAGTCGGCGGGCCGTGGCGGCGCCGATGCCCTGGCCCGCTCCGGTGATGAGAACGCCGTATCCGTCGAACCGTGAACCCGCAGGGTGAGGAGGAGTCATAGCGCCGACCGTACTGCCCTGACCAGGGCCTGGGCACGGGGATCGGCGGTAACTCCTTTTTGCAGACCGTTCGTCACATAGCCCAGCGCGATGCCGGATTCGGGATCGGCGAAGCCGAGCGAGCCGCCCCGGCCGGGGTGGCCGAAGGAGCCGGGGGCCAGCAGCGGGGCCGCCGGGCCGTGCAGCATGTAGCCGAGGCCGAAACGGGTGTTGACGACCAGGACCCGGTCCGGGCCCGCCGATTCCTCGGTGCGGGCGAGGGTGAGCGTGGCGGGGGCGAACAGGCGGTGGCCGTCGACCGGGCCGATCATCGCCGCGTAGCAGCGGGCCAGGGCTCGGGCGGTGGCGATGCCGTTGGAGGCGGGGAGTTCGGCCGTCCGGTAGGCGGGGTCGTTCTCGTCGGGCAGGGGGTCGATGGCCCCGAAGGCGCGGCGGGTGAGGGATTCCGGGTCGCGGTACGCCTCGACGACGGACCGCTTGGGGCGTACCCGCAGGGCGCCGCCGTTGCCCGCGGCGGCCGGGGGTTCGACGGGTCCGATGCGGCCCACCCGGTGCGCCTCGTCGGCCGGGAGGCCGAACCAGAAGTCCAGGCCGAGCGGGCGGGCGATCTCCTCGGCGATCCAGCGGCCCACGGTGCGGCCGGTGACCCGGCGTACCAGTTCACCGATCAGCCAGCTGTAGGTCTGGGCGTGGTAGCCGTGGTCGGTGCCGGGTTCCCACTGGGGGCGCTGGGCCGCGACGGTCTGCGGACCGGAGATCCCGTCGGCGGCCTCAAAGGGCGTCAACGGGCAGTCGAGGGCGGGGATTCCGGCCCGGTGGGCGAGGAGGTCGCGGACGAGCACACGTTCCTTGCCGGCGGCCTTGAACTCCGGCCAGTACGTGCCGACCGGGGCGTCCAGATCGACCTGGCCGCGCTGGTGCAGCAGCAGCGGTACGGCGGCGGCTATGCCCTTGCCCGCCGAGCGGACGATCTGCACGGTGTCGACGGCCCATGGTTCGGCTCCGTCGACGTCTCTCGTGCCGGCCCACAGATCGACGACCTTGCGGCCGTCCCGGTAGACCGCGACGGCCGCTCCGCGTTCGCCGCGCTGCTCGAAGTTACGGACGAAGGCGTCCCTGACCGGTTCGAATCCGGCCGCCACCGTGCCCCGTACGTCCACGCCTGCTCCTGCGCTCCCGCTCATCCCCCCATGGTGCATCCCGTCGCAGGTCGGACGCGGGGCGGGTCACCGTTCCTAGCCAGTGTGCATGAGTGAGTCACAACCCCATGTTCACCGTCACGGAACGCGGGTCGAACCCGAAGGGCAGCTCCAGACGGTGGGTGCGCATCAGTTCCTCGTCGCAGAGCAGGTCCTGGGTGCGGTCGTCGGCGGCGATGACGCCCTCGCTCAGGACGACCGCGCGCGGGCAGAGCTCCAGGGCGTACGGCAGGTCGTGCGTGACCATGAGCACGGTGACGTCCAGGGAGCGCAGGATGTCGGCGAGCTCGCGGCGCGAGGCCGGGTCCAGGTTGGAGGACGGCTCGTCCAGGACGAGGATCTCCGGCCGCATGGCGAGGACGGTGGCGACGGCGACGCGGCGACGCTGGCCGAAGGAGAGGTGGTGCGGCGGGCGGTCCGCGTACTCCTCCATGCCGACCTGCCGCAGCGCGTCGGTGACGCGTTCCTCCAGTGCGGCGCCGCGCAGCCCGGAGGCGGCGGGCCCGAAGGCGACGTCCTCGCGGACGGTGGGCATGAAGAGCTGGTCGTCGGGATCCTGGAAGACGATGCCGACGCGGCGGCGGATCTCGGCGAGGTTGCGCTTGTCCACCGGGAGACCGGCGACGTGGACGGTGCCCGCGCCGGCGTCGAGGATGCCGTTGAGATGGAGGACGAGAGTGGTCTTGCCGGCTCCGTTCGGGCCGAGCAGGGCGACGCGTTCGCCTCGGGCGACCGTCAGGTTCACCCCGAAGAGCGCCTGATGGCCGTCGGGGTAGGCGTAGGCGAGTCCGCTGACTTCCAGGGACGGTGCGGGGGCGGTGGGCATGCTCATACGGTCCATCCCAACAGACAGATGACGAGGGCGAGGGCGGGGAGTGCCGCGGCGTGCGCCCACTGGGTCCGGGAGGCCGTCACCTCGTCGATCACCGGCATGGAACCCGCGTAGCCGCGGCTGACCATCGCGAGGTGGACGCGTTCGCCGCGCTCGTACGACCTGATGAAGAGCGCGCCGGCCGATTTGGCCAGCACACCCCACTGCCGTATCCCGCGCGCCTCGAAGCCGCGGGAGCGGCGGGCGATCGACATCCGGCGCATCTCGTCGGTGATCACGTCGCCGTACCGGATCATGAAGGAGGCGATCTGGACGAGCAGCGACGGCAGCCTGAGCCTTTGGAGGCCGAGCAGCAACGAGCGCAGTTCGGTGGTGGAGGCGAGGAGTACGGAGGCGGCGACGCCGAGGGTGCCCTTGGCGAGGACGTTCCAGGCGCCCCAGAGGCCGGGGACGCTGACGGAGAGACCGAGGACATGGATCTGCTCGCCGGGCACCACGAACGGCATGAGCAGCGCGAATGCCACGAACGGCACCTCGATGAGCAGCCGCTTGAGCAGGTAGAGCGCGGGGATGCGGGCCAGCGCGGTGACGGCGCCGATCAGTACCGCGTACAGCGCGAACGCCCACATCGCCTCGCGCGGTGTCGAGACGACGACCACGACGAAGAGGAAGGCGGCGGCGAGCTTGCAGTGCGGGGGCAGGTCGTGGACCGGCGAGTGCCCGTGCCGGTAGAGCCTGTGTGCGTGTCCGGCGCCCATGTCAGACCGTTTCCCCGGTGCGCGGCGTTCCGACGGTCGCCTCCGTGGCGCGGCGGCGACGGATCACGTAGAAGACCCCGCTGCCGACCACGATCGTGGCACCGACGCCGATCACTCCGGCGAGACCGCCGGAGACGCGGGTGTTCTTGATGTCCTTGACGCCGTAGTCGGCGAGCGGGGAGTCCTTGGCCGCGTGCTCCTCGGTCTTCTTGTCGATGCCCTGGTCCGCGGCGACCTTCTCCAGGCCGTCGGGGCTGGCGGAGGCGTAGAAGGAGACGAAGCCCGCCAGGACGACGGCGGTGATCAGACCGGTGCCCCAGACGCCCTTGGTGGAGCGGGCGGCGACGGGGGCGACGGGCTGCCGGGCGGGGGCGTCGACGAGTTCGCCCTCGACCCGGAGCTTGAGCGGGGCGGTGAGTCCGCGGGCGCCGTGGACCAGGTCGGGGCGTACGGCGATGACGGCGCCGACGGTCAGCGCGGTGATCACGGCCTCGCCGATACCGATCAGGACATGGACGCCGACCATCGCGGTGAAGACCTTGCCGATCGGGATGTCGGTGGTGCCGCCGATCCAGTAGATCAGCGTGAAGACGCAGGCCGCGGCCGGTACGGAGACCAGGGCGGCGACGAAGGACGCGACCGTCACGGAGCGCCGGGTGCGCGGCAGCACGCCGACCAGACCGCGGAAGAGGGCGTACGCGACGACGGTGGTCGTGATGCCCATGTCGAGCACGTTCACACCGAGCGCGGTGAGCCCGCCGTCGGCGAACAGGACGCCCTGCATGAGCAGGACGACGGATATGCAGAGCACCCCGGTGTACGGCCCGACCAGGATGGCGGCGAGCGCCCCGCCCAGCAGATGCCCGCTGGTGCCCGCCGCGACCGGGAAGTTCAGCATCTGCACGGCGAAGATGAACGCGGCGACGAGACCGGCGAGCGGCGCGGTGCGCTCGTCCAGCTCCCGGCGGGCGCCCCGCAGACTGACGGCGACCGCACCCGCGGCGACGACCCCGGCGGCGGCGGAGACGGGCGCGTTGATGAATCCGTCGGGTACATGCACGGAGGGGCTCCGCTTCCTGCGATGCCGCGTTGCTGCGGGCGGTGTCGTGAACCGCTCAATGATAGGGCCTTGTTGCAAACGCTTCGCAAGAGCGGGTACGTCACAGCTGGCCTCGCCGCGCCGTTTGGGGAAAATATGCAACATTGGAGAGCGAAGGTGGACAGAAGGAGGAGTCGGCCCATGCCCCCCGTGATCCACGAGCAGGCCGAAGCCTGGCTCGTCAATGACACCCCCGACCTCCCAGCGGTGCCGGTCGACCTGCTGTACGACGCCGACAAGGACCCGCGTACCGTCCATGTCGCCTTCCCCGGCGGCATCGACTGGTCGTTCAGCCGCGATCTGCTGGAGCGCGGCCTGCTCGCCCCCGCCGAACGCGGCGGGATCCGGGTGTGGCCGTGCGGACGGACCCAGCTGGTCGTGGAGATCCGCTCGAAGGAGGGCGTGGAGGTGGTGCAGTTCGACAACGCGCCGCTGATCCGGTTCCTGCACCGTACGCACGACGAGAACGTCGACGACGAGGGCGTCGGTACCCACGCGCCCGCGTGATCCGGAGCAGACGCGACACGCGCCTGACGGTCACACACCCACACCCACGCACACGCATGGCAGAAGCCCCCGTGCCGCTCGCACGGGGGCTTCCGTCATTGCCCCGGTCCCCCGTCCCCACAGGTAACCGGCGCGTCCGGGGCCGCGCTCCGCTCAGACGCGGACCCCGGAGGCTCTACGGACCGGCCCCGGACCCCGAAGGCTCCGCGCGCCGACCGCGCCGTCCCGGACCGCACGTCCGGGACGACGGACCCGGCTCAGACGAGGGCCGGCTCACGCTCGCCCTCGGCGTCGGGCTTCTCGCCGAGCTGCTCGCGCAGCCCCTCGCCCTCCACGTCCACGTTCGGCAGGAGCCGGTCCAGCCAGCGCGGCAGCCACCAGGCGCGCCTGCCGAGCAGGGCGAGGACCGCGGGCACGATCGCCATCCGGACCACGAACGCGTCGAAGAAGACGGCGATGGCGAGCGAGAAGCCGATCATCTTGATCATCTGCTCGCTGGAGCCGATGAAGCCGGCGAAGACCGCCATCATGATCACGGCCGCGGCCGTGACGACCCGGGCGCCGTGCTTGAAGCCGGTGACGATCGCCTGGCCGGGCTTCTCGCCGTGGACGTACGCCTCACGCATCCGGGTCACGAGGAAGACCTCGTAGTCCATCGCCAGACCGAAGACCACACCGACCATGAAGATCGGCATCATGGACATGATCGGGCCGGTCTGCTCGACACCGAAGAGCGAGCCGAGCCAGCCCCACTGGAAGACCGCGACAACCGCGCCCAGCGCCGCCACGACCGAGAGCAGGAAGCCGAGGGCCGCCTTCAGCGGCACCAGCACCGACCGGAAGACGAGCATCAGCAGCAGGAACGCCAGGCCGACGACGAGCGCCAGATACGGCAGCAGCGCGTCGTTCATCTTCTGCGAGAAGTCGATGTTCATCGCCGTGGAACCGGTGACCAGGACCTCGGCGCCGGTGTCGGACTTGATGTCCTTGCCCGCGTCACGGATGGCGTGGACCACGTTCTCGGTCTCGGTGGAGCTCGGCCGGTCCTTCGGGACGACGGTGATCATCGCGGTGTCGCCGGCCTTGTTGAACTGGGCCGGGGTGACGGCGACGACGCCCTTCATGCCGGAGATCTCGTCGGAGACCTGCTTGGCGGCGGTCTTGCCGTCGGAGCTGTGCGCGGTGTCGACGACCACCATCAGCGGCCCGTTGAAGCCGGGGCCGAAGCCGTCGGAGAGCAGGTCGTAGGCGCGTCGCTGGGTGGTGCTGGTGGGCTGGGAGCCGTCGTCGGGCAGGCCCATCTCCAGGGACGCGGCCGGTACGGCGATCGCGCCGAGGCCGAGGACGCCGACCAGCAGCACCCACACCGGCCTGCGCAGCACGAACCGCGCCCAGCGGGTGCCCATGTTCGGCTTCGCCTCGGGCCGGTTCGAAGCCTCGGGCCGGTTCGAAGCCTCGGACCCGCTCTCCGCCTCGGCGGCCTTGCGCGCCTTGCGTCCCATGACCCGCTTGCCCGCGAAGCCCATCAGGGCCGGGACCAGGGTGAGCGCGATGAGGACGGCGATCGCGACCGTACCGGCCGCGGCGAAGCCCATCTTCGAGAGCATCGGGATGTTGACGACGGCGAGGCCGACCAGCGCGATGACGACGGTGAGACCGGCGAAGACGACCGCGGAACCGGCCGTGCCGACGGCCCGCCCGGCCGCTTCCTCGCGCTCCCGGCCCTCGGCCAGTTCGGCGCGGTAGCGGGAGACGATGAACAGCGCGTAGTCGATGCCGACCGCGAGGCCGATCATCATCGCGAGGGTGGAGGTGGTGGAGCCCAGGTCGAGCACGTTCGCGAGTGCCGTGATCGTCGAGACCCCGATGCCGACCCCGATCAGGGCGGTGAGCAGCGGCAGTCCGGCGGCGATCAGCGAGCCGAAGGTGATGACCAGCACCACCGCGGCGATCGCGACACCGATGATCTCGGTGACCCCGGTCTCCGGCATCGCCTGGAGCGCGTCACCGCCGATCTCCACGGTCATCCCGCTCTTCTGCGCCGCGTGGCCCGCGTCCTCCAGAGCGCTGCGCGTCCCGTCGGTCAGCTCCATGGAGTTGACCTTGTAGGACACGGAGACGTACGCCGTGGACCCGTTCTTGCTGACGGCGTTCCCGGTGTACGGGTCGGTGACCGAGGCGATCTGGTCCGAGCCGGACTTCAGCTCGCCGGCGATCTTGTTCACCTCGGCCTTGTTCGCCGGGTCCGTCATCTTCTGGCCGTCGGGGGCCTTGAAGACGACCCGCGCGGTCGCACCGTCGGCGCTGGCACCGGGGAAGCGCTGTTCCAGCAGGTCGAAGGCCTTCTGCGCCTCCGTACCCGGGATGGAGAAGGAGCTGGAGGTGGCGGTGGACGCGGAGGCCGCGCCGAATCCGGCGAGGGCCAGCAGTGCCACCCAGATCAGGGCGACATAGCGGCGGCGCCGGAAGGCGAGCCGTCCGAGCTTGTAGAGGAATGTGGCCACGGAGGCGTACTCCCGGTCAGGTCGTGTGAGTGGAAAAGGGCGTGTGGAACCAGCCCGACGACGAGAGCGGCGTGTCAGGTGGGGCTTGGGGAGGGGGCCGTGCGAAGGGGACGGGTCGCGCGAAGGGGACGGGTCGCGCGAAGGGGACTGGGGGTCAGACTCCGAGCGCGGGGAGCATCACGGAGTCGACGTAGTCGATGAGGAACGCCTGGTCGACGGGGCGGTCCTCGACCAGCTGCCGGGCGGCGAAGGCGCCGACCAGCATGTGCGGTACGTATTTCAGCGCCGGGTTGTCCGGACGCAGTTCACCCCGTTCCACGGCTCGGCGCAGCAGCGTGTCGAGGCCGGTCACTTCCGGCTCGATCAGCAGGTCGCGCAGGGCCTGGAGCAGATCGGGATTGTCGTGGACGGCATGGCTCAGGCCCCGCATCAGCGCGGAGTTCTTCTCCATCTGGCAGTCGTCACTGCGGCTCAGCGCGGCGTGGAAGTCGCCGCGCAGCGAGCCGGTGTCGATCTCCGCGAGGGACATCGGCTTGTTGTGCCGCAGGGCGGTCACGACCAGCTCGGGCTTGCTCCCCCACTGGCGGTAGAGGGTGGCCTTGCTGGAACGGGTACGGGCGGCGACGGCGTCCATGGTCAGGGCGTCGTAGCCGACCTCGCGGAGCAGGTCGAGCACGGCGGCGTACAGCTCGCTCTCACGCTCCGGCGTGAGCCTGGTGCGCGCCATGTGCCGACCTCTCGTTCCCGCTTCTCGTTCCCGCTTCTCAGTCTCGTACATCAGTCAATCGAACGAAACTGTTTCGTACACATCGACGGTACCCCGTCCGCCCAGCGAAACGAAATCGTTTCGCTTGTGTTCCGCACCACAAGTTGCCGGGGCCCCCGCACGCGGAAAGCATTGAAGGGTGAGTGACGATGTCGCGTATCTCCGTTTCCCGCACCTCCACGACGATCTGCTCTGCTTCGCGGCAGAGGACGACCTCTGGGTCGCTCCCCTCGCCCCGGAGGGGCAGCGGCCCGGCCGCGCCTGGCGGGTGACCGTCGACCGGACCAGGGTCAGTCATCCACGGTTCTCGCCCGACGGGACCAAGATCGCCTACACGACCTGGCGCAGCCTCGACCCCGAGATCCATCTCGCGCCGGTCGAGGGCGGCCCGGCGCGCCGGCTCACCTACTGGGGGTCCACGGACGCCCGGGTGTGCGGCTGGACCCCCGACCCCGGGGACGCCTCGCACATCCTCGCCGTGTCCTCGCACAACCAGCCGTTCTCCCACGTCTCCTGGGCCTACGCCGTCCCCACCGACGGCAGCCCCGGCGGCAAGCTGCCCTGGGGGCCCGTCTCCGACATCGCCGTCGCCGACATCGACGGCGAGCGGCGCACCCTGCTGCTGACCGGCAAGCCACCGCACGAACCGGCCTCCTGGAAGCGGTACCGGGGCGGCGCCATGGGCCGGCTGTGGCTGCACGGCAAGCGGCTGCTCCCGGACATCGGCGGGCACCTCGACTCGCCCATGTTCGTCGGCGGCCGGATCGCGTTCCTTTCCGACCACGAGGGTGTCGGCAACCTGTACTCCTGCCGGCCCGACGGCAGCGATCTGCGCCGCCACACGGACCACGACGCCTTCTACGCCCGGCACGCTTCCAGCGACGGCCACCGGGTCGTCTACCAGTGCGCGGGCGACGTGTGGCTGGTGGACGACCTGGCCTCGCCCGACGCGGTGCCGCGCAAGCTGGAGGTACGGCTCGGCGGGCCGCGCGCCGGACGGCGTACGTACCAGGTGCCGGCCGCCACCAACGTCGACTCGCTGTCCGTGGACGAGACGGGCCGGGCCAGCGCCGTCTGCGTACGCGGCAGCCTGTACTGGCTCACCCACCGCGACGGCCCCGCCCGGACGATCGCCGGCACCCCGGGGGTCCGGGTCCGGCTGCCCGAGATGCTCGGCAGCGGCGGCCAGGTCGCCTACGTCACGGACGCGGAGGGCGAGGACGCGATCGAGATCGCGTACCTGCCGCGCGCCAGCGGCGACCGCGAGCCGCGCCGGCTGGCCTCCGGGCAGGTCGGCAGGGTCCAGGAACTGATCGCCGACCCGGACGGCGAACGCCTGGCCATCGCCACGAACGACGGACGGCTGCTGCTCCTGGACACCGACGAGGAGACATCCACGGGCGAGCCCGTGGAACTGATCCGCTCCGTCAACGGCCCCGTCCGCGACATGGCGTTCTCCCCGGACGGCGCCTGGCTGACCTGGTCCCACCCGGGGATCGGCCGTTCGCTGCGCCAGATCAAACTGGCCCGCATCCTGGGGACGGGATCACCGGTGATCGTCGATGTCACCAACGGCCGCTTCGAGGACGAGAATCCCGTCTTCACCGGTGACGGCCGATACCTCGCCTTCCTCTCCTGGCGGGGCTTCGACCCGGTGTACGACGTGCACACCGGGGACCTCTCCTTTCCGCTGGGCTGCCGCCCCTACCTGGTGCCGCTCTCCTCGGCGACCCCCTCCCCGTTCGCCCTGTCCCCGGAGGGGCGCCCGGCGGCGGGCGGTCTCGACCCTGCCGACGACGTCGTCGACGCCGTTACGGGCGAGGGGCCGTCCACGGTCACGGTGGAGTTCGAGGGTCTGGAGAACCGCGTGACGCCGTTCCCGGTCTCCGCGTCGAAGTACTCGGCCCTGCATCCGGTGAGCGGCGGCGGACTCGTCTGGCTGCGCTGGCCGATCTCGGGCGCGCTCGGCGAGACGTTCGCCAACCCGGCGGACATGTCGGGCCGTCCCACGCTCGAACACTTCAACATCTCCAAGGCCAGGAAGACCGAACTCGTCGGACATCTGGACTCGTTCGCGGTCAGCGGCGACGCGACCCGGCTGGTCGTGATGGACGAGGGCGAGCTGCGCGCCGTCCCCGCCACCGAGATCGCCGACAGCGACACGACGGTCTACATCGACGCGCGCCGCATCCTGCACGACGTCGACCCCCCGGCGGAGTGGCGGCAGGCCTACGCGGAGGCCGGCCGCATCATCCGCGCGTACTTCTGGGAACCGGACATGTGCGGCATCGACTGGGACGGCGTGCTCGACCAGTACCGCCCGCTGGTCGAACGGGTCGCCTCCCCCGACGAGTTCGCCGATCTGATGCGCGAGGTCCTGGGCGAACTGGGCACCTCGCACGCGTACGTCTCACCGGCCCGCCGCAACGAGGGCCCGCCGCACTACCAGCGCGCGATCGGGCTGCTCGGCGCGAACCTGGTGTGCCGGGACGGCGACTGGACGATCCGGCGCATCCTGCCCGGCGACTCCTCCGACTCCAAGGCCCGTTCCCCGCTGGCCGGTACGGGCATCCGGGAGGGCGCGGTCCTCACCCATGTCGACGGCCGCCCGGTCGACCCGGTGGCCGGCCCGTACCCGCTGCTCGCCGCGGCGGGCGGCACCACGGTCGAACTCACCTTCCGGCCCGCCGACGGCGCAGGCCCCTCGCGCCGGGTCGCGATCGTCCCGCTGGTCGACGAACGCCCCCTGCGGTACCAGGACTGGGTGGCCAAACGCCGTGAGGTCGTACGGGAACTGAGCGGCGGCAAGTGCGGGTATCTGCACATCCCCGACATGGGCGGCTCGGGCTGGGCCCAGTTCAACCGGGACCTGCGCATGGAGGTCTCCCGCCCGGCCCTGATCGTCGACGTGCGCGGCAACGCGGGCGGTCACATCAGCGAGTTGGTGGTGGAGAAGCTCACCCGCACGATCCTGGGCTGGGACCTGACCCGCAACGCCCAGCCGGTCAGTTACGCCTCCAACGCACCCCGTGGCCCGGTGGTCGCCCTGGCCGACGAGGCGACGTCCTCCGACGGCGACATGATCACCGCCGTGTTCCGGCTGCTGAAGCTCGGCCCGGTGGTGGGCCAGCGGACATGGGGCGGCGTGGTCGGCATGACCGGGCGGCACCGGCTGGGCGACGGCACGGTGATCACCGTGCCGATGAACGCGGCCTGGTTCGACACGTACGGCTGGTCGATCGAGAACTACGGTGTCGAACCGGACCTGGAGGCGCTGCGCACCCCGCTCGACTGGGCCGAGGGAAGGTACGCGGTACTGGACGACGGAGTACGGGTGGCGCTGGACCTGCTCGCCGCGCATCCGGCGGCGACCCCGCCGACGTACGACAACGTCCCGGACCGGCGGCGCCCGCCCCTGCCGCCGCGATAGAGAACCGCCCACAGCGGGGAAGGACGAAGCGGCCACCCCGCGCCGGCCCCCGCTCCCGTGCCCGTTCCCACGCGAGTGATCTGTCTCACGCCATGTCACAGCGGTCCTCCGTCCGGTGTCTTGATGCCGAAACCGGGCAACGGACGGAGACACCATGAACAAGAACATGGACAAGAACACCGACGTGGTCGTGATCGGCGGAGGTTACGCGGGTGTCACCGCGGCCAACCGCCTGGCACACCGCGACAACGTGTCCGTGACGCTGATCAACCCGCGCCCCGACTTCGTCGAACGCATCCGCCTCCACCAACTGGTCGGCGGCACCCATGACGCGGTCGTCGACTACGGGGAAGTCCTGGCCGAGAACATCCGGCTGATGGTCGACAGCGTGGCGACGATCGACGCGGCCGGTCGCAGCGTGGCACTGACGACCGGTGGCACGGTCGGCTACGACTACCTGATCTACGCGGTGGGCAGCGGCAGCGCCGAACCGGACGTGCCCGGCGCGGCGGAGTTCGCCCACCCGATCGCCACCCTGGAAGAAGCGCGGCGGCTGCGGCCGGTCGTCGACGCCGCGCCCGCGTCGGCCCCGGTGACCGTGGTCGGATCCGGTCCGACCGGCATCGAGACCGCCGCCGAACTGGCGGAGGAGGGCCGCGCCGTGACCCTGGTCTGCGGCCAGGTGCTCGGCCCGTATCTGCACCCCCGGGGCCGGCGCTCGGTCGCCCGGACCCTCGCCGAACTCGGTGTGACCGTGCTCGAAGGCCCCGGCGCGAGGGTGGCGGCCGTGACCCGCGATGCCGTACGGCTCGACGACGGCCGCGAGCTCCCCAGCCGGGTCACCGTCTGGGCCACCGGATTCGGCGTGCCGGACCTGGCTGCCCGCAGCGGGCTGAGCACCGACGCCGTGGGCCGCCTGCTCACGGACGAGACGTTGACGAGCGTGGACGACGCGCGCATCGTCGCGGCCGGGGACGCGGCGGCACCGGCGGACACACCGTTCCGGATGAGCTGCCAGGCCGCGGGCCAGCTGGGCACGCGCGCCGCCCGCACGGTGCTCAGCCGGATCGCGGGCGAGCGTCCCGCGCCCCTCACCGTGCGGTTCGCCGGGCAGTGCATCAGCCTGGGCCGTCGCACCGGGATCTTCCAGTTCGCCTCCCTGGACGACCACGCGAACTGGTTCTACCTGGGCGGCCGCCCCGGTGCGAAGCTCAAGGAGTTCATCTGCAAGTCCACCGTCAAGCAGCTGGTGAACGAGGCGCGCAAGAGCGCTCCGCGGCCCGATCGCGGCAAGGCGGCACCGGCCACCGTCGGACGGGCGGCCTGAGAGCCGAGAGCCGGTAGCCGAGAGCTGAAGAGAGGCGAGACGTGAACGACGACCGCGACGACCACGCCACCGACCCGGCGACGGAGGCTTTCGTCGCCCACCGCAACCTGCTCTTCACCGTCGCCTACGAGATGCTCGGATCGGCGGCCGACGCGGAGGACGTCCTCCAGGAGACCTGGCTGCGGTGGGTCGGGGTCGCCCCGGGGCAGGTACGCGACCAGCGCGCGTACCTGGTCCGGATCACCACCCGCCAGTCGCTCAACCGCCTGCGCGCGCTGTCACGCCGCAAGGAGACGTACGTCGGCCCCTGGCTTCCCGAACCGGTGCTCACCGCGCCGGACGTGGCCGAGGACGTCGAGCTCGCCGAGAGCGTGTCGATGGCCCTGATGCTCGTCCTCGAAACCCTGTCGCCGACGGAACGCGCCGTCTTCGTGCTGCGCGAGGTCTTCGACGTCGACTACGACGAGATCGCCGCCGCCGTCGACAAGAGTCCCGCGGCCGTCCGCCAGATCGCGCACCGCGCCCGCCGTCACGTCGACGCCCGCCGCCCCCGCGCGGCGGTCTCGGCGAGCGAGACCCGGGCGGCACTGGAGTCGTTCCGGCGCGCGCTCGAAACCGGGGACCTGCAAGGCCTCCTCGACGTGCTCGCCCCCGAGGTGGTCCTGATGAGTGACGGCGGCGGCGTCAAGCAGGCCGCGCGGCGGCCGGTCATCGGCGCCGACACGGTGGCCCGCTTCATCGTCGGCGGCTCGGGCAAGGCCACAGGCGTACTCACCGTCGGCCCCACCGTGGTCAACGGCCACCCCGCACTCGTGCTGCGCCTGGACGGCGAGATCGACGGCGTCCTGGCACCCCTGGTCGAGAACGCCCGCATCACCGGCCTCTACTACGTACGCAACCCCGCGAAGCTGACCCACGTCGAATCCGAGACCCTGCTCACCCTTCGGTGAACACCCTTCGCCCCCTCACCCGTCCGCGCGATCCCGGGCCGGCGCGGACGGGCCGCCCCCCGCTCCCGGCCCGCCGGAACTGACGGCAACCGGCTCATCCACCGCCCGGTCCCACCCGGTGGGCGCCGCCAGCTCGCACCAGACCGTCTTGCCCCGCATCCCTCGGTCCACCCCCCACCGCAGCGCCAACGCGTCCACGAGCGCCAGCCCCCGCCCCGACTCGTCACCGCCCGCCGCGCTCCGCATCGTCGGCCAGGCACACGGTTCGGGATCGCTCAGCTCGACGCGGACACGACCGGTGCACGTGCCGCTGACCCGGAGCGTGACCGGCGTTCCCTCGCCGAGATGCACGATCACATTGGTCAGCAACTCACTGACGCAGAGCAGCAGATCGGGCCAATCCGCACCCGCGCACCGCTCCCGCAGGGTGTGCCGCACTTCAGGCACGGCCTTCGGCACCGCGAGCAGGTCCACCGCGATCGGCAACGGGCTCATCCACCGGCCGCCGTACGCAGCACCTCGGCCAGCCGACGCGCGGTGGCCGCATTGCAGTTGCCGAGCGCGACGAGCGGCGGCCGGGGCGCCCACCAGGCGAGCGTCAACGGGTCGACGCCCAGCGAGGGCAGGGTGATGCCGTGCGCCGTGAGCGCGGCGCGGAGCGCGTCGACCGCCGAGCCGATGTCGTGGTCGGGGGTGTCCTGCGAGTCGTCCATGAGGGGGCGTCCACCTTTCGTTGCACACTGTGACGAACCCCTCACACGCTGCCGCACGGAGCTCTACCTTGAAAGGGTTTCCCGCTCCACAACGCACAGCGCGAAAGGTGGTCAAGAGTGGCTACGCGCAAGGAGATCGACGGCTCGGCGGGCGTCCCGCAGTTCTACGGAAAGGAACTCCGCTTCAAACGAGAGGAGGCGGGCCTGACCCTGGAGAAGCTGGTGGACGGCAGCTTCTACGGCATCACGTACCTGAGCGAGATCGAGCACGGCCATCGCCGGATGCCGGTGGATCTGGCACAGCATGTGGACCGGGTTCTGGGCACGGACGGGTTCTTCCAACGGCGGTGCGAGGACGTACGGAAGGCCAAACAGGGGGCGCACGCCGCGTACTTCGCCGGGGTCGCGGAGGCTGAGACCCGGGCCAGGTCCATCGGAGTGTGGTCCAACACTCTGTTCCCGGGACTACTCCAGACCAGGGCGTACGCGCACGCGATCAACCGCTCCGCGCACCCGTTGGACACGCTGGAGGAAGTTGAAGCCAAGATCGATGCCCGGATGCAACGGGCTCGGCTCTTTGACGATCCCAAGAAGCCCGAATACTGGGCTGTCCTGCACGAGTCCCTCGTGCGCCACCCCATCGTCCCGCCTGCGCAGATGGCCGAACAACTGGACCATATCGCTGCCCTGGTACGGCGCTGCCGCATCGTTGTACAAGTCCTTCCGTGGAACGGTCCCACCCGCCCTCTCGCCGAGCTGCCGCTCTTCCTCATGGACTTCGACGACGAACCACCACTGCTCTACACCGAGGGGCCGTACCACGGCCAGACCATCGACGATCCGTCCATCGTGGTGAAGTACCACAAGGCATACGATCGGCTGAGGGCCGCCGCCTTGCCGCCAGAGGTGTCCCTCGCCCTGATCGAGAAGGCGGCTGAGGAGTACCGGCATGGCCAGCATCGACCTTGACCTCAGCATCGCCACCTGGCGCAAGAGCAGCCACAGCAACGGCGACGGTGGCGAGTGCCTTGAAGTCGCTGAGGGGTTCGCCACCTGGCGTAAGAGCAGTCACAGCAACGGCAGCGGCGGCGACTGCCTCGAAGTCGCCGACGGTCACCCCGGCGTCGTCCCCGTCCGCGATTCCAAGCGCCCCGAAGGACCGGCCCTTGTCATCGCCGCGTCCGCCTGGACGCCGTTCGTCGAGGCCGTCAAGGCACCCTGAGCGCGCACCGTTCCGGGTCCGGAGGCCCGACCCGTTCCACCGGCCGACTCGTCACCCGGCCGCGATCCTCTCTCGGCAGGAGCAAACGACGTGCACCAGCTCAGGTACGACGACATCAAGGCCGCCACCGACCGGATCGCCGGGCACGTCCGCCCGGTCGCCGTCGCCCCCGTCGACCCGGGAACGATCCGCACAGCTCAGGGCGGCCACCTCGGCGCCCGGTCCGAGGAGCCCTGCGAGGTCTGGTTCGCGCTGGAGTTCATGCAGCACACCGGCTCCTTCAAGGCGCGCGGCGCGCAGAACTTCATCCAGGCCCACCGCGAAGCCGGCACCCTGCCGGACACGGGCGTGACCATCGCCTCCGGCGGCAACGCCGGCCTCGCCTGCGCATGGGCGGCCCGGCAGCAGGGCGTGCGGGCCACGGTGTTCCTGCCGACCGTCGCCCCGGCGGTGAAGGTGGCCCGGCTCCGCGACCTCGGGGCGGACGTGCGGGTGGTCGGCGCTGAGTATGCCGAAGCCCTGGAAGCATGTGGGGAGTTCGCCACCTCCTCCGGCGCGCTCGCCGCCCACGCGTACGACCACCCGCTGATCGCCGCCGGGGCCGGCACTCTGCTGGAAGAGATCCACGCCCGGATCCCCGGTCTGGACACCGTGGTGGTCTCGGTCGGTGGGGGCGGGCTGTTCGCCGGTGTCGCCACCGCCGCTCAGCACCACGGAATCCGAACGGTCGCCGTCGAGCCGGAGAACTGCCGGGCGCTGAACGCCGCCATCGAGGCCGGTCGCCCGGTCGACGTCTCCGTCGACTCGGTCGCCATCGACGCCCTCGGCGCCCGCCGCGCCACCGCCTTGGCCCTGCACGCCGCCCGCCAGGACGACGTCCGCTCCGTCCTGGTACCGGACGGCGAAATCGTCCGCGCCCGCCAGGCATTGTGGGACCACCGCCGCGTCGCCGTCGAGCACGCCGCCGCCACCGCACTGGCCGCGCTCACCGCTCCGGACCTTGCGAACGGGCCGACGGCGCCGAGCCGCGGCTACCGGCCGCGCGAGGGCGAGCGAGTCGCCGTGGTGCTGTGCGGGGCGAACACCGACCCGAGCGACCTGGTACGCCCGGCCGAGAACTGACGCGTTCGGCGTTCCTCCGCCAGTTGACAGAGGAACGCCGACGCCTCACCTGCGGGGTTGCCTGTCAGATGCGTCGCAGGTAGACGACTTCGCCGAAGCGCTTGCCGAGCCAGATCTTCTGGTCGGCAGCGGTTCCGGCGAGGCGCGGGTTGTCGTAGGTGCTGGTGCTGGTGCCGCCGGGGTTGACGGTGACGGTCACGCGCTCCACGCACCAGTCGTCGTCGTTGTCGACGCCTTCGAAGCGGAGGTAGACGGGGTACCGGTCGAGGTCGTCGGTGTCGAGGCGGGGCAGGCGCGGATCGTTGCGTACGGCGTCGAGCACGTTGGTGCCGTCGCCGAAGATGTAGGTGTAGTTGTCGCCGGGTTCGAAGTCGTTGCGGGGGGAGTCCACGTGGAACTCCCGGCCGGCGATTCCGACGTACACGAAGCCGTTGGTGCCGGCCCCCGCGTCGGTCGCCGTGGACAGCTGGACACTGAGCTTGGTGATGTCTGCCATCTGTTTCCTCCATCAGCAGACACGACCCACCCTCACGCACACGGCAGCGCCCAGCAGCGGATCCCTTGGCAAGCAGCCGGGACGCTCAAGACGCGCAATGTACATGTCCGACGAGTCTGTTCGGCGGCGCAGCCAACTGACTGCGCTCACCGTAAGTGTTCAGCTGATTGCAGTAAGACATCAAGGCTTCCCTGGCCGCGGGTGCAGCGCACCGCAGCGTAAACCGGGACGCAGACGCAAAGGCGCTCTGGCAGGCACCCCCGAGCCCACGAGCGACACCCCCGAGCACATGAGCGAACAGGGCGCATGTCAGTCATCTCATAGCAACAAGTCAGAGGAGCCCAAACGGTCGCCCCGCCCCGCCTCTCCGCCCGCGCCCGGCGCGCCGCCCCGGGGCTACCGGGTCGGCTCGGTCCGGGGAAAGGAGACCGTCACTTGACGTCGACGTAGTCGCCGGCCGCGGTCGCGCCGCCGGTCGTGTTCGTCTCACCGAAGGTCCAGCGCCAGTAGCCGTCGACGGAGGCGGTGACCGTGGTCTTCAGGGCACCGGTCGAGCTCGCCTTCACGATCTTGACCGTGTTGTACGTGCTGGTACCGGCCTTGCGGAACTGGAGCTTGGCCGCCTTGCCACCGAAGCCGGTGTACGTGTGCTTCACCCAGTCCGCGCGGGTGATCTTGCCGGTGACGGTGAGCTTGCCGCCCTTGGCGACGGGCTCGGGCGAGGCGTCGACGGTGACCTTCGCCGCACGCTTGACCCGCACGGTGGGCGAGAGAGGCAGATACTCCTCGCTCTTGAGCCCGCCCTTCGCGTTCCAGATACGTACCCAGACGGCGCTCTTCCAGGTCGTGGCGTCGTTGTTCGAGTCGAGGGTGTATCGCGGGTCGATGTACAGCGTGCCCTCGCAGTCGGCTGCCACGGAGCCGGTCCCACAGGCGGTGAGGCCCATGTAGATGGCCCCACGCTCCGAGGCCTTGGCGGGGGTGGTGTCGTGGTACAGGTACAGGGAGGTGTTCACGTCGGACTGCTTGAGACCGGACGGCCACGACACGTGGTACGTGAATGTGGGGGTGACCTCTGCGGACGTACCCACGATGATGGACTTGCCCTTGTTCAGGACCAGGTTCGACACCTTGACGCCGGTGTCCGCCGCCTGCGCGGACGGCGCGGTGAATGCCCCCAGAGCGAGCGTTCCCGCGACCATGACCGCGAAGCCGGATCTGCCTGCGCGCATGCGCAACCTCTTGTTGGTGAGGGACTGGTATGAGTCCGGTAAAGGAAGAATGGATCGCCGCAGGTTAACAGCCCCCGAACGAGGTCCGGTTCGAGAGGACCAGGCTCGAATCACCGGCCCGAAGCCTCGTAACGGGCGAAGCCGAGGCGGATGACCTGCTCGGGGTCAAGCCCCTGCAGGGTGCCGCCCAAGACGGTGCGCAGGGCTCTTCGCCCGCCGGGCCCCCTGCTGATCACGTCTGGAACAATGCGTCACTTGCTCGACGCGATGCGGTCCCGAGTCGCCGTGACGATCCAGACCGCACCGGGGATGCAGACACCGTCCGCGGTCTCGAACTCCGCAAGTGCGTCAAGCACTTCGGCACGGATACGCGTGATGGTTGCCGGGTCGACATCGCGCAGGTTGTAGCGCGTCGGGCCCATGGAGAAGAGGAAGTCGGCGGCTTCGCCCGCGTTGGCGCCGAAGGTCATGGGCGCCTCGAACGGAGCCACCTCAATGTCGGTGAACCCGCTGGCGGCGAGCACTTGGCGGATGCGCGCGGGGTCGAGGAGCGACCCCATACCCCTGGAAGCGGGGGATGCCTCGCGCAGGAACGGTGAGAGTGCGGCGGTCGCACGGGCGTAGCTGCTGTCCGGGCCCGCGGGCTGCGGGCCGAGGAACGCGACGCGGCCGGCCGGCACGAGCGCACGCCCAAGATGGGTGAAGGCTGCGACGTGGTCGGCGAAGAACATGACACCACCGCGGCTGATGAGGACATCGAATCCGCGGTCGGGGAACGAATGTACCTGTGCGTCGCCCTGCTCGAAGGTGACGTTGCCAAGACCTTCCGTGGCTGCGTCACGGCGGGCGCGTTCCAGCATCGGCGCGGACAGGTCGATTCCCACGACGTTCCCGTTGTATGCCCGTTGCCCCGCAAGGCGCGTCGTCTGGCCGGTGCCGCAGCCGACGTCGAGGACCCGGTCCCGGGCCTCGATGCCTGCGGCGGCGAACAGGGGTGCGTTAAACGCACCCATCATCCCGTTATAACGCTCGGGGTGCTCGGCCCAGTGGATGCCCTCCCAGTCGTTCCATGCCTCTGCCTGCTGCCGGTTGGCGATGGTGTGCACGGCACTTCCTCCCTGACTAGAGTCCGACTCTAGAGTTCAACTCTAGATATAGACTCCAGTCATGCGTGAGGGCAAGGGGAAGCAGGGCAGCAAAGCCCAGGAGACGCGGCGACGGATCATCGAGGCGGCCGGCGCACTCTTCGTCGAGCAGGGCTACGGGGCGACCAAGCTGCAGGAGATCGCCGACCGGGCAGGCGTGGCGGTGCAGACGATCTACTTCGTCTTTCGGAACAAGCCCTCGCTGCTCAAGGAACTTGTCGACGTCGCGATCGCGGGCGACGACGAACCCGTGTCGACGATGGACCGGCCCTGGTTCGCGGAAGTCATGACGGCGCCTGCCGCCGAGTCCGCACTGGCCGCACTGGTCGCCGGCACCCGCGGAACACTCGAACGCGTCGCGCCCATCGACGAGATGGTCCGCGCCGCGACAGCGACCAACCCGGAGATCCGAGAGTTGTGGCCGGATCAGGCGGACCCGCGGTACACAGTGATCTCCACCGCGGCGAAGTCCCTGACGAAGAAGCCAGGCGCCCGCCCCGACATCCCCGCCGCCGAGGCGGCGGACATCATCTACGCCGTCCTCAGCCCGGAGCTCTTCCTGCTCCTCACCCGCGACCGCGCGTGGCCACCGGCCAAGTGGGAGCAATGGGCGTACCACACCCTCAGCTCTCAGCTGTTGCTCGCCAAAGGGCCCTGATCAACCCGGCCGTTGAGGGCAACACGGTCCGCAGTCAACCGGCGCCGATGCATCAAGGGCCCTGATCGTGGCCGAGGAGACAACCGTTCCTAATCAGTGAGCAGGAGTGAGTCTTGGACCCACTGCCCGGCACTGCGCGTATCCCGAACGGTTTTGGATGCGCTGGTCTCCCGCGTTCCGTGTTGTGTCCCTGTTCGGGCGCGTGCATCGTGTG
>NZ_JBIBYR010000012.1:0-269031 GCF_043083485.1 Streptomyces sp. NPDC014727 | reverse complement strand
CCATCGAAGGCGGCATCACGGCGGTCAGTTGACACAGACTCAAACTCTGTACATCAGCCCGTACATGCCTCTGCACTACAGCCCGTACGCCGACAACCGCTGCCTACCGCTCCGACCGGCACGTAGTGGCACGGTCGGTCACAGATTCAGGACCAGGCGGCAGAGAGGTCCTCGGGGGTGAGGGTGTGGACGCCGTCGGCGGTGCACCCGCTGCGGGTGACGGCGAGCAAGCGGGTGCTGTCGTCGGCGCCGGGAAGCTGGGAGCGGTGAGTGATGAGGCGGGCGAGGTCGCGGTTGTCGAACGGCTTCTTCTCCAGCCACTTGACCGAACCCACGAGAGTGATTTTCTTGGCGATGGGGGAGCGGTCGGCGCCGACGATGTCGATTTCCGGGTCGTTGGTGCGGGTCCAGTAGCCGTGTGTACGGGTGGTCGCCAGAGTGCTTCCTTGAGGATGTCGACCTCGCACTCTTCGCGGCTGGCGGGGTCGGTCACGATCAGGCGTGCGGACAGCGGGTCTGTCTCCAGGGCTTCTACGTGCCATCCGCGCTGCTCCAGTCCGGTGCGCACGACGGTCGCGATGTCCTCCATGGGATCTGGGTTCTCGGTTGCGACATCAAGGTCCTGGCTGAGCCGGTCGACCAGGCCGTGGGCCTGGACCGCGTAGCCGCCGGTGAGCGCGAGAGGGTAGGCGCCGCCTACGGCGAGCACGTCTGCAAGCAAGCGGTGGTGCAGGCCCGTGAGGTTCACGCAGCGTTCCGGGCACTGTCGGCCAGCTCGCCGAAGGCGCTCTCCCAGACCTCGCGGACATCCCGGCTGACCAGTGTGCGCAGTATGGGCCACAGGCCGACGAGAAGGTCCTGGTCGAGGTACTGGACCAGGTCGTCGTGCCGGCCCTCGGCCAGGACGATGCGGTAGTAGCTCATCCGTAGCCGGGGCCGGTCGAGGTCGAACGTGGTCAACCCCGACCAGGCAAGGTGGAGCGGCAGGTGTACCGGGCCGTGCTTGGGACCGGCAAGCTCGGAGAGCGCTGCGGGCAGGCGCCGGACGAACTTGGCACGACGGAGGTCGGAGAGGCGAGGCTGTGATGCCATGCATCGATTATCCAGGAAGAGCCGACGATGAGCCGCTCGGACCGCAGACATCACTCCTGCGAGCAGGACACCGGCCCGCTGCCCCGCCGACGGGGCCGATGACGCCGCTGCCCGCAGTGCCTATTTCGGGAGATCGGCGGTGCAACTCGGCCCCAGCACCAACGTGATGCCCACCCCCAGATCGCCCGCGGCGATCGAGAGTGTCTGGCCACTGGACTGGCTGTGGAGGAGGCGTCGATGCCGGCCGACCGGATCCGGCACCTCTGACATGCTCTCTATCGAGTTCTGCCGACTGTTCGCTGCGCGCGGTGGGGGCTGAGTCTTACAACTTTCTGGAGGGGGAGAGTGTGTCGAAAGCCGACCTTGTGGCGCTCGTCTTCGTTGCCTGAACAACGTCAATATGGGCCCTGACCATGACGGCAACGTCGCAGCGCCGAGGTAAAAGGACATTCTTGGAGCGGCTCTGCTGGGCTCGTGCGCGGGTGCGTGCACGTCGTCGTCGCGCTCACTTGGTGCGTCAGATCCGCGGCAGCTCCCTGGCGACACGTCCCGACTATCCAACGCTGGACTACTTGGAGCGCGAAGACGTCCTCTACCAGGTGTCGAGGAGGGCACTCGGCATAAAGGTGATCGTCCCTGTCTTGACATCTTTCTCAACGGGGCTGGTTCTTGCAGCAACCATTGAAAGCACCCGCCTGGCACGCCTGGCGCGACGCCCTCGCTGTCGGGGCCCTCATGACGCCCATTCTGATCACTGGCGTGATTGCTTCACTTGTCCGAACCAAGGTATGCAACGGTGGACAACCGAGGCTGTGACAGCCACGGTGCGTAGGGCCTATGAGGCACTTCTCAAGCCTCTGGAAGTGAAGGGGAAGGTTCCTCTGACAGCATCGCCCTTCAACTCCCCGCATGTCGCGGCAGTCCAAGCGTTGGAGGACTTCGCCGTTGCGCTGGAGAGATACGCCCTGCAACGTGCGCTTCCCGACGGCCGCAACCCCATGCCCCAGGTCGTGGCTCGATTTTCAGCAGCCGCTGTCCTCGTGCGCGAGCTTCGGGACGGGGTTGAACTTGATCGCATCGACGGTGCGAAGCTCTGCTCGGAGTCGAGAGAATCCTGAAAGTCCTCGCCAGCGGTCAGCTGCAAGATCTCGCGCCCGGTGACGCATCCGGCGACGAGTTGTTGCATGGCCACCGGGAGCGCAGAGCGTGGCGACAGCAGGTGTTGCGAGGATCTGCGTTCACCCTCTGTCTCGCCGGCATCGTATTTGCCCTGGCCTCATCAGCCGTCGGCGTCGCCCTGGCTACGGCCGCCGCTGTGGCTGTTATGGCTATTTGGGACAAGATTCTTCGCCTCTCCGCTGGCTCGGACGTGAATAGGTCAGCCAGCAGCTGACTGGCACTTTCAGACGGCCCTTGACTCAAAGGAGAGTCCTATCAAACCTGAAAAGAGACATGCTGCGGTGTGGGATGACCTCGTTGCCCGGAGTCTATGAGGCGGGCAGCAAATAGGGCCCCCGGTCAATGGCCGGGAGCCCTTTCAAAGAGCGGGTGACGAGAATCGAACTCGCGCTCTGAGCTTGGGAATCAACCGGCACTTGATGGCTCGCAAGGCTGCTGAACTGCGAGAACGTTCACTGAAGGTACTGTTCTGGCCGCCTTGGCGGATCCCTTGTTGACCGCTGTTCACCGCCGCTACTGGCACGTTGTGGCACGCGGCGCTGCCAGGGGGCGGAGGAGGCGAAGCCCCTGCCCAGTACCGCCGTTTCCTGGCCGGCACCCCACGCGCATACATCCAAACCCCGCCTGATTGCGTGAGCGAGCCCCGGACCGGGGCGGTCCGGGGACGCCATAGTTCCCGTAGCCATGTCTCATGCCTTCCAGTCTGCCGGTGTCCGGCGGGCGCGCACCGCCTCAGTCCTCGGTCGGCGGCTTTGCCGATTCGGCGGCGCGGCGGTACTCGGCGTTGATGCGCTGCGCCTCTTCCAACTGGTCTTCCAGGACGACGATGCGACAGGCGGCCTCGATGGACGTGCCCTGGTCGACCAGTTCGCGGGCGCGGGCGGCGATGCGCAGTTGGTAGCGGGAGTAGCGGCGGTGGCCGCCCTCCGAGCGCAGCGGGGTGATCAGACGGGCTTCGCCGATGGCGCGGAGGAAGCCCTGGGTCGTGCCGAGCATCTCGGCGGCCCGGCCCATCGTGTAGGCGGGGTAGTCGTCGTCATCAAGACGGCCGTACGAGTCGTCTGCTGTCACTTGCACCTCTCTTGTGGAACGCGTGGAGGGGCCCTGGCGCCGTACGGCACCAGGGCCCCGAAGGAACTACTACACCACCTGCCGGCCCTGATACTGCACCGGCATTCTGTATCCGCGGTCCCGACCTGGCTGCTGTCGGGAGTGCGGGGATCGCGGTTGCTTGACCGGAGACCACCTCACTATCGATGTCCTGCGGTACCCGAGCCAAAGACTCCAGCTCGGGCGATCCTGATGGCGCGGGCTCCTCCGTTCTTCCCTCGGTGATCAACTACCTACCATGGGGTACTGCGTACTGCTGGTGATGAGACCTGCTCAGCGGCCTGTGACAGCGCCACTCTTCGGTAGCCAGCCCCGTCGCCCGTCCTGCGTCTGCTCTGGCTTGGAACCCCACTGCCGAACTTCCCAGTGCGCGCGTCCGCAGCCGACGCCTTCACCGAGGTACCGCTAGTCACTTCACTGCTGGGTACTGCCTACTGCACTCACGGGTACCGCAACTAGTGACAGCGGTCCCGCTCCGGCGGCCCCTCGCTGCGGGCCACCCGGTCCGGCTGTCAGTCCCGTCGCCGTCCTGCAACAACCCTGGCTTCGAAACTCCACTGCCGCACCGTCCTGCAACTACGTGTACTACCGGCAGTTCGTCTCTGCCAGGCCTTGCTGTCTCTCTGGGTTACGAGAGAAACAATAACCACGCCACCACTCAATGTCTACTCCGACCAACAGAGATTTTCGCGTTTCCCGTGAGGAGGTAATCGACCTCGCGGGAGGCTTCGGCTGGCCCGTCGACCGGCTCGCCAGAGCGACCGCGGTCACCCGCCGGGCCTCTGAGGGGAAGATGGTGACTGCCCGTCTTGCTCGGCAGCACGACCGCTCAAGGGGACGGGACGACTCGTGAATAGGATCGGCTCTCATGTCGAAACCTGACGAGCTGCTCGTTGACGTCGCCACGCTGGTGGAGTCCGGGCACAGCAATCAGATGTCCCTGACCGTGGTCACCGGTGGCGCTGTCATCACCGGCCGACTGGCGCCCGAAGCCGTGTGGAGGCAACGGGTGTCGGAGGTCCTGTCGGACTCGTCCCGTCTGGGCGAGTTCTCCGCCATGTTCACCGCTACCACGCGGGGGGATGGGCCGCCCGCGTATCTGCACTTCCACATGGCGAGGATCCTTCAGGGCACGGTGGGGATCCCGGAGACCGGTGGGATGTACCGCGTCTCGATCGCGGATGTCAGCGCCTGGACCATGGGCGACTTCAGCTACTCCGATCACTGACGTCGCGCCGCGTAGAGAAACTCACCGGTACGCGGGAGGGCCCTACCGGCGTGTGCCGGTCGGGCCCTCTCGACTGTTCGGGTGTCAGCTCGCGCTTCCCATCGGCCAGACAGTCAGGCGGCCAGACAGTCGGACGGGCAGGCGGTCAGACGGCCACCGGGGTGCCGAGCATCGCGGAGGCGTGCTGGAGCGGGCTGAGGGCGCGGGTGGGCGCGGCGGTCTGGGGGAGGCTGCGGCAGGTGAAGCCGAGCTTGGTCATGGCCCGGAGGACTTCGTCGGCGCTGAAGTCGCGGCGATCCTGGCGGGTGATGACCTCGCCGACCTGCTTGACGGGGTAGGCGCGGCGGCCGATGGTCACGGACTCGCCGACGACCTCCTCGGGCTTGATGCCCTTCATGGAGTCCAGGACGCCGCTCTTGGTCAGTTCGAACGGGAAGCGGGCGATAACACAGCGCACGATGCCTCACAGGGAGAGGAAGGGGATTGTTCCGCGGTGGTGAGACGGTTCAGAGGACCAGGGCCAGGGCGAGGACGCCCGGGGCGCTGTCCTGCTCGTCCACGACGGACTGGGTAGCGAGCCGGCGGTGGTGCGTGGCGTGCTCGGCCATCATGGTGGCGGGCGAGGTGTGCGGCCCGCGGTCGCCGAGGATGTCGCGCAGCTGGAGCCGATCCGAGTAGGCGGGGCCGTCGCGGACGATGGTGAGCTGGGCCCGGGTGACCAGTCCGGTGCACAGGCCGTCGTTGTTGCAGACCCTCAGGTGTCCGGTCCTGGCACTGGCCATGACGGACAGGGCCACCTCGACGGTCATGTCGTCGCAGACCTGTGGCCCGGCCGTGTTCATGGCGTCGAGCGCCGTCCGGGGCACGGGGCCGGTGTTCGCCGGGTGGGGCTGTATCTGGACCGGTGTCACAACGTGCCTCCTGCAGAGATGGGTCAGCTTCCGGATCGCGCGGTGCTCAGGCCGCCGCGTCGAAGGCGGACTGTCGCCCGCTAACGCGCCGGGCAGCCGCGGCCGGGCTGCGTCGACCGCGGGAGGCCGTGCCGCGCTTGCGCCGCTCGGGTGCCGGCGCGGTGATCGTCACGGGGATGCCGGAGGGGGTCCGGGCGCCGGTGATCCGGCTGAGTGCTTCCTCGCCGGAGCGGACCTGGGTGGTCCGGGGCACGATGCCGGCGGCCGCCATGAGGCGCGTCATGTCGCGGCGCTGGTTGTTGGTGACCAGGGTGACGACACTGCCGGACTCGCCGGCCCGCGCGGTACGGCCGCCGCGGTGGAGGTAGTCCTTGTGGTCGGTCGGCGGGTCCACGTTCACGACGAGGTCGAGGTGGTCGACGTGAATGCCGCGCGCCGCGACGTTCGTCGCGACCAGGACGGTGACGTGCCCTGTCTTGAACTGGGCGAGGGTGCGGGGACGACTTTGGTGCCGCCCCGCAGCGCATTCGCCTGCCGGCCGATCGGCATCCCGCCGACGACAGTGGTCAGGCGCAGCTTCACAGCGCGGGCGTAAGGGGTGAGGGCATCGGTGACCTGCTGAGCGAGTTCCCGGGTGGGAACCAGAACCAGGGCCAGCGGCTGACGGGGCTCGGCGCGCTGCCCGGCGGTGCGGGCCAGCAGGGCCAGGCCGAAGGCGAGAGTCTTGCCGGAGCCGGTCCGGCCGCGGCCCAGGACGTCACGGCCCGCCAGAGAGTTCGGCAGCGTCGCACCCTGGATCGGAAACGGCGTGGCCACGCCCTGCGCGGTGAGCGCGGCCAGCAGGCTCCTCGGCATGTCGAGGTCGCTGAACACCTCGACTGCGGGCAGCGCCGGAGTCATCGTCTCGGGCAGGGCGAACTCTCCCTGCATCGCGGCGGGCCGCCGGCCACCCGAACGGTTCGGACCTGCCGAACGGCTCGGGGTGGACGAACCGAAGCGACTGCCCCGAATCGAACCAGCAGTGGAGTCGTACCCGTGGCCGCCGTTGCGGCGGGCACGGGAGGAACGGCTGTTCGTGCGTGTGGGGTTCATACAGAACCTTCCTTGATACGGCACGTATCAAGGAATTCCGCAGCGAAAGAGCAGCGCGGGGAATCACAGGAACGGACCGAATGGAATGCGAACGTGGCCCACGGGAAATCCGTGTCGACGTAAGCGAAAATGGGGGATGGCGTGCGCAAACGAATCCAGTGCATGGCCGGGCGCGACTCCGAGGATGCTTGCGTCCCTCAATAGTGTGTTCCCGTAGATGGAACCGCTACGGAAATGCGTGCAGTTGGGGCCCGCACCCCGAGGGATGCGGGCCCCAGCTACGAAATGTGCGCCGGCGTCAGGCGGAAACGATGTTCTCGGCCGTCGGGCCCTTCTGGCCCTGCGCGATGTCGAAGGCGACCTTCTGACCTTCCTGCAGTTCGCGGAAGCCCTGGGCGGCGATGTTCGAGAAGTGGGCAAACACGTCAGCGCCGCCACCGTCCTGCTCGATGAAGCCGAAACCCTTTTCCGCGTTGAACCACTTCACGGTGCCAGTAGCCATGTCATATCTCCTTTGGGCAGTACACCGGAATCCGTACTGTACGGATTCCGTGTCGCCGCGATGATGCCCTGCCCGGAAAATGACCGGAAATACAAAGCGCTTCCCTGCGGCATCGAGGCCGACCAGAGGCGCTTGAAGTTTTTGGGTACCAAAACTGCAACCGAGTCCGACAGTAGCACGCCGTGGAGGATTGTGTGCGTCAAATATTTCCCCGTGTGTGCTGCGGCAGAAACTCTCCCAGTAAGGGCCGTTAAATTCTGAGGCCGCCGACACAGGTATTCATTTACCTCGAGTGCAGCGTTTTTCGAAAGCAAGGAGGCCAATCGGCTGCGACGTCTGCAGTGCATCGGGACCTGCGTCTGCGGGCCGGGGCCCCCGGGGCGCCCTCCCGACAGCTCGCAGGAGACCCTGTGGCCGCGAGCCCGCCGACCTCCTCCGGTCAACCGCCCTTCTGGGAAGGCGAGTTCGTGTGGCGAGCGCAGTGGACAAGCGCCGTCGCCCCGCCCCCCGGACGGCGGGCCGTGGTGCTCTGGCTCGACTTCTGTGACGTAGGCGCGCCGAGTGACGCATCCCCTCCTGGGACGAGTCCACAGCGTCGACAAGCAAAAGTGGCGTCCGGAGGTTCAACGGTTCCGGCGGTGACGGCTGCCTTCGTCCATCGGGCCGAGGGCGGCTTGGCGAACGGCGGATGGGCTGCGGGGGCTTCGGCTCCGTAGCGGAGGTGACTGTCGGCTCAACCTGGGACAGGCCGGTGTTGGCCCGTCGCGTGTGGCGGTAGGCGCCGGTAGCCACCGTCGCCATGGTCGCCGCGTACAGGCGAGCGCGCGGAGGGCACGGAGAGGCTGAAGAGGCCTAGATAACAAAGAAGCCCCGGGCTGTTGGCCTGGGGCTTTTTCATGGAGCGGGTGACGAGAATCGAACTCGCGCTCTGAGCTTGGGAATCAACGGTGCTTGGGCTGTTGAAGAGGCTCTGACCTGGGCTTTCCCGTCGGGCGGGGTGTATGGCTACGGACTCTGGGAACCGCACTTGGCCGCTCTTGTCCGCTCTGCTGGGCACGGATGGGGCACGAGGCCGACAGTGCAGACGGGAGCCTGCAAGGGTGAGTGCTCCGGGCGGGCGGCCTGTGGGTCAGAGAGGATGACGCGGACCTGGTTGCCGCAGGGCTTGGTCATGTCGTCGCAGTCGGAGGTCAGGAGGGCGACCGGTTTCGGCTGGCGCAGAGCGACCTCGGCGACCGTGGCGTCGACGGCGTACTTGTGCCCGTGCAGCCCGGTTACCCGATCCGCTCGGCCTGGCGCTCGCCCGGCGACCCGTGCCCGCTGCCGGACCCGGGTGCCATCGTCGTGGCACCGGCGACGTTCAACACGATCAACAAGTGGGCGACCGGAATCTCGGACACCCTGGAGCTGGGCATCCTGCGCGAGTCGAACGGCTTCGGCATCCCCACCGCCGCCCTGCCTTACGTGAACGCGGCCCGGGCGGCCCATCCCACGTACGGCGAAAGCCTCTGCAGCCTGCGGGACACGAGCATCCCGCTCGGCTCCCACGAGCTCCACCGCCCCAAGGACGACGGTGCGCCGGACCGTTTCCGGTGGGAGGAAGCGCTGGACTTGCTGACACTCAAACTGTCCGCGCGGGGGTGATGAGGGGCCGCGGGCGGGCATGCCGCCCCATCGGGGTTCAGGCACGGGGAAGGTTTCGGTCGCAGACCGGGGGCGACGTGTCGGGCGTCGGCCTGACCTGTCGGGAGTGCACAGGCCCGCCCGTAAGCCGGGGCACGGCGCTGATTCAGTGGAAGAGGGCGCGGGCGGCCGTTCGGAAAGCCTCTCTCGTCATGGGCGCAAGAGCGGAGAAGTCGACCAGTCCGCCGTCGCGCAAGGCCGGGTCATGAGGGATGCGCACCACGGTCTGTACGCGATTGCCGAGCCGGCTCTCCGCCTCGGTGAGACCGGACTGCGTATCGGCTGTTCCTGCCAGGTCGGACAGGACGAGGACTGCCTCGGACACGAGCCGTGCGTGTCCGTGCTGGTCGAGCCACGTCAGCTCGGCTGCGGTATCCGCCACCTGCCCAGGGTCTCCGGAGCAGGCGACCACGAGCCGGTCGACGTCACCGAAGGTCCCGCGCAGGGATGGCCCGGGCGGCGCGAAACCACCTGCGAAGTCGATCACGAGGGTGCCCAGCCTGCGCATGCGGGAAAGGATGTCCCGGTGTTGCTGAGTTGGGGGCGGTGGTTGTCCGGCCGGAGCGTACTGGTGCACGAAGTCCGCGCCGTTGGAGTCCTTGAGCGTCACCCAGCCCCCTGTGGGCGAGAGGACCAAGTCGTCGGGGGAGATGGTCGCCGATACCCGGCGGCCGGGGAAAACCTGCCGGTACGCGGCAGTTTCGTCGGCCACCATGCGGTATCCGAGTACGTGCGCCGCGGGATTAAACGGCAGCATCAGTACGGGGGGACGCCGGGAAGCGGGTTTGCCCTCGGCGACAGCGGAGGCGAGCTGCACGGAGACGGTTGATCGTCCGCAACCGGTTCCCCCGCCGAACACCAGGGCGAGACGGCCCTGGCGGCCCGTTCTGCTGTCGATCGGCCGGATGACCGTCCCCTCGCCCGCCTTCCTGCGGCGGAGGAGACTGCGGCGAGAGACCTGCTCGGGGCGGCCCGGCAACCGGAACCACTTCGTGAGCTGCCGCCCACGCCGTCCGGGTTCATGGACATCCATGTCCTGGTCGTCCGTGGAGAGCTCGCTCCCCGGAATGACGGGGACCTCGGCTCCGAGCGGCAGCGCCGCCAGGAGCAGGAGGTGCGGATCCGGCTCGGCTCTGGAGGACAGGTCGAGACGGGCGTCATCGATGAGGGCCCTTGTGCTCGGTGGGAGCCAGCAGGAGAACGGCTGCAGGAACGCGTCCCGAGGGACGCGATCACGGAAGGCGGCCAGCATGGACTCCGCCGACATCGCTCTGTCATGCGTCGGCAGCGTCAGGAACGGGCGCAGGACAGAGGCCAGGGACGGATCCGAGATCTTGTCGGCGAGCTCGTGACCTACCGCCTGTGCATCGTCGTCCCTGGCCAGCAGGGGGGAGAAGTGGCTCCCGCCCACCGGGTGCCAGTCCGTACGAGCCCCGAGAAGTCCGAGCAGAGCGGCGAGCGCGCGCACGTCCGCACCCGTCCGGCCGGGTGCGGGGGCGGCACCAGGGTCGGCGATCCGGGAGCGGTGCCAGCCGACGAGCAGCGGTCCGTCGAGCGTGAGCAGCACGCGGTCCGCCGACAGATGGCCGTGCACGACTCCCGCATGGTGACTGTGGTCGAGGGCCGAGGCGAGCCGCTGGCCGAGTACCAGGATCAGGTCCGTGCCGAAGCTCTCGTAGACCCGAAGCCCCTGGGCCAGGACGCGCAGCGTCGGTGCGCCCTGCCCCAACCGGGTGAGCGCGCCGGTGGCGGCGGCCCAGGGGTTCCTGGCGCCCAGGTCGGCGTCGAGGAGCGAGGGGAGGCAGGGGTGATCGAACCGGGCGAGGGCGAGGGCTTCCCGGCGGATTATGGACGCGCCTCGCGTCGAGCTCGCACGGATCACAGCGGTGTGCCCGCCCTTGGCTCCGGCGTAGAGGGAGGGCCCGCCCGGTTGTTTGGCCTGCCAGGTGAGCCGGTATCCGCCGAGGGACTCGCCGTCAAGGGCGGACCAGGTGGTGTTCGTCTGCGAGTAACCCACCATCGGGAACTGGGGGTAGATGCTCCCTGGGGGGCTGAGCCGGATCTCCCGTGGCAGCGTGGGCTGTTCCGCCCACTCCTGTGCCGACAGTCCGCTCAGCCCGAGACGGTCCTGGAGCGCGGGGCTCAGCCAGGCGAAGGCGGTGCTGTCGTCGGCCAGCCGGCTCGTCCCGTCGGGGCGGCCCAGCCAGGCGGGGAAGTCCGGTGAACGGCCCACCAGTTCGGCGATGTGCTCGGATACCCGACGGGTGGAGGCGAGCACTTCGGTGGTGGGGACGGCGTCCAGAAGGATGTCCCGGGACCGGCTGGTGAACGCGAAGACGCGCTGCTGGGGCAGGACCGTGGCGGCAGGTGATCCGTGCTCGGCCTCTGCCGGACGGAGCATGCCGCTCAGAAACACCTCGGCCAGATGGGCCGTCGTGACCGGGCGTGGA
Organism: Streptomyces sp. NPDC014727; assembly: GCF_043083485.1. NCBI lineage: Bacteria > Bacillati > Actinomycetota > Actinomycetes > Kitasatosporales > Streptomycetaceae > Streptomyces > Streptomyces sp. NPDC014727. Next base: position 257,784 of record NZ_JBIBYR010000012.1, on the reverse strand, counting down.
AGGGAATGAACCACCAGACGCATCACCGGGATCGTCAGCGGTGACACCGCTGCCAGGTGGGCTGCCAGGCGGTAGGCCTCGGGGGAGACGGTGCGGCGGAATCGCTGCACCTGCGCGTCGGGTCGGACGCGGGGAGTCAGCCCCTCCGTGCGCGAGGAGGCCCCGGCCCCGGGCGGACGCTGTCGCTCCGCCGCGTCGGCATCCCACAGGGCGAGCACACTGCTGGAGCCTCCGGACGCGGTGACCGTGGCCCACTCGGCGAATGCCTGGGGCGACGGCGTCAGGACCGGGACGGGCATCATGGCGAACGGGGCGAGCGCCTCAGGCAGCACGGGGTCACGCACCCGCCACGTCGTGTTGGCGGCCCCTGGGCCCGGTGACTGTACCGACCAGCGCCGGGTGGGCAGTCCGGAACCTCGCCACATACGGGGCGGAAGCGTATGGAGCACCGCGGTGGGGCCGTATGCGGCCCAGCGCGACAGTACGCCTCGCATGGCACCGGTGCGCCATCCGGGCCCGGCCCCGTCGGAGATCACCAGGGTCATGGTCCGGCCCGACGGGTCGGTGAGGACCTCGGCGGACATGGTCGGCGCGTCGGGGACGAAGGGCCGGGAGCTCAGCCTGGGCGTCCGGCCGGGCCTCAGCCGCAGTCCGTAGGTGCGGATCTGGCGGAAGGCGCCGAGCTGCGCGAGCAGCGAGTTGAGCTCCGAACAGAGCTGCTGCCACAGGAGCATCGAGACACCGTCGTCGACGACCACGGTGAGGTCCAGCCAGCGGTCACGGGCGGGACGCGTCACCACGTCGAGGAGTCCCGAGTCGGCGATCTGCGTGGCGGTCTCGGCTTCGTCCAGCTTCTCGGCCGACGGATGCGGGCGGTACTGCTTCAGCGGCCGCAGCGCGCGTGCCGTCCGTAACGGGAGGGCGAGTGCGTGCGGATGAGGAATGCGTACGGGCAGCGCGGGGCTCCGGTCCTCCTCGGGCCGCTCGTTCTCCGCCGCCGTCCCGGGGTCCGGGGCATCGGATCCGCCGTCGGAGTCCTGGTCCCCCGTGATGCCGTCGTCCCGGCCGGTGCCTTCGCTCCCGCTGGTCGGGAGCGCTTCCGTGGGCGGAGCATCGGCGGCGTGAAGTTCGGCTCGCGGAGGATCGGCCTCCGGCGTGTCCGTGGGACCGGCCGTCTCCTTCGTCTGCGGCCACGCGGTCACCGGCGGGGCGCCGGGTTCCTGGGCAGCGCCGGGCGGACGGGCGTCCCCGCCCAGGAGACCGGCGGCCAGCGCCAGAGGCGCGTCGGCAGGCATCCGCTCGGCCAGCCACAGGCAGTCGACCAGCTCCTCGGCCGTGACGTCGAAACCGACGTCCCGCAGCAGGGAGAGCAGGCGGTCGGGCATGCCTACAGAGCACCCCCCAGCCTGTGCAGCACCGCTTCCAGCAGCCCTTCGGCGTCCAGATCGACCCCGCCCAGCCGCAGGAACGCAGCGTTCAGCAGCTGGTCCGTGGCCAGCTCGCCAGGTGCCCGTCTGGCGAGGAACGCCCGCACCAGGTCGTCCACCTGGGGCAGCGCGTCCGCGCCCAGATGGGCCGCCACGATTGCGCGCAGCCGTTCCTCGTCAGGATCCGGCAGGTCCAGCCGTAGGCAGCGGCGCAGGAAGGCGGGAGGGAACTCCCTCTCGCCGTTGCTCGTGATGACCACGACCGGGAACTCCTGGCAGCGCACCACACCCCTGTGGACGGTCACGGTGTCGCCACCCCGCGCACTGTGGACCTCGATGTCGTCCTCGCCGGGCGGCAGCCGGGAGAGTTCGGGGATCTCGAACTCGCCCTCCTCGAAGACCGTCAGAAGGTCGTTGGGCAGGTCGACGTCCCCCTTGTCGAGCTCGTCCACGAGCAGCACGCGGGGAAGCCCGTTCGCCACCAGCGCCGTGCCCAGCGGTCCGAGCCTGATGAAGTATCCGATGCCGGGGGCATTGCCGTCCCCCTTTTGCAGGAGGTTCGTCTCACGCAGCCTGCCCACCGCGTCGTAGTTGTACAGCGCCTCGGCGAGTGTGGACCGGCTGTTCACCGGCCACCGCAGTACGGGCCCCAGGGAGAGCTCATGGGCCACCGCATGGGCCAGCGACGACTTGCCGGTGCCCGGATGGCCGGTGACCAGCAGCGGCCTGCGCAGGTGAAGGGCGGCGTTGACGATGTCCCGCTGGGTGGGCCCGATCAGATACGGGCGCGGGTCGCTGGGGGCGGTCATCTCGCCGGACCCGGCATTGTGCCGTTCTCCGAACCGCCGCCATGGCGGCGCCGGAGGCAGCGTCACCTGGCGCGGCGGTCCTTCTCCGCGGAACAGCCGCCAGTTGCCGGGGTCCTGCGACGGAGTGCGCTCTGTTGCCGTCATGAGGTCGCGTCCTCCCAGGACGGGTCGCTCCAGTAGGGCTCGGGCGGGGTGCGGGACGCGTCGTCCCACACGAGTACGGGGGCGACCGCTTCCTCCCCGGAGCTCCCCAGCGTCCGGGCGCGGTGCGCCCGGACACGTTCGGGCAGGCTCCGGGGGTGGCCGTTGAGCATGAGTGCGGTGAGCTGGTCGATCCGGCGTGGTGAGTCGTTGCGGTCCCACAACACGACGGGTATGCCATGCGCCAGGCAGACGACCTGAAGCCTGGGGCGGTGCTCAGGCGCGCAGCCGATGGCGAGCCGGCCCGTCTGCTGGTCCTGGTGCAGGAGCTTGTACACGTGCTCCGGCTCACTGTGCTCCGGCATGAGCCGGGTGAACGCTCCTGAGGGGAAACCCACGGACCTCGTCTCCCAGGCCCTGAGCCTCTTGAGCGACTGCGTGCGCAGTTCTGGACACCGTACGACGACGGCGTACTCCACGCCGAGGACGGACGGGAAGCCGCTGTCCACGTCGCCGTCGTCCCAGCGGTCCACCGGGAGATCGAGGTCCTCCGGCTCGACCACGAACTCGACCAGAGGGGACCTGCGCACCCGTACCGCGGCGGGGACCTCCCGCAGGAGGATGTCCTGGACCAACCGGGCCACGTCCTGGGGGCCGCGCGGCTCGTCGTCCGCCAACACCTGCCGCAGGACACCGTCCTGTCCGGTGCCGGGGTCGTACCAGACAGCGCAGAGGTGACCGCCTGACGGGGACCTTGCGAGCTGCACGGTCAGACGCGGTTCGGCGGGTGTCGTACGGGCTCTTCTGACTTGGGCCCAGTCCTCCGCGTCGGTGCGCCGGGACAACAGGACCGACTCGTGCACGCCGATCCTCTCCGCCACAGCCGCGACCCACTCACGCAGCTCACCCCGTTGTCCGGGGGCCGTCAGGGCGGCGACGTACTCCACCGCCGTGAGCAGGGCGGGCACGCGGTGCGGGGTGTCGGTGGACCCACTGTCACCCCAGTAGCTCTCCAAGGCGAGTACGAGAGACCGCACGGCGTCGTCCGGTTCGCCGCGGAGCGTTTCGAGCGGCTCGTCCCAGAAGGTGGTGTTGACCAGTGCGTCGCGCGCCGCCTCTTCGAGGAGCTGGCCGGGCTCCCCGTCCAGAAGGGCCAGCAGGGAGGCGAGCTCCAGCGGTGTGAGGATGCCCGGGACCAGCGCACCGCGGCACAGCGAGAGCAGCTTCAGTGCTGTCTCACGCAGTGCGCTGGGTAGTTCGTCCGTGAGGACGGCGGCGGCGCGGGGCTGGGTCAGCACGAGCTCCACCAGTGCGGCAACCGACGCGTCGGCCCTGGAGCCGCCCGGCAGCTCGAGTGCCGAGAGGACCCGGCGCGTGTGGCGCAGGCGCTGGTCCTCGTCCGGCAGGAGGTTCAGGACCACCGTGTGGAGTTTGTGCCACAGGACCGGGGCGACCGCACCGGGCGGCCTTCCGGCGCCGCCGTGCGCCGGACCGACACGGATCTCCAGCGTGCTCAGGAACCGTTCGACGGCCTGCCACGGGGTGACGATGGCCCGGCGCAGTACGTTCTCGCCGCGGAAGGGACCGTCCGGCGGTGACATCACACCCAGCACGAGCCCGACCGACGCCTGTTCCTTTTCGCACCACAGGGGGCCTCCGCTATAGCCGGGACCGATCGCGGCACCACGCGGCGCACCGTCCACGAAACCGTGGTCGTGCTGCACCGAGCCGACGCTGCTGTCCGCGTAGGTGAACGACGAGCCGTCGCCGTACCATGCACGGACCTCCTGGCCACGGTCCATGTACTGCCAGGGTGCGGCGGCAGCGGGAGCCGCAGGCTCCGCCGCCAGCTCCAGTACGGCCAGATCGCCGCCCCAGAGAGGCTCGCCCGGAACCACGGGAATGTCGGGAGCCCCCGCGCGGTGCGCGGCTTTCCACGCCACGAGCCGTGCGGAGAGCGCGGGTCCATCAGGCACGCAGGGGAAGCGCACCCGCAGGAAGGCGTTCTCCGGGGCCCGCCGTGCGAACATGGCGCGGCCCAGCGCCTCGTTGACCACATGGGCGCATGTCAGCAGCCGCCGCTGGCCCATGTAGACGCCGCTTCCCACGACGCGGGCCGTGCCAGAGCTGAGGACCGATACGAGGGACAGCCGTGCGGCGTCGCGATCGGACGCGTCACGGTAGCCCCGTCCGCGCATCTCAGCGGTCCGTGGCGGTCTGCTGCCCCAGGTGCCAGTTCGCGGTGACGGTCAGCGTCGCCTCACCCGCCACGCCCACGACCCCCAGCTTGAGGTCGTTCCCGATCCTGACCCCGAAGCTGACCGAGATCTCGTCGGGCGAATCGGGCACGGAGGCCGCGGTGTCACGGATCTGCTGGAGGAGGGGGACCAGGGGGGACAGAACCCCCCGCAACGCGGTTCCGGCGACGGCTCCCAGCCGCGATCCCCTGGCCACCGGTACGGACGTGCCGAAGCCAGGCGCTGAGGTCTCGGCAGGGGCGGCCGCCGGGAAGACCTGAAGCGCCAGCGATGAACCGTCTTCGAACTCGAACTCCATGAATTCTGACACGGAGCAATCTTCACCCAACTGCCCAATGGTTAGGTGCGATCCGGCAAAAAAGATCCGCTGGGTCCGCATGGATCCGGGTCGGCTGGTGCTAAGTCTCGTACGGCGTATTCGAACTGGGTGTAGTGCAGGCCATCCAAGTGCTCTGCCGAGTATCGGAGCCCCTGCGCTCGGACGGCATCCCGGCGGGCCTTCTCCCTCTGCAGGTGCACACCGACGGCGCCCGTACCCGCTGCCGCGATGACCGGAAGCGCGAAGACCCACGGGTGTTCGGCCACCCAGGACGCCACCGACGCGATGAGGCTGGACGCCACCGCACCGACCAGGCCGATCATCAACAGAAACTGAAGACCGGAGCCCTTCTGCTTACGGGGTCGACTGCTCCGGCGACGCCGGACCGGACGTCGGCTCATCGTCCACTCCTCGGGCCGGGAAAGACGATCGGATACGAGACAGTTGGCGTTGGCCGCGCGGCAGGCTTGTCCCACCACCCCGGCCACGACCGCTCCCAGGATGGCAGTCTCCCGGCGGGCGCCGGCTGGGAGACGGGTAGGCCTCCTCACCACGGTTCCGTCCGACTTCACGTACTGCTCGATCACAGGCACGGCCGTGTCCCCCATCCAGTTCAGTCATGCCTCCCTGCACAACGGCCCCATGAAAACACTCACCACTGACAACACGTCACGCCATGATGGCCGTGCGTGATCATTTCGCGCCACTGTCGGGCCGCCCGGGCGGTAGGTCTACAGGTGGGCCCGACCTGTCCTTGGCGGATGCGAACTCGTCGCCCCACACTCGCGTGTGGCGCGGATCACCTGGGGCGCGTCTCGTGGTGCGGGGTGGGGGTGCGACGAGCCGACCCATGTAGTGCGTCGCGCGCCCTCTGGGCTGCGTATTCGCGCAAGATGGGGCACGCGGAGGGCACGCCGTCCGGCAAGAGGTCTAGACAACAAAGAAGCCCCGGGCCGCTGGCCTGGGGCTTTCATGTGGAGCGGGTGACGAGAATCGAACTCGCGCTCTGAGCTTGGGAAGCTCATGTTCTACCATTAAACTACACCCGCGTAACGCACCGATCGATCCGCTGCGTATCGTCACACACTGTACCCCATGCCAGGTCCCCGGCGTTCGAGCCGTGGGGCCCTTTTGCTGTGGGGGAGGGTGGATGCGGTTGCTGTGGGCGGGAGTTGGGGGCGTAGCGTGGGTGGTCGGAGTGCCGCCTGGAGTGGCGTCCTGTTCATCCCCTAATGTGGCTTTCTCGTCCAAGGCTTGTTGGGGAAGGGACTTGATGGACTCCATGGAGCGCACCGTCGTCCGCTGTGCCGAAGGGCACGTTTTCGCTACCGCTTCGTTCCCGATGCAGCAGCTCGGGTCCGGGCGGATCGGTCCCGGGCGGCTCATTCGCTGTCCTCGTTGCGCGCGGTTGCGGCATGCCGTGCCTGTGGTGTTCGAGGAGCGGTAGCGGCGGTGTCGGGCGCGCGGGGCGGTCCCGGATTGGGGCGGGCCCGCGCGTTCTGCGTATCCTCGGGGCGTGCTTCTCTCAGACAAGGACATCCGGGCCGAGATCGACGCCGGACGTGTTCGCATTGATCCGTTCGACGCATCGATGGTGCAGCCCTCCAGCATCGATGTGCGGCTCGACCGCTATTTCCGGGTGTTCGAGAACCACCGCTATCCGCATATCGACCCAGCCGTCGAGCAGGCCGATCTGACGCGCATGGTCGAGCCGGACGGGGACGAGGCGTTCATTCTGCATCCCGGTGAGTTCGTGCTCGCTTCGACGTACGAGGTCATTTCGCTTCCCGACGATCTTGCGTCGCGGCTGGAGGGGAAGAGTTCGCTGGGCCGGCTCGGTCTGGTGACGCATTCGACCGCCGGGTTCATCGACCCGGGTTTCTCCGGTCACGTGACCCTGGAGCTGTCGAATCTCGCGACGCTGCCCATAAAGCTGTGGCCGGGGATGAAGATCGGGCAGCTGTGCATGTTCCGGCTGAGCTCGCCCTCGGAGTTCCCGTACGGCTCCGAGCGGTACGGATCGCGTTATCAGGGCCAGCGCGGGCCGACCGCGTCGCGGTCGTTCATGAACTTCCACCGGACGCAGGTGTGATGCCCGATGAGTGCTGAGGTGCGGGAGAATCTGACGTACGACGGCTTCGGTCATGCCGTGCGTGAGCTGGCGCAGACCGTGGCCGACGACGGGTTCGAGCCCGATGTCGTGCTGAGCATCGCGCGGGGCGGGGTGTTCGTCGCGGGCGGGCTCGCCTATGCCCTGGACTGCAAGAACATTCATCTGGTGAATGTGGAGTTCTACACCGGCGTGGGCACCACCCTGGAAATGCCGGTCATGCTGGCGCCCGTGCCGAACGTCATCGACTTCTCGGACAAGAAAGTCCTGATCGCCGACGATGTCGCCGACACCGGGAAGACGCTGAAGCTGGTGCGCGATTTCTGTATCGATCATGTTGCGGAGGTGCGCAGCGCGGTCATCTACGAGAAGTCGCATTCGCTCGTGAAGTGCGAGTACGTGTGGAAGAAGACTGATCGCTGGATCAATTTCCCGTGGAGCGTGGAGAAGCCCGTCGTACGACGCAGCGGGCAGGTTCTCGACGCCTGACACGCGCAACTCCGCGCGTGCGTGTTGCCCGATGGACCCTGGCCCGACGGTCCGGGTACGTGTCGGTCGTAAGGACGGATGGACGGACTGAAAACCCCCGGCGCTGGTGCGCCGGGGGTTTTCTTCTTGTCCGGGTTCTGTTTGTCCGGGTTCTGTCTGTCCGCGGACGGGATCGTTTTCCCGCGGGCGGGACCGTCAGATCGTGCCCAGCTTGATGATCGACAGCAGTGCGATCAGCTGGATCGCGGAGGCGCCCAGCGCCTTCGGCCACGGCAGGTCGTGCGATTTGCTCACCATCGAGGTGAAGAGCGCGGCCGAGGCCAGCCAGGTGATCCAGCCGAGGATCTGGACCAGGGAGTTCTCGCCCCCGAGGAAGAGGGCGAATATCAGGCGGGGCGCGTCCGTGATCGACATGATCAGCATGGAGAGGCCCACGGTCGGCTGCCAGGAGCCGTCGCCCCCGAGCTGGCGGGCGAGGGTGTGCGTGACCGCGCCGAGGACCAGACCGCCGATGACGAAGCCGATGCCCGTGATGACGACGTAGGGGACCGCGGTGGAGATCGTCGCGTGGATCGCGTCGTCCCTGGCCTGGTCGAAGCCGAAGAGGGCGAGCAGGCCATACAGGAACGTGACGATGAGCGCCGGGCCCCAGACCGGGTAGTCGCGCATCTGCCAGAACGTCGGTCCCGGGCGCAGCACGATGCCGCTGAGCAGGTCCTTCCATGGCAGCCGCGGACCTGCGGGCTGGGCGGGTGCCTGGCCGGCGCGGTAGGTGTTGGCGTCGCCGTACGGGTCCTCGCCGATGCTGAACGCCTGGGTGTGGCCGGGGGAATTGGCGTACGGGTCGCCCTGCTGGGGGGACCCGTGGGGGTGGTGGGGCTGTTGGTACGGGTCGCCGAAGTACTCCGGCTCCCCGTGGCCGCCGGCGTCGTAGCCGTTGCCGTTCCCGTAGCCGCCGTTGTGGCCGCCGTGGCGCCCACCGTTGTTGTGCGGGGGCGCGGCGCCGTTGCCCCCCGTCGGCGGCCAGGGCTGCTGCCCGTACGGCGGTGGTGCCTGTGTGCCGTACGGCTGCTGCCGCGGTTGCTGTTGCCCTTGCTGCGGGGTGCGGTTGTCCCGGCCGCGTCCGATCCTGAATCCAGCCACGTCATCGAACGTACCTGGTCCGCGCGGGTGCGGTGAGAGGGCCTGGGGAACCTGTCCGCCATTGCGGCCGAGCTGTGACATCCCCTAGGGGATGCGCAGGGGGATGCCTAGGGGGGAAGCAGAAGCGGCCGGTCCTGCCCCCGAGGCAGGTCCGGCCGCTTCTGTCGCACGACAGCCCGAGCTACTTCACCGGCTCCGGCTCCGGTGCGTCCGCCGACTCCGTCTCGCCGGCCGGGTCGGCCGGAGTCTTCACGGAGTCCAGCAGCAGCTGCGACACGTCGACCACCTGGACCGACTCCTTCGCCTTGCCGTCGTTCTTCTTGCCGTTGACCGAGTCGGTCAGCATGACCAGGCAGAACGGGCAGGCGGTGGAGACGATGTCGGGGTTCAGGGACAGGGCCTCGTCGACGCGCTCGTTGTTGATGCGCTTGCCGATCCGCTCCTCCATCCACATCCGGGCACCACCGGCACCGCAGCAGAAGCCGCGCTCCTTGTGGCGGTGCATCTCCTCGTTCCTGAGGCCCGGGACCTTCGCGATGATCTCGCGCGGCGGGGTGTAGATCTTGTTGTGACGGCCCAGGTAGCAGGGGTCGTGGTACGTGATCAGGCCCTCGACCGGGGTCACCGGGGTCAGCCTGCCCTCGTCGATGAGGTGCTGGAGCAGCTGGGTGTGGTGGATGACCTCGTACTCGCCGCCGAGCTGCGGGTACTCGTTGGCGATCGTGTTGAAGCAGTGCGGGCAGGTCGCGACGATCTTCTTCGCGGCCTTCGCCTTCTTCGTCGAGTCGTCCTCGTCGTCCTCGCCGAACGCCATGTTCAGCATGGCCACGTTCTCCTGGCCGAGCTGCTGGAACAGCGGCTCGTTGCCCAGGCGGCGGGCCGAGTCACCGGTGCACTTCTCGTCGCCGCCCATGATCGCGAACTTGACGCCCGCGATGTGGAGGAGCTCCGCGAAGGCCTTCGTGGTCTTCTTGGCCCGGTCTTCGAGCGCGCCCGCGCAGCCGACCCAGTACAGGTAGTCGATCTCGGACAGGTCCTCGACGTCCTTGCCGACGATCGGGACCTCGAAGTCGACCTCCTTGGTCCACTCGACGCGCTGCTTCTTGGCCAGCCCCCAGGGGTTGCCCTTCTTCTCCAGGTTCTTGAGCATGGTGCCCGCCTCGGACGGGAACGCGGACTCGATCATCACCTGGTAGCGGCGCATGTCGACGATGTGGTCGATGTGCTCGATGTCGACCGGGCACTGCTCCACACAGGCACCGCAGGTGGTGCAGGACCACAGCACGTCCGGGTCGATGACGCCGTTCTCCTCGACCGTGCCGATCAGCGGGCGCTCGGCCTCCGCCAGGGCCGCGGCCGGTACGTCCTTCAGCTGCTCCTCGGACGCCTTCTCGTTGCCCTCCATGTCCTTGCCGCCGCCGGCCAGCAGATACGGGGCCTTGGCGTGCGCGTGGTCGCGCAGCGACATGATCAGGAGCTTCGGGGAGAGCGGCTTGCCCGTGTTCCAGGCCGGGCACTGCGACTGGCAGCGACCGCACTCCGTGCACGTGGAGAAGTCGAGGATGCCCTTCCAGGAGAACTGCTCGACCTGGGAGACACCGAAGACGTCGTCCTCGCCCGGGTCCTCGAAGTCGATCTCCTTGCCGCCGGAGGTCATGGGCTGGAGCGCGCCGAGCGCGACCGCGCCGTCCGCGTTCCGCTTGAACCAGATGTTCGGGAAGCCGAGGAAGCGGTGCCAGGCGACACCCATGTTGGTGTTCAGCGAGACCGTGATCATCCAGATCAGCGAGACGCCGATCTTGATCATCGCGACGAAGTAGATGAGGTTCTGCAGCGTGCCGAGCGCGAGGCCCTTGAAGGCGAGGACCAGCGGGTACGAGATGAAGTACGCGGCCTCGTAGCTCCCGACGTGGTGGATCGCGCCCTCGAGGCCGCGCAGGGTCAGGATCGCCAGGCCGATGACGAGGATGACGTACTCGACGAAGTACGCCTGCCACGCCTTGGAACCCGTGAAGCGGGACTTGCGGCCGGCCCGGGAGGGCAGGTTCAGCAGCCGGATGGCGATCAGCACGAGGATGCCGACCGTCGTCATCAGGCCGATGAACTCGGTGTACATCTCGAACGGCAGCCAGTTGCCGATGATCGGCAGGACCCAGTCGGCCTTGAAGAGCTGCCCGTACGCCTGGAGCAGCGTCGGCGGCAGCGTCAGGAAGCCGATGGCGACGAACCAGTGCGCGAAGCCGACGATCCCCCACCGGTTCATCCGGGTGTGGCCGAGGAACTCCTTGACCAGGGTGATCGTGCGCTGCTTCGGGTTGTCGGTGCGGCTGCCTGCCGGGACCGGCTGTCCGAGCGTGACGAACCGGTAGATCTGCGCGACGGCTCGGGCGATGAGCGCAACGCCGACCACAGTCAGCACCAGCGACACGATGATCGCGGCGAGTTGCATTTGGGGGCTCCTCGGGCCTGCGAGGGTGGGATCCAGCGTTTGCGAACACTGGGACTACTAAGCAGTAACTTAATCAGTCTGTGCTGACACTATCCACTTATTCCGCCGCGCTGTAGCCGGACCGGCGGTGATCTGTGTCGCTCAGGTGTGCCTTGCCGCGTCGGGTGAGTCCGCGGACCGCCCGGTGCAGCGGAGTGTGCACGGCTCTCGCCAGGATGGCGAGGTCGAGTCCTACCCAGTGGTGCTCGGCGTAGTGCTGGTCGAGCAGGGCGGGTTCGTCCCACGGCATGCCGGAGCGGGAGCGTACCTGCGCCAGGCCGGTGAGGCCCGGTCTCAGTTCCTGCCGCCAGTCTCTCGCGTCGGGGACGGTGGTGGTTCCCGGGGGCTCCGTGGTGGCGGTGGCTGCGGGTCCGTAGGGGGCGGCGGAGCCGGCGGCCTTGGGGGGTCCGGCCGTCCTGGCTCGGGCCTCGTCCGGCGTCAGGGGTTCCGGGCCGACCAGGGACAGCTCTCCCCTTACGACGTGCGGCAGCCGGGAGAGCAGGTCCAGCCGCAGCCGGCGGGTGCGCAGCGAGCGCAGTACGAAGAGGTGACCGCCCAGGCCGATCCGGGGTGAGCGGGTCAGTACCCCGCCGGAGGGGCGTTGTGCGGCGAGGGCGAGGGCGCCCGCGGCGAGCAGGGGGGCGGCGAGGGTCAGCAGGATCGAGCCGAGGGTCAGATCCAGTACGCGCTTGGCCGACGGCCATTCCTGCTGTCGCACGCGCATGCGGGCCGACGAGAGGGTCGACAGGAGGCCCGCCGGGAGAGCCGGCGCGCCCGCCGGGGTGCGGGCGGTCGCGTGGGCCCGCAGGTACGCCGAGATGCGGCCCGGCCCGCGGTCGGACAGGCGGCCCGGCAGGCGTGCCGCGGCGCGCGCCGGCACGCGGTCCGTGGAACGGTCCATCGGCCGGCCCTGTCTCTGTCTCTGCATCGTTCGCACCTGCCTGGGGTGGCGTGGATCGAGTGCCGGTTTTGTGTGACTCACGGCAATTTGTGACAGAACGATCCCATGACGCAATGATGGGGGCGGGTTGCCCGGCCCGTGAGGGAGCCGGTGTCGTCCGAGATCATCCGCCGCGCGTCAGGTGCATGCACGATAGTTGAGTCGACCTGACTCAAGTCTGTTGACACTGGGACGGGCGTCATGCATCCTTGAGTCAGTTCCACTCAAGTAGTCAAGCTGGAGGAATTGAAATGGCACGTGCGGTCGGCATCGACCTGGGCACGACTAACTCCGTCGTCAGCGTTCTCGAAGGCGGCGAGCCCACCGTCATCACCAACGCAGAGGGCGCCAGGACCACGCCGTCCGTCGTCGCCTTCGCGAAGAACGGCGAGGTGCTGGTCGGCGAGGTCGCCAAGCGCCAGGCAGTGACCAACGTCGACAGGACCATCCGCTCCGTCAAGCGCCACATGGGCACTGACTGGAAGATCGACCTGGACGGCAAGAGCTTCAACCCGCAGCAGATGAGCGCCTTCATCCTGCAGAAGCTGAAGCGGGACGCGGAGTCCTACCTGGGCGAGAAGGTGACTGACGCGGTCATCACCGTCCCCGCGTACTTCAACGACTCCGAGCGTCAGGCGACGAAGGAGGCCGGCGAGATCGCGGGCCTGAACGTCCTGCGCATCGTCAACGAGCCGACCGCCGCCGCGCTGGCGTACGGGCTCGACAAGGACGACCAGACGATCCTCGTCTTCGACCTCGGTGGCGGCACCTTCGACGTGTCGCTGCTGGAGATCGGCGACGGCGTCGTCGAGGTCAAGGCCACCAACGGTGACAACCACCTCGGTGGTGACGACTGGGACCAGCGCGTCGTGGACTACCTGGTGAAGCAGTTCGCCAACGGCCACGGCGTGGACCTGTCCAAGGACAAGATGGCTCTCCAGCGTCTGCGCGAGGCCGCGGAGAAGGCGAAGATCGAGCTCTCGTCCTCGACCGAGACCACGATCAACCTGCCCTACATCACGGCGTCCGCCGAGGGCCCGCTGCACCTGGACGAGAAGCTCACGCGCTCGCAGTTCCAGCAGCTGACCGCCGACCTGCTGGAGCGGTGCAAGACCCCGTTCCACAACGTGGTCAAGGACGCGGGCATCCAGCTCTCCGAGATCGACCACGTCGTGCTCGTCGGTGGCTCCACCCGCATGCCGGCCGTCGCCGAGCTCGTCAAGGAGCTGACCGGTGGCCAGGAGGCCAACAAGGGTGTGAACCCGGACGAGGTCGTCGCCATCGGCGCCTCGCTCCAGGCCGGTGTCCTCAAGGGCGAGGTCAAGGACGTCCTGCTGCTCGACGTCACCCCGCTGTCCCTCGGTATCGAGACCAAGGGCGGCATCATGACGAAGCTCATCGAGCGCAACACCACGATCCCGACCAAGCGCTCCGAGATCTTCACGACGGCCGAGGACAACCAGCCGTCCGTGCAGATCCAGGTCTACCAGGGCGAGCGCGAGATCGCGGCGTACAACAAGAAGCTCGGGATGTTCGAGCTGACCGGCCTGCCGCCCGCCCCGCGCGGTGTCCCGCAGATCGAGGTCGCGTTCGACATCGACGCGAACGGCATCATGCACGTCGCCGCCAAGGACCTCGGCACCGGCAAGGAGCAGAAGATGACCGTCACCGGCGGCTCCTCGCTGCCGAAGGACGAGGTCAACCGGATGCGTGAAGAGGCCGAGAAGTACGCCGAGGAGGACCACGCCCGCCGCGAGGCCGCCGAGTCGCGCAACCAGGGCGAGCAGCTCGTCTACCAGACGGAGAAGTTCCTCAAGGACAACGAGGACAAGGTCCCCGGTGACGTGAAGACGGAGGTGGAGACCGCGCTCACCGAGCTGAAGGAGAAGCTCAAGGGCGACGACACCGCCGAGATCCGCACGGCCACCGAGAAGGTCGCGGCCGTCTCCCAGAAGCTGGGCCAGGCGATGTACGCCAACGCCCAGGCCGAGGGCGGCCCGCAGGGCGACCAGCAGCCGGGTGCCCAGCAGGCCAAGGCCGACGACGATGTCGTCGACGCCGAGATCGTGGACGACGAGAAGGACGCGAAGGGCGGTGCGGTGTGACCGAGGAGACTCCGGGTTTCGAGGAGAAGCCCGACGTCCCCTCCGGCGCCACCCCCGGCGGAGCCGAGCCGAAGGACGCCGCTTCTTCTCCGGAGGAGGAGGCGTCCCCGGCCGAGGACGCAGCACAGACAGTCGGCCTGACGGCCCAGCTGGACCAGGTCCGCACCGCGCTCAGCGAGCGCACGGGCGACCTCCAGCGGCTCCAGGCCGAGTACCAGAACTACCGCCGCCGCGTCGAGCGGGACCGGGCCACGGTCAAGGAGATCGCCGTAGCGGGTCTCCTGTCCGAGCTCCTGCCCGTGCTCGACGACGTCGGCCGGGCCCGCGATCACGGCGAGCTCGTGGGCGGGTTCAAGTCGGTGGCCGAATCACTGGAGACGGTCGTCGCCAAGCTGGGCCTGCAGCAGTTCGGCAAGGAGGGCGAGCCCTTCGACCCGACGATCCACGAGGCCCTGATGCACTCGTACGCGCCGGATGTCACCGAGACGACCTGCGTGGCGATCCTGCAGCCGGGGTATCGGATCGGCGAACGCACCATCCGCCCCGCGCGGGTGGCGGTGGCCGAACCCCAGCCGGGTGCGGCAGCCAAGGAAGAGAAGGCAACCGACGAGGAGAGCGGTGGCACCGAGGAGGTCTGACATCCCGTCTGACCACCTCGCGGCCCACCGCCCGGCCATGCGACCGCCCACCGGGCCGGTCGCATGGCCGATCGTCCGGAAGGAGGGACGTCGATGAGCACGAAGGACTTCGTCGAGAAGGACTACTACAAGGTCCTCGGCGTCCCCAAGGACGCCACCGACGCCGAGATCAAGAAGGCGTACCGGAAGCTCGCCCGCGAGTTCCACCCGGACGCCAACAAGGGCGACGACAAGGCGGAGGAGCGCTTCAAGGAGATCTCCGAGGCGAACGACATCCTTGGCGACACCAAGAAGCGCAAGGAGTACGACGAGGCGCGCGCCCTCTTCGGCAACGGCGGCTTCAGGGCCGGACCCGGGGGCGCCGGCGGCAACTTCAACTTCGACCTGGGCGACCTCTTCGGAGGGACCCAGGGCGGGGGCTCGGGAGGCGGCGCCGGTGGCTTCGGCGGCGGCGGTCTGGGCGATGTCTTCGGCGGCCTGTTCAACCGGGGCGGCACGGGGACGCGGGTGCAGCCGCGCCGCGGCCAGGACATCGAGTCCGAGGTGACGCTCAGCTTCACCGAGGCGGTCGACGGGGCCACGGTCCCGTTGCGGATGTCCAGCCAGGCGCCCTGCAAGGCGTGCTCCGGCACCGGTGACAAGAACGGCACCCCCAGGGTCTGCCCGACCTGTCTCGGTACCGGCCAGGTGTCGCGCGGCACCGGTGGCGGATTCTCGCTCACCGATCCCTGTGTGGACTGCAAGGGCCGGGGCCTCATCGCCCAGGACCCCTGCGACGTCTGCAAGGGCAGCGGACGGGCGAAGTCCTCCCGGACCATGCAGGTCAGGATTCCGGCGGGCGTCTCGGACGGCCAGCGGATCCGGCTGCGCGGAAAGGGCGGTCCGGGCGAGCGCGGTGGACCGGCCGGCGATCTGTACGTCGTGGTCCACGTCGACGCCCACCCGGTCTTCGGCCGCAAGGGCGACAACCTCACGGTCACCGTGCCCGTCGACTTCACGGAGGCGGCGCTCGGCGGCGAGGTGAAGGTGCCCACGCTCGGCGGTCCGCCGGTCACTCTGAAACTGCCGGCCGGCACCCCCAACGGGCGCACGATGCGCGCCCGCGGCAAGGGCGCCGTACGCAAGGACGGCACCAGGGGCGACCTGCTGGTCACCGTCGAGGTGACGGTGCCCAGGGACCTCAACACCGAGGCCAGGGACGCACTGGAGGCCTACCGCAAGGCGACCGCGGGCCACGACCCGCGGGCAGAGCTGTTCCAGGCGGCGAAGGGAGCTTGAGGTGGACGGCCGACGACGCAATCCGTACGAACTGACCGATGAATCACCGGTGTACGTGATCTCGATCGCGGCCCAGCTCTCGGGCCTCCATCCGCAGACACTGCGCCAGTACGACCGTCTCGGTCTGGTCTCGCCCGACCGCACGGCCGGGCGTGGCAGGCGCTACTCGGCCCGCGACATCGAGCTGTTGCGCACCGTGCAGCAGCTGTCGCAGGACGAGGGCATCAACCTCGCCGGCATCAAGCGCATCATCGAACTGGAGAACCAGGTCGCGGCCCTCCAGCAGCGCGTCGCCGAACTCTCGGCGGCCGTGGACGGGGCGGCGGTGGCCATGCAGCAGCGCGAGGCCCAGGTGCACGCCTCGTACCGCCGCGACCTGGTGCCGTATCAGGACGTGCAGCAGACCAGCGCGTTGGTGGTCTGGCGGCCGAAGCGGCCGAAGGACTGAGCGGGTCGACGCACCCGCACGACGGACGAGGCCCGCCACCCGGTGGAGAACGGGGTGGCGGGCCTCGTCCGTGTCCGCGGGCGGCCGCACACCACGTACGTGGTCCTGGACCGGGGACACGATGTCCGTCCGTCGGCGTGAACGGCCGCTGCGGCCGGGAACGGCCATCGGACCGGTGTTCCGTGGTTCCCTCCCGGTGGTGCCCGCCCGTCAGGGGGTCACGTCCGTGCGCCGGGGGCGTGGCCGGTCTCCCCCCCCGTGCCGGTCACGACTGCCCCCGAATCACGCAAGGCGTCAGAGTGCGTCGCGATCGGTACCCTGGTCCAGGATTCCCGACTGCGCGATGAGGTAACCGAGTTGGGCGCGGCTGCCGCTGCCGAGTGCGGCATTCAGTTTGGCGATGTGCGCGCGGCAGGTGCGTACGTTCATCCCGAGGCGACGGGCGATGGAGTCGTCGACGTTTCCCTCGACGAGGAGCTGGGCGATGGAGCGCTGGACTCCGCTGATGCCCTTGGGCGCCTGTTCGTACTTGATCTCTTCGAGGAGTGGCTGCGCGCGGCTCCACAACTGCTCGAAAACCTTCACCAGATACTCGACCAGCCCGGGGTGGCGCAGTTCCAGGGCGACTTGGCGGTCGTCCTGAGCCGGGATGAAGGCGACCGTCCGGTCGAAGACGATGAGGCGCTCTATGAGTTCTTCGAGGGTCCGGATCTCGACCTTGCCTTCGGCCAGACGTTCCGCGTAGGCAAGGGTTCCAGGGCTGTGCCGGGCCGTGTGCTGGTAGAGCGTGCGGATGCTGACACCGCGGTCCACGACCGAGAGGCCTCGTTCCAGGGCCTCGCTGAGGCGGTCCTCGCTGCGCCCGCCCCCGGGTTGGACGGTGAGGACTTCGGTGCGGCACTCGGCAGTGGCGAGATCCAGTGCCGCGTTGATGCGGTTGACCCCCTCCAGCACCGTGATGGCGTGGGTCGTCGTCGGGTCCTGGGCGCTGATGTCCATGAACGGTTCGAAGGCTTCGGCCAGTTCGACGGAGTGCCGTCGGCGTTCCTGGATCTCGCGCTCTATGGGATGAAGGCGCTGCGCCAGGGCGGCGGACGGCGGGACCGGACGGAGCCAGTCGGAGTCGTCGGGGTCCGGGTGCAGGAGAGTGAAGTCCATCAGGCAGGGCGCGGAATCCACTTCGCTGCGAGCGATGCGACCGGAGCGGAGTGCGCTGGCGTAGAGATGTTTTCCGGCGTCGCACAGTTCGGTGATCGCATGAGGATGTGCCTGTTTTGTGTCTCTTGTGGTCATACCTTCACCCCCCAGGTTCCTGAACATGCAAGAACATGATGCATTGACTCGGTGGTGTTGGCGCGCCCAGGTGAGACATCGTCTTAGGTGCGGGGGAGAAGAATCCACAAGTGAGGACGAAGCTGACTATGTATAAGCGAGTGCTTCGCTCGGTGCTTGCCGCCTCGTTCGTCGCGGCTTTGGGCCTTGGAGCAGTGGGTGCCGGCGACATTGCGTGGAACGCCGAGGCGGCAGCCGTGCCGGGTGACATCGCGTGGAGCGTCGAGGCGGCGCCCGCGCCGGGTGACATCGCCTGGGGCACACCGGCCTCCGTGCCGGGTGACATCGCCTGGGGCACACCGGCCTCCGCGCCGGACGACATTGCCTGGATCGCCCCGGGCGACATCGCGTGGAACGTCGAGGCAGCGGCCGCGCCCGGTGACATCGCCTGGTCCGAACCGACTCAATCGGGCGCATGACCATCCCGCCGGACGACCGAACCTTCCGGCGCGAGATGGCCACGGCCTACCGATCAGGCTGGCATTTCATCGATCTCGTCACGGCCGTCCCCCGCCGTGGCGACTCGCTGATGGTCACTCTGTTCGGCGACCCCATCGTTGTCGCACGTGAAGAAGACGACGAAGTACGTGCCTACCGGTGCCTCCGCAAGCCGCGGGGAGCCCCGCAGCCCGTCCGCTGCGCGATCCGGTACGACATGATCTTCGTCAACCTCGACCGGCGGGACCACCAGCTGTTCGAGCCAGAGACTATCTCCGCCACCCCCCGCAGTGCCTGAGCGATCCCCCGTCGTTACACGTCGCTCAGTCACTCCCCCACACAACGGCGCCATCGTGACCTGAACACGGTGGCGCCGTTGTGCTGCCCGGAGTCCTGTGCTGCCAGGGGTTTTCGCGGTCCCCCTCACGCCCTGCCGAGCGCCCGGTCCAGGGCGATCTCCATGACGACGCGGTCCGGGTTGGGCGACGGCGTGCGCCCGTAGCGTTCCGCGTAGCGGCGTACCGCGTCGGCGACCACCTCCGGCTCCGTGCGGACCGTCGCACGGCCCTCCAGCGTCGCCCAGCGGCGCCGGTCGACCTGGCAGACCGCGACCCGGGCGCCGTCCGGACCCGCCGCCAGGACGTTGGCGACCTTCCGCCTGCCCTTGCTGGTGATGATCCGGGCCAGCCCGGCCTCGGGGTCGTACGTCACGCCCACCGGCGCCACGTGCGGCGTGCCGTCGGGACGGAGCGTGGTCAGGGTGCACAGGTGGTGCTCGCGCCAGAACGCGAGGTACTCGGGATCGGGGTTCGTCACGTCGACTGCCATGGGGACAGCGTAGGCAGCGCGGGCCGGCCCCGCGGTGGCGCGGCCCCGATCCGGCCGGTTGACTCGGGGCGGAAGCGGAAGCGGAAGCGAAAGCGGAAGCGGAAGCGGACTGCGGAGGGCCGAGGGCAGGGCAGCGGCAGGCGGGAACAGGGGCGTCGGACAGGTGTGAAGTGAGGTTGAGTGGAATAGACTCAACTTTGTACACGTTGACCTAGTCAGTGTTGTGGAGAGACCGGTCATCGCAAGGAGGAGAAAGCGCACGTGGACGCCGAGCTGACCAACAAGAGCCGTGACGCCATCAACGCGGCCACCAACAGGGCCGTGAAGGACGGGCACCCCGATCTGACCCCTGGGCATCTGCTTCTCGCGCTGCTCGCGGGCGAGGACAACGAGAACATCATCGATCTGCTCGCCTCCGTCGAGGCCGACCAGCTCGTCGTACGCAGCGAGACCGAGCGGCTGCTGGGTGCGCAGCCCAGTGTCACCGGGTCGACGGTCGCCCCGCCGCAGCCCAACCGCGAGCTGCTCGCCGTCATCGCGGACGCCGCGCAGCGCGCGAAGGAGCTCGGCGACGACTACATCTCCACCGAGCACCTGCTGATCGGCATCGCCGCCGTGGGCGGCCGGGCCGGTGAGATCCTGAGTGATCAGGGGGCCAGTGCGAAGAGGCTGCTGGACGCGTTCGAGAAGAACAGGGGAGGGCGCCGGGTGACCACACCCGACCCGGAGGGCCAGTACAAGGCCCTGGAGAAATTCGGTACGGACTTCACGGCGGCCGCGCGCGAGGGCAAGCTCGACCCGGTCGTCGGACGCGACCAGGAGATCCGCCGCGTCGTCCAGGTCCTGTCCCGCCGCACCAAGAACAACCCCGTGCTCATCGGTGAGCCCGGCGTCGGCAAGACGGCCGTCGTGGAAGGGCTCGCCCAGCGCATCGTCAAGGGCGACGTCCCCGAGTCCCTGCGCAACAAGCGCCTCGTCTCGCTCGACCTCGGCGCGATGGTCGCGGGCGCGAAGTACCGCGGCGAGTTCGAGGAACGGCTCAAGACCGTCCTCTCCGAGATCAAGGAGAGCGACGGGCAGATCATCACCTTCATCGACGAGCTGCACACGGTCGTCGGCGCGGGCGCCGGGGGCGACTCCGCCATGGACGCCGGCAACATGCTCAAGCCGATGCTGGCCCGCGGCGAGCTCCGCATGGTCGGCGCGACGACGCTCGACGAGTACCGCGAGCGGATCGAGAAGGACCCCGCCCTGGAGCGCCGCTTCCAGCAGGTGCTGGTGGCGGAGCCGAGCGTCGAGGACACCATCGCGATCCTGCGCGGTCTCAAGGGCCGTTACGAGGCCCACCACAAGGTCTCCATCGCGGACTCCGCCCTGGTGGCCGCGGCGACCCTGTCCGACCGCTACATCACCTCCCGCTTCCTCCCCGACAAGGCCATCGACCTGGTCGACGAGGCGGCGTCCCGGCTGCGCATGGAGATCGACTCCTCGCCCGTCGAGATCGACGAGCTCCAGCGCGCCGTCGACCGCCTCCACATGGAGGAGCTGGCCCTCAAGAACGAGACCGACCCCGGCTCCAGGCAGCGCCTGGAGAAGCTCCGCCGCGACCTCGCCGACAAGGAGGAGGAGCTGCGCGGCCTCACCGCGCGCTGGGAGAAGGAGAAGCAGGGCCTCAACCGCGTCGGTGAGCTGAAGGAGCGCCTCGACGAGCTGCACGGCCAGGCCGAACGCGCCCAGCGCGACGGCGACTTCGACACCGCCTCCAAGCTGCTGTACGGGGAGATCCCCGGCCTGGAGCGGGAGCTGGCGGAGGCGTCCGAGGCCGAGCAGGAGGCCGCCAAGGACACGATGGTGAAGGAGGAGGTCGGCCCGGACGACATCGCCGATGTCGTCGGCTCCTGGACCGGCATCCCGGCCGGCCGTCTGCTGGAGGGCGAGACCCAGAAGCTGCTCCGCATGGAGGACGAGCTGGGCAAGCGCCTCATCGGGCAGACCGAGGCCGTGCGTGCGGTGTCGGACGCGGTGCGCCGGACCCGCGCCGGAATCGCCGACCCCGACCGGCCCACCGGATCGTTCCTCTTCCTCGGCCCGACCGGTGTCGGCAAGACGGAGCTCGCGAAGGCGCTCGCCGACTTCCTGTTCGACGACGAGCGGGCCATGGTCCGCATCGACATGAGCGAGTACGGCGAGAAGCACAGCGTGGCGCGGCTCGTCGGTGCTCCGCCCGGATACGTCGGCTACGAGGAGGGCGGCCAGCTCACGGAGGCGGTCCGCCGCCGCCCGTACAGCGTGGTGCTGCTGGACGAGGTCGAGAAGGCGCACCCCGAGGTCTTCGACATCCTGCTCCAGGTCCTGGACGACGGCCGGCTCACCGACGGACAGGGCCGGACGGTCGACTTCCGCAACACCATCCTGGTCCTGACCTCCAACCTCGGCAGCCAGTTCCTGATGGATCCCCTGACCGAGCCCGAGGTGAAGAAGGAGCAGGTCCTGGAGGTCGTACGGGCCTCGTTCAAGCCGGAGTTCCTCAACCGGCTCGACGACCTGGTGGTCTTCTCCGCGCTGTCCGGCGACGAGCTCTCGCACATCGCGAAGCTCCAGATCGACCGGCTCGCCGGGCGCCTGGCCGAACGCCGGCTCACCCTCGACGTCACCCCGGCCGCCCTGGCCTGGCTGGCCGAGGAGGGCAATGACCCGGCGTACGGTGCCCGGCCGCTGCGCCGGCTCATCCAGACGTCGATCGGCGACCGGCTCGCGAAGGAGATCCTCGCGGGCGAGGTCAAGGACGGGGACACCGTCCGGGTGGACCGGGTCGGCGACGGCCTGCTCGTCGGGCCCGCGACTTCGGGGAAGACCTTGTAGGCGGCGCACGGCCTGTTCGATGTCGTGTCCCCAGCCGGAAGACCGCGCGTCCCGGCTGGGGACTCTTCGTCCGCCCCGCAGCGCGATCGACGAAGAATTGCGGTGATTTCGGGAGAACGGAATACCGGACGCCGCGTCATCGGTGATCCAGTGTTCAACATCGATATTGAGCCAAACGTTTCGCTTCGCGTCGGGGGGTGGGATCGCGTTGCCCTGCTCCGCCCCGGCCCGTGCCGCCCGCCTCTGACAAGGGGCGTCCGCTCGGGCACCCGAAGCGCCCGCCCAGGGGTGTGCGAGTAATCAGGACACCTCGGGTGGCCCGTCGTGACCTGCCCGCAAGGAGGATTAGAGGCCGAATTCGGCAGCCGGTAGCGTGCCCGCATGAACGAGCAGATAGGCGATGAGATAAAACCGGGGCCCAAAAACCCCAGATCTGACAATCTCTTTCACCTTGGCGAATTCCGTACCCTTTGGGCTGCTTATGCTCAGTCGATCCTGGGTGACCAGTTGGCACGCGTGGCCCTGTCATTGCTCGTGTTCGAACGCACCGACTCGCCAGGATGGACCGCGGCGACGTATGCGCTGACCACCTTGCCCGCTCTGCTGTCCGGGGTGCTCCTGTCCGGCCTGGCGGACCGATTCCCCCGGCGTACGGTCATGATCGGATGCGACCTGGTGCGGATGGTGCTGGTCGGGCTGATGGCCCTGCCCGGGACGCCGTTGCCGCTGCTGGCCGGGCTGCTGGTGCTGGCGCAACTGGCCGAGGCACCCTTCGGCGCTGCGCAGGGCGCACTGCTGCCGACCGTGCTCGGCGAGCAGAGGTACGAACGTGGCCAGCGGGTCATGCAGATCACTCACCAGGTCGGACAGCTGGTCGGCTTCGCCGGTGGAGGTGTGCTGGCCGCGTGGCTGGGCAGTCACCTCTCGCTGGGCGTGAACGCGGTGACGTTCCTTCTCTCGGCGATCCTGGTCAGGTTCGGCGTGAAGGCCCGCCCCGCGGCGAGTGCCGACGACAAGAAGACGCGGCTCGGCGCCCAGGTCGGCGATGCGGCCGTGCTGATCTGGTCGGACCGCAGGCTGCGGTCGCTGCTCGCGCTGGGGTGGCTGGCGGGGTTCGTCGTCCTGCCGGAAGGGCTGGCCGCCCCCTTCGCGGACGAGGCCGGCGGCGGCGCCTCCTCGGTGGGACTCCTGCTTGCCGCGCATCCGGCGGGAATGGTGTTGGGGGCAGCGCTTCTGGGGCGGGCCCAGGTCGGGGACGAGCGGCGGCGCCGCCTGCTCGGGCCGTTGGCGATCGGCGCGAATCTTCCGCTGCTCGTCTACTGGCTCGGCCCCGGCGTAGGCGTGGCCGTACTCCTGTTGCTGGTGTCGGGGGTGTGCTCCGCCTATCAGATCACCGCCGGGGCCACCTTCGTGCTCCTCACCCCGGCCGGCCGGCGTGGCCAGGCGCTGGGGCTCGCAAGGTCGGGGCTCATCGCCATGCAGGGGATCGGTGTCGCCCTGGGGGGCCTGGCAGCGGAGCTGTCCGGGTCGTCGGCGAACACCATCGGCGCGTCCGGACTCCTCGGAGTGCTGTGCGCGATCCCGGTCGCCGTTGCCTGGTCACGGGTGCGGGAAGCAGATGCGGGGACGATTCCCCGGAGGGCGTAGACCCCCTGGCGGCGAAACGCGGCTAGGGTCGTCGGCAGGAAACCACGTGCGATCCACAGGAGTACCCAGCGATGTCTATCGATCCGTCCTCGATTCCGAATTTCGGGGGCCAGCCCGAACCGCAGGCGGCAGGACCCGAGGGCCCCGTTGTCCCTGACCAGGACCTCGTCAAGCAGCTCCTCGAACAGATGGAGCTGAAGTACGTCGTCGACGACGAGGGCGACCTCGCGGCGCCGTGGGAGGACTTCCGCACGTACTTCATGTTCCGCGGTGAGGACGAGCAGCAGGTCTTCTCCGTCCGTACGTTCTACGACCGCCCGCACGCCGCGGACCAGCGCCCGGTCCTCCTCGACGCGATCGACGACTGGAACCGCCGCACCCTGTGGCCCAAGGTCTACACGCACACCCACGAGCCCGAGGAGGGATCCGAGGAGACCGAGGTCTCGGTCCGTCTGATCGGTGAGGCGCAGATGCTCATCGGTACGGGCGTCAGCCTGGAGCACTTCGTCTCGTCGACGGTCAGCTGGGTCCGCGCCTCGATCGAGTTCGACAAGTGGCTGCAGGAGCGTCTGGGCCTGACGCCCGCCGAGGAGAGGACGGACGGCGACGAGCCGGCCGCTCCGGACGCCTGAGTCCCGTACGGCAGCGACACCCCGGCCCGGGGCGGCGGTCTCCACGACCGCCGCCCCGGGCCGGTCCGCGTTCCGCCGGCAGGCGCAGCGGCCCACCACTTTCGTCACTGTTCCGCAACAGGCATGAACCGCCCCGCGGGGTGCCCCGTACAGCCCGGTGTGCGCGGCTCAGCGACCGCGGCGACCCGAGACGAGAGAAGGAACCGACATGGCCGGCGGCAACATCAAGATCAGCCCGGAAGAGATGCGGGAGGCGTCGGTCTGGCTGCAGAACCAGAAGGACCTGATGCAGCAGAGCCTCCACGAGGCCAACACCAAGATGGACGAGATGGTCGAGGCGGCCTACGCGACGCCGGGTTCCGAGAGCAAGTTCCGTCCGTTCTGGGAGGAGTACAAGAACGGCACCGAAAAGGCGATCGAGGGCCTGCAGGGCGTCAGCGAGTTCATCAAGCAGGTCGCCGACGCGTTCGTCGACACCGACGACCAGACGTCCGGCTCCATCGGCTGACGTGCCCTCGTGCCCGGTCCCGCCCTTCTGCGGCGGGACCGGGCGGCGTCGGCCGGAGAGGAGGAACCGATGACCCGCATCAGCGTCCCCCTTGAGGACCTGAACGAGACGGTCAAGTCACTTGAGGACATCGGAGAGCGGATCAACAACACCGCGCGGCTCAGCGACGTCGGATCGAAGGACGATGTGGGCGATTCGAAGCTCGCGGACTCCCTCGCCGACTTCGACCACGCATGGGGCAAGGGCCACGAGAAGGTGCAGGACAACGTGAAGGTCTTCTCCGAGAACACGAAGAAGATCTCCGATGCCTTCACACAGACGGACGACGAGACCGTCAAGGTGCTCGACGACTCCAAGAAGACCTGACGAGAGCCTGCCGGCAGAAGGGACATGCGTCATGACGCATCCGGTCACGGACCGGGCTACGGGGGCGCCCGCGCACTACAAGCTGCGCTACCCCGGCTCCTGGTGGCATCTGGACCTCGACCCGAGCACCCGGGACGCGTCCATCCGCCGCCGTATCGAGCACCAGGCGAAGGGGGTTCCGCAGCTCTCCCGCGAGCGGCTCGACGGCCTGATCCGCGACACCCGCCGGACCGCCCGCGAGGCCTACGCCCGGGGGGCGCTCCAGGCGGCGGGGATGGTCAGGTTCCCGGGCGGGGACGCGATGCTCAGCGCCACGTCCGTCGTGCTGCGGATGCCCGTGCCGGAGGACCAGTCGGCGGATCTGGCCGAGGTGCTGTTCGGGGCGAGCATGCAGGCCGGGGACCCGCAGAGCAGCGGGTACCCGCCGCGCGAGGTGGATCTGCTGGAGCTTCCGGGCGTCGGACCGGTCGGGCGAATCGCCTCGATCGAGGACATCGACTACAAGGGCACGCCGGTGCGTACGGCGCTGCTGCACACGCTGTTCCCGATCCCGAACCGCCGGGAATACCTGCTGGTCTCCAGCTCCACGCCCAACGTGGAGCTCAAGGACCAGTTCTTCGAGGTGTTCGACGCCATCGCGGGGACGCTGCGCTTCGTGGAAGTCAAGAACAAGGGCACGGCTGTGCCGGCCGCACAGAGCCCGCAGGGCACGGACGAGAACGGAAAGTGAGGGCGCGGCAATGGCGCGGCCAGCGGTGTCCGACTGGGAGACGGTCTTCGGGTTCTCGGACGACCCGACGCCGGGCGATGCGGAGATGCTCGCGAAGCTCGCGGGCCAGTACCGGTCCGTCGCCGACGACGCGGACCAGGCGCTCCCCATCGTCAGCGGCCTGAAGAACAGCCAGCTCGGCGAGGGCAAGGCCATGGACAAACTCCGGCACAAGCTCGGAGACCTGGCCAATCAGGTGGAGAAGCTGCACAGTTCGTACGACAAGGCGGCCCGCGCGCTGGACACGTACGCCGACCAGCTGGGGGACCATCAGCGCAAGGCCGACAACGCCCTGGTCGAGGGACGGGACGCCAAGGAGCGGCTGCAGCGGGCCACCGATGCCGCCGCCGCGGCGGGGTCCGTGATCAGCGGCCTGGACGCGGCGGACCCGCCCCCGCCGGACGACGAGGCGGCCCGGCGCAGTGCGCGGCAGGCCATGGAGAACGCCCGGCACGACCAGTCCGCGGCGCAGGGGGACGTCGACAGCGCCCAGCGGGATCTCGACGCCGCCCGCATGCTCGCCGAGGACGCGCGGGAGCTGCGCGAGACGGACGCCTCGACGGCCGCCCGCGCCCTGGACGAGGCGACGAGCGAGGCGGTCCCGGGCAAGAGCCTGTGGGAGAAGATCAAGGACATCTTCAAGAAGGTGCTCGGCTTCATCAGCGCCGCCCTGGGCATCATCGCCATGCTCATCCCCGGATTGCAGGGCCTGGGGCTCATCCTGACGATCGCCAGTCTGGTCACCGCTGCCATCCCCTTCATCATGAATATCGTCGACAGTATTCAGTCGGGTGAGTGGGATGTGCTCGACATGGTCCTCAGCGGCCTGGGGCTGGTGCTCGGCGGCGTCGGCCTGATCAAGATCGCCAATCTGGGCGGGATCGCGAACACTCTCAAAACCGTCACGAGCGACCTCAAGGCGATCCAGATCAACATCAAGAGCGTGATCCCCACCATCAAGTCGTTCACCGGGTTCAAGAACCCGGGCGACCTGGTCGCGAACCTGCTGAAGAACATGCCCGGTGGCGTGCTGAAGACACCGGACATCCTGAAGCAGCTGCCGGGCCTCACCAACATCTGGACGAAGACGGCGGGGTGGATCGATCAGAGCTCGAACCTCATCGGACTGGCCGGCCTCGCCTGGGCGATCAACGGCGCCGTCCCCAACGGGACGACGAGCACGATCAAGCACGACCCCAGCTACGTGGAGGGATCGACCTGATCCGGCCGCGTCCGGTCATGCGTGAGGGCTCCCGCCCCGGCCGTCGCCGGGGCGGGAGCCCTCTGCCGTGGGACCTCAGAGCCGGTGTCGGAATCCCCGCACAGGCGCTCAGCTCCCGGCCGGCGGAAGCACCGTCTCCGGGACCTGGACGGTGCGCAGCACGCCGTCGCCCAGGTGCAGGATCGCCCGCCCCGGGCGGGTCGCGCCCAGGCGGCTGCGGGGCACCTTGACGCCGATCAGTTCGCCGTCGCTCATGTTCTGCGGCTTCAGCAGCAGACCGCACCGGTTGCGGCGGGCCTCGGTGTGCCAGCCGGAGAAGCCGGAGGAGAGCCGGTCGGTCTGCCCGGAGATCACCAGGCCCCGGCCGTTCTCGGCACCGGACTTGGCGATCTGGGTGAGGACGGGCTCGGCCTTCGTCTTCAGCAACAGGTCGGCGTCGTCCAGGATCACCACGGCCCCCTCCGGCGAGGACGCCAGCGCCTCCTCCAGCGCGGTGGGGTCGATGTCGGACTCGTCGAAGACCGCGAGCACCCCGGGCCGTCCGGCGAGTTGGCGCAGCTGCGACCTGGCGGGCGCGCCGACGACGATCGGCGTCCCGGTCGACAGCAGCGACAGTGCCAGCGTCGCCAGGACGGTGCTGCGGCCGGAGCGGGCGGGCCCGGCGACGAGGAAGGTCGACGTAATGGCGAAGTCCGGCCCGGACGCGGTGAGTTCGTCGCCGCCGACACCGGACAGGGCCCACCGTGCGGACGGCAGCGGCTGCGGCACGTACCGGACCGCCTCCTCCCAGGTGAGCCGGTCGGGCAGGATGTCGACGCGGAACGGCCGGGTGGAGTCCGGCAGCCGGGCCGCCCGCTCGCGGCAGGACTTGGCGATCTGCTGGAGCGCCACGGCCTGCGCCTGGCCTTCCGGGTTGTCCGTGAGGAGCGCGATCTGCACCTCCGCCTTGTCGGCGGCACGGAACGCGCGGCCCGGCGGGATCTCGTCCGGCACGTTGCGCTGGGTGATGCCGATCATCCCGTACTCGGACTTCTCGTTCAGCTTCAGCACGAGCTTGTCCTCGGTGGAGCCGTTGACCCGGCTGGAGAACAGCGCCCGGTCACCGGTCATCACCAGGTGGATGCCGACGCTCGCGCCGTCCCGGAGCAGGGTCAGCACGGAGCTCAGCAGGTTCCCGGAGTCGTACTCGCCGAGCTGCTTGTCGAAGACCTCCCACCGGTCGATGAACAGCACGATGTGCGGCGGCCGTTCGGCCTCCGGCAGGCCGCGGCGGAGCTCCGGCAGGTCGGCGCTGCCGCGGGCGGCGAGCATCTCCTGACGCTGAGTCAGCTCCCCGGATAGCCGGGCGAGCAGCCGGGCCACGCGGTCGGGCTGGGAGCGCTGGGTGATGGCCCCGCAGTGCGGCAGCCCCTCGATGGGCAGCAGCGCGCCGTTGCCGCAGTCGATGCCGTACATGTGCAGCCGGTCCGGGGAATGGGCGGAGGCCAGGGTGCCGGCGATGGTGCGCAGTGTCTGCGACCTGCCCTGCCGGGGCGAGCCGATGATGTGCAGGTGCCCGAGCGTCGCCGGGTCGATCACCAGGGGCAGCCGGGCCTGTTGCGCGGGCAGGTCCACCACGCCGTACGCGACGGGCGCGAGGTCGTAGTCCGAGGGCGGGGGGGCCGGCAGTTCGCCGGTGACCAGTACCTCGGGCAGCGGCGGGAGCCAGGGGCTGTGCTGCGCGGGGATGCCCATCTCCCGGTCCGCTTCGCGGATCGCCGTGACGAGCCCGGTGAGGTCGGTCTCCACCTCGGCGGGTACGGCCGCGCCGCGGGGCCGCGCTGGGAGCGGCTCGCCGAGCCGTTCCCAGCCGACCGTCACCGCCCAGGGGGCCGGCAGCGAGGTCGCCGCGGCACCGGGCCGACGGCCGCCGACCCGTCCGGACTGGAACGGCACGAGGGAGTTCTGGCCCAGGCGCACATAGGCGCGACCGGGGGTGCCCTGCGAGATCCCGGCGGCCTCGGGGGAGTTGAGGACGTCCGTGCTCTCACCGGCGTCCGTCACCCGCAGCGCGATGCGCAGGTTGGTGTTGGCGCGGATCTCCGAGGAGACGACGCCGCTGGGGCGCTGCGTCGCCAGGATCAGGTGGATGCCGAGGCTGCGGCCCCGCTGGGCGATGTTGACCAGACCCTTCACGAAGTCCGGCAGGTCGCGCACCATCGAGGCGAACTCGTCGATGACGATGAGCAGCCGGGGCATCGGCGCGCGGCCCGCCGGGTTGCGTTCCAGCAGCTCGACGTAGTCCTCGATGTCCTTGGCGCCGGCTGCGGCGAGGATGTGCTCGCGCCGGGTGAGTTCCGCCGTCAGCGACACCAGGGCCCGCTCGACGAGGTGGGCGTCGAGGTCGGTGACCATGCCGACGGTGTGCGGCAGGTCGACGCAGTCCTTGAACGCGGAGCCGCCCTTGTAGTCGACCAGGACGAACGTCATCGCGTCCGGACGGTTCGCCACCGCGAGCGAGGCGACCAGCGTCTGGAGGAGTTCGGACTTGCCGGAGCCGGTGGTGCCGGCGACCAGCCCGTGCGGGCCGTCGCGCCGCAGGTCCAGGTGGAACGGGCCGTCCAGGGAGACGCCGACGGCCGCCCGGGTCGAGCGGCCCCCCGCCGTCCAGCGCGCCCGGATGGCGGCGGCCTGCGGCGGGTCGAGGGCGAGGACGTCGAGCAGCCGCGCGGAGCCGGGAAGCACCGCGGCCTCCTCGTCGGCCCCGCCCGGGTCCCGCAGCGGGCCCATCGCGCGGGCCAGTGAACGGCACCAGTCCAGGGACACCGCGTCGGGCCGGATGCCCCCGACGGTGCCCCTCCCGGAGCGTCCCACCCGTACGGTTCCGCCGGGCTCCTCGGCGACGACGGCGTGGCACTCCTCGGGCAGCAGCCGCTCCTCGGCGTCCAGGCAGACCGCGCGGACGCCGACGGCCGGTCCGTCGCGCAGGATCTGCGCGACGCCGGGCAGCGAACGCAGCCTGCGGGCTCCGTCGAGGATGACGAGCACGTCGGGCCCGGCGGGCCGGTTCCGCCGGTCCTCCCGTCCGGCGCGCTCGACGATCAGTGCGGTGAGTTCGGCGACCCGCCGGGCGCAGGTCTCCGTGCCGTAGCCGATGCTGGCCGGGGTGTCGCCGGACTTCTTGCGCACATGCGGCAGCCAGCGCAGCCAGGACCAGCCGTCCCGGCCCCGTTCGCCGGTCGTCAGCAGATGGATCTGGAGGTCGCGGGGGCTGTGCAGGACGGCGGCCTGGGCGACCGCCCAGCGCGCCACGGCGCGCGCGGCCGGGCCCTCGCCGGCGATGCCCAGGACGTCGTGCTCCCGCAGCGGAACGGTCACCGGGACGTCGTACGCGGTCCGCGGGTCCTCGCGGCGGTGTTCGTCCTTCGTCGGGTCCTGGAGCACCACGTCGGAGGCCAGATCGGCGGTTCCGATGCGCAGTTCGAGGAAGTCGGCGTCGGAGGTGCGGCGTTCCCACAGGCGGCGCCGGGGGCCGACGGCGGTCAGGACGACCTCGGCCGGGTCCGGGAAACCGCGGCGCCGGGCGGTGCGTTCGGCCGCCAGGGCCTTCGCCGCGTCGCCCTCGATGCGTGCCTTTTTCTCCTCGTAGGCGGCGACACTGCCGGAGTGGGTCTGGCGCCCGCTGCGCCGGCTCATCAGATAGTTGCCGAGGATTGCGACCGGGGAGAGCAGCCCGAACAGCAGCATCGACATACGGCCGAAGATCAGCGCCCCGGCCCCCGCCATCACCAGCGGGGCCGCCGCGGTGATCCACGGGAGCGGCCGGGCGGCGGGCGGGGCGGGCGGGGAGGGCAGGGTGAAGCGGGTGGCGTTCTCGGCCGGCCGCAGCCGTGGCGGCCGGTTGTAGTCCCAGCCGGTGCCGTCCTCCGACGGCTGCACGGCCGCGTCCGGCTTCTGCGGGAGGGCGAGTTCGAGCAGGCTGTCTCCGACGAGGAGCTGTGCGCCGGCCGGCCAGGCGGTCGCCTCGTCGAGGTCCTCGCGGTCCAGTTGCAGGGTGCCGCCGCCCGGCGCGGAGGCGTCGGGCGCGATACGGCAGCGTCCTTGGGGTCCCACCGCCAGGACGGCGAACGGACGGTCCGGTACGGCACGCAGCACCTGGGCGGTCCCGTCGTGGGCCAGCCCGATCCGGTACTCGCCCATGTCGAGCCGGTGCACGGCGCCCGCGCCGGTCCCGCCGACCGCACGGATCTCCACCAGCCCGTCCGGTTCGGCCGACACGGTGCCCGCCGGGCGGCCCAGGCCCACGATGGCCGCATGGTGCACGGGCGCGTCTCGCAGCCGCATATCGGCGGGCAGCAGCCGGTCGCCGGCGTACAGGCCGAGGCCCTCCGGGGGCCGGTGGACGCCTCCCGCCCCGGCCAGCGCCTCCGCGACAGCCCGCACGGGCGTGTCGGGGTCGGCGTCGAGGTGGACGTCGAACGCGTCACCGCCCTCCTCGACCACGGTCAACATCAACGACACGAGAACGTCCTCCAGCCGGCGTGAATGGGGGGCCTCGGCAGCCGCACTCGGCGGCTCCCGTGCCACTGACGGGACCTACGGCGCCGGTACGCGGATGGTTCACCCGGCGCACCGGTGAACCATCCGCGGACGGGCGCCGTAGTGGCCATCGGGTGCACGGCGCAGCGACTGTGCCGCCCTCGTCCTCGACCGTCCCGGCTCCGCCGCCGGGGCGTCCCGACAAGGAGTCAGAAGATGATCTGGTACGTCCTGGCCGTGGTGCTGGGGCTGGCGCTGATCGGGGCGGTGGCCGCGCTGATCGTCACCGAGCGACGGCCCCGCCCGCCGAAGCCCGTCGCCGCCTCGGTGGCCGTCGTGGGCCGGGAGGCGCTGGACGTGGTCAACGCGGGCTTGCGCCGGCTGACGGGCGAATGCCTGCGCTCCGGCCGGTCGCTGCCCGACCTGTACGCCGTCGTCTACTCCGAGGAGCGGCTCGCACTGCTGCTGGCCGGGGCCGAGGAGGCCGCCCCCGCGCCCTGGACCGTAGAGGCGGACGGCGAGCGCTGGACGATCTCGCCCGACGATCTGCACCGCCCCGGCCCGGAGGGCGAACCGGCCCTGTCGTACGCGCTGACGGTGACGGTGGGCCTGGACGGACCCGACCGCGTGCTGGTCGACCTCTCCCGGGCGGCGGGGCCCGTCTCGGTGACGGGTCCGGACGAGGAGGTGCGCAGCCTGGTGCGGGCCATCGTCACCGAGGCGCTCGCCGGCCCGGTGGGGGCGCTCGCCGAGGTCACGCTGGTGGGATCCCTGGCCGGCGGCCGGTTCCTTTCCGGCGACGAGCCGTGGACCTCGCGTCTGCACGACGCGGCCAGCCTGGAGGAGGCGTTCGCCACCGTGGCGTCGGCGGGCACGGGGGCGCCGGAGCCCGGCTCGCCCGACGTCACCCAGATCTACCGGCTGATCGAGGGGAGCAGCCGGATCGCCGTTCAGGGCGAGGCGCCGCATCTGTTCGTCGTGGACGCCTCGCAACTCCCGCGACGGGAGGGGGCACTGGCCGGTCTGCGGCGCGGGGACGCGCTGCTAGTGGTCGGCGAGGCACCCACGGGGTGGCGCTGGCGTGTCGGTGCGGGTGGATCGCTCGACACCGGGCCGCTCGGCCTGGAGATCACCCGGCACGTGGGACGTCTGGCATGAGAGAGCCCGGCGGTAGGCAGCGGGGGTGAAGGTGCGTGCCCCAGCCCGGCGACGCCGCGAAGCCTACTGTTGGGCCCTCTAAGTGTCATCCGGCCTCGCGGTACAGGCCGGCCGCGTACAGCCCGCGGCTGTGCAGTGCCTCGCGCAGGGCGCGGGCGGCGTAGAACGTCCGGGACTTGACCGTGCCCGGCGGCACGCCGAGGACCTCGGCCGTCTGGTTGACGCTGCGTCCCAGGTAGTGCACGTGCAGCAGGACCTCGCGCTGTGCCGGCCGCAGGTCTCGCAACGCGTCGATGAGCACCTGGGAGGTGAGCATGTGGTCCACGCCGTCGGACACCGGCAGGTGGGCGAGTTCGGGGTCACCGGTCTCCGGTGGTCTGGCCTGGCGGGCCCGGTGGCCGTCGATGACCAGATTGCGCAGCGCGGTGAACAGCCAGGGCCGCACCGAATCCGTGGTCGGGTCGAGTTCCTCGGCGTGCCGCCAGGCGCGTATCGCGACTTCCTGGAGGACATCCTCGGCGCGGTGCCAGTCGCCCTCCAGCCGCCGTGCGGCGAACTGCAGCAACGCGCTGCCGTGGAAGTGGTAGAGCGCTCTGAGGAACTCGTCGGGGCGGGGTTCCGCGGCACGGGGGCCAGGAATGAGGTCTTCGGTCGCAGCGCTGGCCGACAAGGGCCTTTCCTCTCCGGTCGTCTGTAGGCAAGACGGGTTCCGCCGGCTGCGGGACAACCGGCAGACGCCGCCGCGAGCCGCCGTGCACCCGTGCGGCGCCCGTCAGGCTGCGGCGGCGGTGAACTCGCCCCGTCAGCGCCGGTCAGCCCGGTTCGCGAGAGGAAAGCGAGGCCACCTCACGGGACGTCAACTCCCGGTCATAGACATGTACGTCGGCGATGTCACCGTTCCAGTAGTCGGTCGCCTTCCCCCCGAACTTGGCGCGTCCGATCACCACAGTGCCAGTGGGCTTCACGCTGTTGGTAGCCACCTTGGTTCCCGCGAGCCGGCCGTCCACGTAGAGCTGCATTCGGTGGTCCTTCTGACTGTACGTGCCGGTCAGGTGGTACCAGCGGCCGGGCTGCGGCTTCTCGGGCGTCTCCGCGACCGTACGGGTACCGAAGAAACTGAAGGCGAAGTTCCCGTCCTGGTCGGAGTGCTGGAGGAAGAACGTGCTGATCCCGTCGCCGTCCTGGGACACGGCGGTGCGCATGCCGGTCATGCCCTGGGGGGTGAGGCGCACCCGCGCGGCGACCGAGTAGTCCTTGCCCACGGTGTCGAGCCGGGTGTTGGAGTCCGCATATCCGCTGGTGCCGTCCAGATGCAAGGCGCCGCCCTTGGGGCCGTCGGTCCACTGCGTGCCGCCGCTGACCACGGCGTCTTGCGCGCCGGCCTTCGCGGTGCCGGACTGGTGCAGGGGCCACCAGCCGAGGCCCTGCAGCGACTCGGCGTCGTCGGTCGGGCTCGACGCGGCCGGTTTCGCCTCGGCCCTTTCCTTCCCGGAGTCCTGGCCGCGCACCAGTTGGACGACGACGAAGGCCAGCGCGACGGTCAATACGGTGATCGTGGTGATGAGCGGCCATCTGCGCGTCATGAATGTCCTCAGGAGGTGCGGCATAAATGTGTCACCGGTGATTACGCGTCAGGTCCGGAAGTGGTTCGATGCGCACGTGAGTTGTGACAGACATGCGAGACAGCGGACCTGACCGCCCCTGGAGGTGCGCCGCGTGCGCCCGTGCGCCGGGAGATGCGGTGACGCCTTGTCCGGGGCAGCGGAACATGGGGAGTTGCGGCGTTCCGGCGGCGCGGGCGATGGTTCAGCCCGGCCTCGGCGATCGGTGCCCAGGCCGCTCGGAACCGCCTGACTCGGCTGAGTTGCACGGGAGTTCACGACGGCGCCCGACAGATTCGTCCACGCCCTGTTGCTGAACGCGGTTCCGCGTTGCTGGGCTGATCAGTCGGCCTTGGTGTACGTGAGCTGTTCGCCGGTGTCCGTGTTCCCGCGGCTCAGGGAGCCGTTCGGGAGCAGGGTGAGTGTGGTGGGTTTGCCCGCGGTGCAGGACGACATGGGTTCGCCGACGGTGACGGTGGAAGGGCCGACCTCGACGGGGCCGCTCGGGGTCGGTTCCGAGGCCAGGTCCGCCTTGAAGACGCAGTGGTAGGAGCCGCCGTTGTCGAGCGGGCCGTCCGCGGTGAGGGTGAGGACGGACTGGCCCACCGTGCCCTGCTGGATGACGAGTTGCCGGGTGGAGTGGCCCGAGGGGTTGTCGATGGAGCCCGACCAGGTGCCGAGGTAGCCGGCCGGGACGGGGCCGTCGCTGTGCTTCTTGCCGTCGGCCGGGCTCGACGCGGCCGGTTTCGCCCCGGCCGGTTTCGCCGTGGCCTGTTCCTTTCCGGAGTCCTGGCCGCGCACCAGTTGGACGACGACGAAGGCCAGCGCGACGGTCAATACGGTGATCGTGGTGATAAGCAGCCATCTGCGCGTCATGAAGGTCCTCAGGAGGTGCGGCATAAATGTGTCACCGGTGATCACGCGTCCGATCCGGAAGTGGTTCTGTGTGCACGTAAGTTGTGACAGGCCTGTGAGGCGGCGGACCTGTCCGCCCCTGTCAGGTTGCTGTCCGTACTTCATTCGGGATGAAGGGGCGCGGATTCAGGACGCCAGGCGTCGCAGGCGGCCGACCGCCTCCTGGAGGACGTCGTCGCGCTTGCAGAAGGTGAAGCGGACCTGGCTGCGGCCGGCGTCGGGGGTGTCGTAGAAGACGGAGTTGGGGACGGCGACGACACCGCAGCGTTCGGGGAGGGCGCGGCAGAAGGCGTAGGCGTCCTTCTCGCCGAAGGGGGAGATGTCCGTGGTGATGAAGTACGTGCCCTGGGGTTCGTAGACCTCGAACCCGGCCGCGCGCAGCCCGCCGCCGAGCAGATCGCGCTTGCGTCGCAGGTCGGCGCGGAAGCCGTCGAAGTACGTGTCCGGCAGGCGCAGCGCTTCGGCGATCGCGTACTGGAAGGGGCCCGCGCTGACGTAGGTCAGGTACTGCTTGGCCGTCCGGACGGCGGCGACGAGCGGGGCGTCCGCCGTGACCCAGCCGACCTTCCATCCGGTGTACGAGAAGGTCTTGCCGGCGGACGAGATGGAGACGGTGCGCTCCCGCATGCCGGGCAGGGCCGCGATGGGGCGGTGCGCGCCCTCATAGACCAGGTGTTCGTACACCTCGTCGGTGACGACGAGCAGGTCGTGTTCGACGGCGAGTGCGGCGATGGTGCTCTGTTCTTCGGCGGTGAGGACCATCCCGGTCGGGTTGTGGGGGGTGTTGAGGAGAAGGAGACGGGTCCGCGGGGTGATTTTGGCGCGCAGCTCGTCCAGGTCCGGGCGGAAGGACGGCGCGCGCAGAGTGAGCGGCACCCGCTCTGCTCCGGCCATCGCGATGCAGGCGGCGTAGGAGTCGTAGAAGGGCTCGAAGGCGATCACCTCGTCGCCCGGTTCGAGGAGGGCGAGCATGGTCGCGGCGATCGCTTCCGTCGCCCCCGCGGTGACCAGGACATCTGTGTCGGGGTCGACGTCCAGGTCGTAGAAGCGCCGCTGGTGGTCGGCGATCGCGGAGCGCAGTTCGGGGACGCCGGGGCCCGGCGGGTACTGGTTGCCGTGTCCGGCGCGCAGGGCCCGGACCGCGGCCTCGCGGATCTCTTCGGGGCCGTCGGTGTCGGGGAAGCCCTGGCCGAGGTTGATGGAGCCGGTCCGTACGGCAAGTGCCGACATCTCCGCGAAGATCGTCGTGCCGAACTCGGCGAGGCGGGGGTTGAGCAGCGGTCGTCCCTGGGTCATGGCCGCCATCCTGCGCCGAAGCTCTGGAGTTGCTCAAGTCTGCTTTGGCCGAACGAGGCCGGGGGCATCCCCCAGTCACGCGGGAAGCGCACGGAAGCGGGGGGACCTCGCTTCGGGGGATCGGAAGGACATGAGGTCGTGGGGACTTTTGTCGGAATGGTGATCGCGGTGGCCGTGATCGGACTGATCGTCTCGCTCATGGCGAGGGCCGGGAACAAGAAGAAGGCGCGCGCACGGAGTGCGCGCCGGGGTGCCGGCGGCGGCAGCGCCGCGGGTGGCAGCTGGTGGGCCGGTGGCGGTGGCGGTAGCAATGGCGGTGGCGGCGGCGGTGGCTCGTCCTGCGGAAGCGTCGGCGGTGACTCCGGCAGTAACTCCGGCAGTAACTCCGGCGGTCATTCGGGCAGTCACTCCGGCGGTCACTCGTGCGGCGGTCATTCCGGGGGGCACTCGTGCGGCGGCGGTCACTCCTCGTGCGGTGGCGGCTCCTCGTGCGGCGGGGGCGGATGCGGCGGAGGCAGCTGACACGGGGCAGCTGATCCGTGACCGGGCAGGCCACATGCCCGGTGCCGGACCCGAGCGGTCCGGTGCCCGACAGGTGCCCGGCGGGTGAACTCCCGCCGGGCACCTTTTTGTTGGGGCTTTCCGCGAGATCCCGGTGAACAGATGAACCGAGGGGCCCCCGAGGGGATGGAAACCACGTCAAGTTGGGTAAAAACACTGTGGACGCGGCTTACTTCGTGATTCCCTCGGTGGAGAGAACTTCCAGCCCTCGGACCTGAGTTGGACCTGATCGGGCGCCTCACCACCTCCCACGTGCAGCACGTCGGAGGCGCCCCCTGTCCATGCGTCCACGCTTGTTTGCGGAGCCGACCCATGCTCACGACCCTCCAGACGGCCTATTCCGACACCCGTGCTGCCGATTTGGCCTGGGCACTGGGGCGCGAACCGCTCCCCGCCCTGGCCGTGCTCGACCTCGATCTCGCGGGTGCCCGACTTCAGATGCGCCTTCTCGGCGCCTCCCATCAGGTGCTGCTCGAGGAGGACCGCGGCACCTGTTCCGAAACCGTGGCGTGCATCCCCGGCAGCAGCACACCGCTGCCGCTGGGTGTCGCCAAGCGGATCGGGGAGTGGGAGTACGAATTCGCGGCGCGCGTCGAGACACTCTCGGCGGGCTCGTTCGCGGGGCGTGCCCAGGAGCTCCTCGCGCTCGTGACCGACCATCCCCATGGCCTCGCCGGGACGTTCCCCGGCAGCCCGCACGCCTTCACCGCCATGCTCGCCCAGCGGGCGGAGGGCCAGGTGCGGTGGCGCACCTGGCACGCGTACCCGCAGGAGGGGCAGTTGGTGGTGACGCGCACCCGGGTGGGCGTGCGGACGCCGGCGGCAGCACTCTGACGCGGCCCCGACTCCGGTGTGAGCACGCCACTCGCACCCTTGTGGGTGACAGGCGGCAACCTCTTCGTGACGTAGCGTTCGCCTCATGATCGACCAGCAGGTGTCGCTGCGAGGGGGCGCGGCATGCCTTCCCGTACGACCGAGGACCGGTCGGTGTCTCGTGCTGGCCGCTGTCTTCGTCTGTGCTGCCTGCGGTCTGGTGTACGAGCTCGAACTGGTGGCGCTCGCTTCCTACTTGATCGGTGATTCCGTCACCCAGGCGTCCGTCGTGCTCTCCGTGATGGTGTTCGCGATGGGCGTCGGCTCGCTCCTCGCGAAACGTTTACGCAGCCGTGCCGCGGTCGGGTTCGGGCTGATCGAGGCGGTGCTCGCACTCGTCGGCGGCTCCTCGGCGCTCGTGCTGTACGCGACGTTCGCGTGGATCGGGGAGTCGCGGTACGCCCTGGTGGGGTTCTCGTTCGCGATCGGCGTCCTGATCGGAGCGGAGATCCCGTTGCTGATGACGCTGATCCAGCGTGTCGACCGGCAGGACGCGGGCGGGGCCGTCGCCGACCTCTTCGCCGCCGACTACGTGGGTGCGCTGGTGGGCGGACTGGCGTTCCCCTTTCTGCTGCTGCCGGTGCTCGGACAGCTCACCGGGGCGCTGTTCACCGGCGCGGTCAACGCGGCGGCGGGCGGGGCTCTGGTGCTGTGGGTGTTCCGGCGGGACCTCACCCCGCGCTCCCGGTGGCTGCTGGTCGTCGTCAACGTGGCTGTGATCGCCGTGCTCGCCGTCGCCACCGCGCTGGTCGACGACTTCGAGCGGGCGGCGCGGCGCGCGGTGTACGGGGACGGGGTGCGGGTCGCGCTGCAGACCGGCGTCCAGGAGGTCGTGCTGACGGGGGCGGGCCGCAGCTCCCTGGATCTGTATCTGGACGGGCGGCTGCGGGTCAGCGCGCGCGACGAGTACCGCTACCACGAGGCGCTGGTGCACCCGGCGATGAACGGGCCGCGCGCCCGCGTCCTGATCCTGGGCGGCGGCGACGGTCTCGCCGCCCGGGAGGTGCTGCGCTATCGGGACGTACGCCGCGTCACCCTCGTCGAGCTGGATCCCGGCGTCACCCGGTTGGCGCGTACCGACCGCGCGCTCTCGGCGCTGAACGCCCACGCGTTCCGCGATCCCCGGCTGACCGTCGTCAACGCGGACGCCTTCAACTGGCTGCGGGCGGCGCACGGCGGCTACGACGTGGTGATCTCCGATCTGCCCGACCCCGGGATCTCCACCAGCACGAAGCTCTATTCGGCGGAGTTCTACGGCCTGGTCGCCGAGGCCCTCGCCCCGGGCGGCCGACTGGCCGTGCACGGGGGTCCGCCGGTCACCCGGCCGCATACGTACTGGACGGTGGAGGCGTCGATGAGGGCCGCGGGCCTGCACACCCGTCCGTACCGGATCGGCGGCCGGCTCTCCGACTTCGCGGCCGGCCCCGACCGGGCCACGCACCGGGCGCAGGCCCAGGACGGCTGGGGTTTCGTCCTCGCGGGTACGGCGGCCAAGCCCGCGCTCCGGCTCTCCCCGCAGGCGCCGACGCTCCGGTCGCTGACGCGGTCCTCGCTGGTGCGCGCGGGCCGGGACGCGGAGAGCGCCCGGCCGGGCGGCCTGCTGCCGTCGACGCTGGTGCATCCGCGGTACTGGGAGGACCGGTGAACCCGCCGCCCGGCGGCGCCGGGGAGCCGAACGGCTGACGGGCCCGGGAACCGCCGGCTTGACGCGGAGACGCAGACGTGACGCGGAACCACCGAGGGGCAGCGAGACCGCCGAGGGGCCTCGGACCCCCGGCATGACGTAGAACCGCTGACGGGATGGCCGGGGCTGAGTAGGCTCGGTTTCCATGGAGCATGAGGTGTTCGTTCCGGTTCCGGCCCCGTCCCTGCGGCGGACGCTGGGCGATCCCGCCCGCGTCGCGCGCTGCGTACCGGGGCTTCAACGGGACGCCGACGAGTCCGCCGGTCCGCTGTCCGGCCGGCTCAGGATCCGGGTCGACGGCCACACGATCACGTACCGGGGCGTGCTGCGGCTCACCGCCTCTGCGCAGGACGGTCCGGACGGGGGCGGGATCCTGGTGGCGGGCGAGGGTGTCGAGGCCAGGGGAACCGGCTCGGCGAAGCTGACGCTGACGGTCAGCCTGACGGAGAAGGACGGCGGCACGGCGATCGGTTTCGCGGGTACGGCGAGCGGTGACGGCCGCCTGCTGGAGCTGGACCGGGCGGCGGCGCTCGCGGCGGCCCACCGGCTGCTGGACCGCTTCGCGCAGCAGTTGGTGACGGAGACGCTGGCGGGCGGCGCCGCTGCGGGTGAGGCACTCGGCGAGGCCGAGCGGTCCGTCGGGGAAGCGGTGGAGCAGGCGATCGAGGAGGGGGCCGAGGAGGCCGACGCGACCGGCGCGGCCGCCGCCCGGAACTCCGGGCCGGAGGCCACCGACGACACCGGCGACACGGACGACACGGACGACACCCCGCCCCCGCAGGATGCCGCCGCGGACGAATCACCCTCCGCCGAGAAGCCTCCGGGCACGGGCTCCGTCTTCGAGGCCCCCGTGCCTCCGTCGTCGCTCGACCCCATGGCGGACGCGGAGTTCACCGTCCCCGACGGCCCCCCGGCCGAGGCGGCGCACGCCCGGCGCACCATGATCGGCCGCAGCGCCGAGGAGGTCGACCACGCGCCGCCGCGCGGTAGGTACGCGCCGGTTCCGTCACCCGATTCGACCACCGCGGGCGTCACGCTGCGCTGGGTCGCCCCCGCCGCCGCGCTCGCGCTCGCGTCAGCTGTCGTGGTGAGCCGGGCGTTGCGGCGGCGCAGGTAGCGTCGCCAGTAATGTCGTTCCGGTGAGTAGCAGCGAGAAGGACGTCCGGCTGTCCGTCGGCGACGCAGAATTGACCGTGAACCCCGTCAACGGCTGTCGCATCAGCAGTCTGCGGATCGGTGGTACCGAACTGCTGCGGCAGGGGGAGCGGTACGGCTGCTTCCCGATGGTCCCGTGGTGCGGGCGCACCGAGGACGGGCTCTTTCACAACGGCGACGTCCAGCACCGGTTGCCGCTGAACTCCCCGCCGCACGCCATCCACGGCACCGGCAGGGACACCGCCTGGCGCACCGCCCGGGTGGGCGAGCGGGAGGCCTCGTTCTACTACGACCTCGCCGACCCGTGGCCGTATCCGGGCCGGGTGACCCAGACCTTCGAGCTGGCGGAGGACTCGCTCACGCTCGCGTTCGGCATCGAGACGTACGGTGACTCGTTCCCGGCACAGGCCGGCTGGCACCCCTGGTTCCTGCGGGACATCGGCGGCGGCAAGAACGTGGAGATCGCCTTCGACGCGGCCTGGCAGGAGGAGCGGGGCGAGAACCATCTGCCGACCGGCCGCCGCATCCCGCCGCTGCCCGGTCCGTGGGACGACTGCTTCGGGATGCCGGACGGCGTCGATGTGACGCTCATCTGGCCGGAGCAGCTGGAGCTGACCGTGAAGAGCCGGGCCGAGTGGGTCGTGATCTACGACGAGCAGGCCGAGGCGGTCTGCGTGGAGCCGCAGTCCGGCCCGCCGAACGGGCTGAACACCGACCCCCGGTACGTCACCCCGATCGAACCGCTGGAGATCGCGTCGACCTGGAGCTGGCGCAGGCTCTGACCCGGCACGGGCCCTGGCGCGGAGGCCGGCTCCGGCGCGGGCGCGGGCCCCGGGGCGCGCGCCTTAAGCTCGTAGCCATGACTGACGTACGTGCTGAGCTGCTCCAGCAGATCAAGGACAAGGCCGTGGTGCACGGCAAGGTGACCCTCTCCTCGGGTCTTGAGGCCGACTGGTACATCGATCTGCGCCGCATCACGCTGGACGGCAAGGCCGCTCCGATGGTCGGTCAGGTCATGCTCGACATCACCGCCGAACTGGACTACGACTGCGTGGGCGGGCTGACGCTGGGCGCGGACCCGGTCGCCACCTCGATGCTGCACGCCTCCGCCGCGCGCGGGCAGGAGCTGGACGCGTTCGTCGTCCGCAAGGCGCAGAAGGCGCACGGGATGCAGCGCCGCATCGAGGGCACGGATGTGAAGGGCCGCCGCTGCCTGGTCGTCGAGGACACCTCGACGACCGGGGGTTCGCCGCTGACGGCGGTCGAGGCGGTGCGCGAGGCCGGTGGCGAGGTCGTCGCCGTCGCCACGATCGTGGAGCGGGGTGCGGCTCCGGCCATCGCCGAGGCCGGGCTCCCGTACCTCCACGCATACACGGTGGCGGACCTCGATCTGGCCTGATGTAGGGGTTGACCTGCGGTTTCTTTCGAGGGCGGGCTGTTTCACGTGAAACAGCCCGCCCTCGACGCATGCCCGCCGACCACTCGTCCGGGTACCGGGGGAAGGGCCAGGTGGAGCCGGAGCAAGAGTCTGGGAAGATGGGGGCGACGATGACGTCGCCCCCAGGTCAGGGAACCAGCACGCACACCCGCACACCCCAAGGAGCGGTCAGATGCCCATCGCAACCCCCGAGGTCTACGCCGAGATGCTCGACCGGGCGAAGGCAGGCAAGTTCGCCTACCCGGCCATCAATGTGACGTCGACGCAGACCCTGCACGCTGCACTGCGCGGCTTCGCGGAGGCGGAGAGCGACGGCATCGTCCAGATCTCCACCGGTGGGGCGGAGTTCCTGGGCGGCCAGTACAGCAAGGACATGGTCACGGGCGCCGTCGCCCTCGCCGAGTTCGCGCACATCGTCGCCGCCAAGTACGGCATCTCGGTCGCGCTGCACACCGACCACTGCCCCAAGGACAAGCTGGACGGTTACGTACGTCCGCTGCTCGACATCTCCGCCGAGCGCGTCGCCAAGGGCCAGAACCCGCTGTTCCAGTCGCACATGTGGGACGGTTCGGCCGAGACCCTCGCCGACAACCTGGCCATCGGCCAGGAACTGCTCGCCAAGGCCGCCGCCGCCAAGATCATTCTTGAGGTCGAGATCACCCCGACCGGCGGCGAGGAGGACGGCGTCACGCACGAGATCAACGACGAGCTGTACACGACCGTCGACGACGCGCTGCGCACCGCCGAGGCGCTCGGTCTGGGCGAGAAGGGCCGCTACCTGCTGGCCGCCTCCTTCGGCAACGTCCACGGCGTCTACAAGCCGGGCAACGTCGTGCTCCGTCCCGAGCTGCTGAAGGACCTCCAGGAGGGCGTCGCCGCCAAGTACGGCAAGCCGGCCGGCAGCCAGCCCTTCGACTTCGTCTTCCACGGCGGCTCCGGCTCCACCGAGCAGGAGATCACCACCGCGCTGGAGAACGGCGTCGTGAAGATGAACCTCGACACCGACACCCAGTACGCCTTCACCCGCCCGATCGTGGACCACGTGTTCCGCAACTACGACGGTGTGCTGAAGGTCGACGGCGAGGTCGGCAACAAGAAGGTCTACGACCCGCGCAGCTGGGGCAAGTCCGCCGAGGCGGGCATGGCCAAGCGCGTCACGGAGGCCTGCGCCAACCTGCGGTCCACCGGCACCCGGCTGAAGTAGCCGCCGGTACGAAGCGCGGCCGTGGGCCCGGTATCCCCTGGGGTGCCGGGCCCACGGCATGTCCGAGAGAAGAAGTCCCACGACATGTCCGAGAGAAGAAGTGAGGGATCCCTGTGAGTTCCAGCGCCCACTATGACTTCGACACCGTCGTCGACCGCCGGGGCACCTGGTGCGTCCAGTGGGACGGGGTCGCGGACCGGTTCGGGGCGGACGGACTGCTGCCGTTCACGATCTCCGACATGGACTTCGAGACCGCACCGGAGGTGCTGAGCGCGCTGCGGGCCAGGCTCGACCACGGCGTGTTCGGCTACACGACCTGGCAGCAGGACGATTTCCGCTCGGCGATAGCCCACTGGTACGCGACCCGGTACGGGACGGGGATCGATACGGGGCAGTTGGTGTACGGGCCGTCCGTGCTCAGCCAGCTCTCGCAACTGCTGCAGATGTGGACGGCCGAGGGCGAGGGCGTGGTCGTCCACACCCCGACGTACGACGGTTTCCGCAAGGCGATCACCGGGCTCGGGCGCGAGCTGCGGGGCGTGCCGGTGGGGGACACGGCCGCGCTGGAACGCGAGCTCGCCCGCCCCGACAGCAAGGTCCTTCTCGTGTGCTCGCCGCACAATCCGACGGGCCGGGTGTGGACGGAGGCCGAACTGGGCGAGATGTCGGCGCTCGCCGCGCGGTACGGAGTCCTGGTGATCAGTGACGAGATCCACGC
This sequence comes from Streptomyces sp. NPDC014727, assembly GCF_043083485.1. Taxonomy (NCBI): domain Bacteria; kingdom Bacillati; phylum Actinomycetota; class Actinomycetes; order Kitasatosporales; family Streptomycetaceae; genus Streptomyces; species Streptomyces sp. NPDC014727. Next base: position 213,466 of record NZ_JBIBYR010000012.1, on the reverse strand, counting down.
GGACTTCGTGCACGAGGGGCGGGTGCATGTGCCGTGGACGCGGGTCGGCGGCGAGGAGCGCTGGGCGCTGATCACCTCCGCGTCGAAGGCGTTCAACTTCCCGGCGCTGACCGGCTCGTACGGGCTGATCGCAGATCCGGCCGACCGGGCGGAGTTTCTGCGCCGGATGGAGACGGCAGAGGGGCTCGCCTCCCCGGCGGTGCTGTCACTGACCGCGCACATCGCCGCGTACCGGGAGGCCGGCCCGTGGCTGGACGAGGCTCGCGCGTACATCGCCGGAAACCTGGCGCTGGTCGCGAAACGGCTGAACGGGGCCTTCCCGGAGCTGGGGTGGGAGCCGCCGCAGGCCGGCTACCTGGCCTGGATCGATCTGCGTCCGGCCGGGATCGACGACGACGAGGCGTTGCAGCGGGTGCTGATCGAGCGCGAGAAGGTCGCGGTGATGCCGGGGGCGGTGTACGGGGCGGAGGGCTTCGTGCGACTGAACGTCGGGTGTCCGCGGTCCAAGGCGGAGGCGGGCGTGGAGGCGCTGATCCGGGGCGTGCGGGCTGTGACGGGAAGGGCGTCGTAGGGCCGGGGACCGACCGAGGCAACCCCCGGTACTCCGTCCCGGCACCGGAACGGTGAGGGGAGCAGCCGTCCGTCGCCCCGACCGGCCGACCGCAGCCCCGTGAGCATCCCCTGCCCCGATGGCCCGTCCGATGGCCTTCCCGGCGTGGAACGGGGATGCTGCTCGTATGTCTGACGCAGAGACGGGAGCCATCCGCGTCGCTTCTCCGACCGGACGGTGGGTCATCCTCACCACCGTCCTCGGCTCCAGCATGGCCCTGCTCGACTCCACCGTCATCAACGTCGCCCTGCCCCGCATCGGCAAGGACCTCGGCACCGACCTGGCCGCCCTCCAGTGGACCGTCAACGCCTACATGCTGACCCTCGCCGGGCTGATCCTTCTCGGGGGCGCCCTCGGGGACCGGTACGGGCGACGGCGGGTCTTCGTCGTCGGAGTCGTCTGGTTCGCCACCGCTTCCGTAATGTGCGGCATCGCGCCGAACGCTGTCGTGCTGATCGCCGCCCGCGCCCTTCAGGGCATCGGCGGGGCTCTCCTCACACCCGGTTCGCTGGCACTGATCCAGGCGAGCTTCCATCCGGACGACCGGGCCCGCGCGGTCGGACTGTGGTCGGGGCTCGGCGGGGTCGGTGCCGCCATCGGGCCGTTCGTCGGCGGCTGGCTCGTCGACGGACCCGGCTGGCGATGGGTCTTCCTGCTCAACGTGCCCGTCGCCGCGGTCTGCCTGCCGGTGGCGCTGCGCCATGTACCGGAATCGCGTGACCCCGATGCACACGGGCGCTTCGACGTGCTGGGCGCCGTGCTCGGCGCGCTCGCCCTCGCGCTGGTGACCTACGCGCTGATCGAGGCGCCGGGACAGGGCGCGTCCGGCGTGGTGATCGGGGCGGCCGTCGCCGGGATCGTCCTCGGGGCGGTGTTCGTGCAGGTGGAGCGGCGGCGGGCGGACCCGATGCTGCCGCCCTCGGTGTTCGCGTCCCGGCAGTTCACCGTCGTCAACATCATCACCCTCTGTGTGTACGCGGCGCTCGGCGGCTACTTCTTCCTCTCCGCGATCCAGCTCCAGGTCGTGGCCGGGTACTCGGCCCTCGGCGCAGGCACGGCCCTGCTGCCCACGACCGTGCTGATGCTCCTCTTCTCCGCCTCCTCGGGCGAACTGGGGCAGCGCATCGGGCCTCGTATCCCGCTCACCGTCGGCCCGCTGGTCGCCGCCGCCGGAATGCTGCTGATGCTGCGGGTCGGACCGGGGTCGAACTCCGTCTCCGGCTACTTCACCGACGTGCTCCCCGCCGTCGGTGTGATCGGCGTCGGACTCGTCACCGTGGTGGCGCCGCTCACCGCGACCGTCCTGGCCTCGGTGGACACGGCACGGGCCGGCCTCGCCAGCGGGATCAACAACGCGGCCGCCCGCGCCGCCGGGCTGATCGCGGTGGCCGCACTGCCGCTGCTCGCCGGAATGGGCCCGGAGGCCTACCGGAACGCCGACGAGTTCGCCGTGACGTTCCGGCGGGCCATGCCGATGTGTGCCGGGCTGCTCGTGCTGGGCGCGGTGATCGCCTGGGCGACCGTACGGAAACCTGCCGCGGTGCCGGACGAGAAGCGGAAGGCGCGACCTGAGTGCACGGTGCACTGTGGCGTCGTCGCCCCACCTCTGGAGCCCGAGCGCGAGGACGTGGAGACGCCGGGCGCGAACCGGCCCTCCGAGCGGCGGCCCGGTACCGCCGGCGCGGACTGAACCTCATGGAGCGTGCGAGCGCCCCGGCGCGAACTGCCTTCCCGAGTGGCGGCCGGGTACCCCGGCGCGCAGGTGCCAGGCACACTTGAACCCATGTCGATCCACGAGAACCTGCTCGGGGGGCCTCCCCCGACCCACCTGCCCGACGACCCGGAGCCGCGCGAGCTGCTCGCCAACGGCACGGCCCCCGCCGATGTCGCGGCGAAGTACCCGACCTCCTCCCTGGCCTGGGCGCAGCTCGCCGACGAGGCGTTCGAGGGCGGCCGCGTCGTCGAGTCGTACGCCTACGCCCGCACCGGCTACCACCGCGGCCTCGACGCGCTGCGCAGGGCCGGCTGGAAGGGCCACGGCCCCGTACCGTTCGAGCACGAGCCGAACCGCGGCTTCCTGCGCGCCCTGCACGCCCTCGCGCGGGCCGCCCAGGCGATCGGCGAGCAGGAGGAGTACGAGCGCTGCTCGGCGTTCCTGCGCGACTCCTCGCCGACCGCCGCCGAGACCCTCGGCTGACTGTCCCGTACCTCAGGGTCCCCCATTCGGATCAGGCCGGATCAGCGAGCCGGGGCCCGGTGCCGGGACACGCGAGCCCGGCATGTTCCGGACGAGCGGCCCCTGCCGTACACGTACACCTTGTGACGTTCCGGACCCCGCAGATGTACAGGCATCTGCGGGGTCTGCACGCTTGTGCGGGCTCCGTCTAGGATGCCGACAGGGGACCGGAGCTCCACCACCTCACGGAAGGGGCGGACCGCTACCCGGAAGCTCGTGTCGAGGAGACAGCAATGTCGACGATCCACCCCGACCCCGAAGCCACCGGTGCGCAGACCCCGCACCTCGACTTCGCGGGAACGACTCCGTACGAGGACTATGTCCAGGCCGATGTCCTGACCCACCTCCAGCACCCTCGCTCCGACGACCCGGGCGAAATGGTCTTCCTGGTCACCACCCAGGTCATGGAACTCTGGTTCACCGTCATCGTCCACGAGTGGGAGACCGCCGCGCACGCCCTGCGCGAGGACCGGACGGTCGTGGCACGCGACGCGCTCAAGCGGTCGGTGCGGGAGCTGGAGGCGCTCAACGCCTCCTGGACGCCGCTCGCCCAGCTCACTCCCGCCCAGTTCAACTCCTACCGCGCCTCCCTCGGTGAGGGCTCCGGCTTCCAGTCGGCGATGTACCGGCGGATGGAGTTCCTGCTCGGCGACAAGTCCGCGTCGATGCTCGTGCCGCACCGTGGCGCGCCCCGCGTCCACGCCGAGCTGGAGAAGGCGCTCGGCGAACCGGGCCTGTACGACGAGACGCTCGCGCTGCTCGCCCGGCGCGGGTACGCCGTACCGCAGGCCGTGCTCGGCCGGGACCTCACGCAGAAGTACGAGCCGTCCCCCGAGGTCGAGGCCGTCTGGACGGAGATCTACGCCAACCCCGACCAGCACGACGAGCTGGTCCGGCTCGGCGAGGCGCTGACCGACGTCGGTGAACTGGTGTGGCGCTGGCGCAACGACCATCTCGTCGCCACCCGGCGCGCGATGGGCTCGAAGACCGGGACCGGCGGTTCCGCCGGGGTCTCGTGGCTGGAGAAGCGGGCCACGAAGAACGTGTTCCCCGAGCTCTGGACGGCGCGCAGCCATGTCTGAGACCTTCGCCGCGCGTGCCGCGGCACTCGACGCAGCCGACCCGCTCGCCGATCTGCGCAAGCTGTTCACCCTCGACGACACCGTGTACCTCGACGGCAACTCGCTGGGCGCGCTGCCCGCCCATGTACCCGCCCGGGTGCAGGAGGTCCTCACCCGCGAATGGGGCGAGCTGCGCATCCGGTCCTGGGGCGAGAGCGGCTGGTGGACCGCGCCCGAGCGGATCGGCGACCGGATCGCCCCGCTCGTCGGGGCCGCCGCCGGGCAGATCGTCGTCGGCGACTCGACGAGCGTGAACGTCTTCAAGGCCGTCGTCGCCGCGAGCCGGCTGGCGCCGGAAGGACGCGACGAGATCCTCGTCGACGCGACGACCTTTCCCACGGACGGGTACATCGCCGCGTCGGCGGCCCGGATGACCGGCCACCGGCTCGTCCCGGTCGCGCCCGCCGACGTGCCGGACGCCCTCGGACCGCGTACCGCGGCCGTCCTGCTCAACCATGTCGACTTCCGCACCGGCAGGCTCCACGACCTGCCCGCACTCACCGCCGCCGTGCACGCGGCGGGCGGGCTCGCCGTCTGGGACCTGTGCCACAGCGCGGGCGCCCTGCCCGTCGGCCTCGACGCGCACGGCGTGGACCTCGCGGTCGGCTGCACGTACAAGTACCTGAACGGCGGCCCCGGTTCGCCCGCCTACCTCTACGTCGCCGAACGCCACCAGGCGGCCTTCGACTCGCCCCTGCCGGGGTGGACGTCGCACGCCGACCCGTTCGGCATGACACCGGGGTACGTCCCGGCGGACGGTGCGGTACGCGGCCGGGTCGGTACCCCGGACATCCTCTCCATGCTGGCGCTCGAAGCGTCGCTGGACGTGTGGAACGGGGTGTCGATCGAGGCGGTACGCGCCAAGTCCCTGGCACTGACGGACTTCTTCCTGGAATGCGTCGACGCGTACGCGCCCGAGGGCCGGGTCACCTCCGTCACCCCGGACGCGCACGCGGAGCGCGGCAGCCAGGTCGCGCTGCGGTGCGCGGACGCGGAACCGGTGATGAGCGCGCTCATCGGGCGCGGCGTCGTCGGTGACCTGCGGCGGCCGGACGTGCTGCGATTCGGGTTCACACCGCTGTACGTGGGGTTCGCGGACGTGGAGCGGGCGGCGCGGGTACTGGGCGAGGTGCTGGCGGACGCGGCCTGAGGCGGCGGCGGGCCGGGAGCCGGCGGCCCTGGCCCGTCCCCGGCGCGTGCTTGACGGCCGGGTCGGCGGTGACGTCCGGGTCGCCGTAGCGGGTTCGTGCGGTGGGTCCGCGTCGTGGGTCGTCTCGTGGGATCGCGCGGTGGGTCCGCGCGGGGCTGGTGCGAGCGCTGGTTCTGCTGGTCCGCCGCCGGTACCGGCGGCCTTCCGTACTGGTACCGTCCCCGCAGGTCAGCCCAGTTGGGCTCAGAGACAGGACGGTGGGAGCAGCATGTCGGATTCTGCCGCGCGTGATCGTGACGCAGCCGAGACCGAGTCGGCCCTCTCGCATCCACCGGTCGCCCCCGATGCGTCCGCCGCCTACGGCAACCACCCCGACCAGCTGATCGACTTCTACGCCCCGCGCGACGGCCGGAGCGGTGCGCCGGTCGTGGTCGTCGTGCACGGCGGGTCCTGGCGGGCGCCGTACGACCGGCAGCACGTTTCGCCGTTCGCGGACTTTCTGGCCCGGCGCGGTTTCGCCGTCGCCAGCGTCGAGTACCGGCGCGGCGGCGAGATCCCGCAGCAACGGGGTTCCGGCCCGGTCGCGGGCCGCTGGCCGGAGACCCTCGACGACGTCGCCGCGGCGATGGACGCGCTGCCGGACCTGCTGGCGCGGGAGCTTCCGGAGGCCGACGCCCGGCGGATCGTCGTCACCGGGCACTCCGCCGGCGGGCAGCTCGCGCTGTGGGCAGCGGCCCGGCACGTGCTGCCCGAGGACTCGCCGTGGCGGCTGCCCGCACCGCCGCCGCTGCGGGGTGTCGTCGCCCTCGCACCGATCGCCGACTTCGCCACGGCCGTCGAGCTGAATGTGTGCTCGGGCGCGGTCGTCCAGTTCCTCGGTGGAGAAGAGGACGTCGAGGAACGCTCCGCGCACGCCGACCCGGCTGCGCTGCTGCCCACCGGGATCGCGACGACGGTGGTGCAGGGCACCACCGACCTCGATGTGCCGCAGGCGGTCTCGGAGGCGTTCGTCGACGCGGCGGCGAAGGCGGGGGAGACGGTGGGGCTGACCCTGCTGCCCGACGTCGGCCACTACCCGTTGATCGACCCGGCGACCGACGCGTGCGCGGTGGTGGCGGAGGAGCTGGCCCAGCTGGCCTGGTGAGCGGGGCCCGTCGGCGGTCCGGCCCGTAGTACTTGCGACGGACGGCGCAGGATCCGTATCACTGCTGACGACCCGGGCGGCGCTCGGCCCCTACCTTGAGAACGTGACCGAGACCAAGAGCAGAAGCCCTGAGTACCGAATGGCCGCGGGAACGCTGGGCGGCCTGCGGCAGGACCTATTCCGTGACGCCTTCGCATACCGTCCGCTGGAGCGGATGAGGACCGACGGGCCGCTGCTCCGGCAACTGCCGGAGCGGATGCGTGAGCGTATCGCGTGGACGCCCCACGCACTGGTCGGCACGGCAGCCCTGTTCGTGGTCCTCATCGGCCTGCTCTCGGCGGACTCCGGCGCTCTGCGTATGGCGGTCGGCACCGTCATGCTCATGCTGCTCCCGGCGATCACCGTACTGATGACGCTGGTCAGGCCGGTCGGCGCGTTCTGGATATCGATGGCGCTCACTCCGTTCGCGGCGGTCATCGACGGTCACTACTGGCCATGGGTGCCCAGTACCTTTCTCTCGCATCTGACGGTGCTGGTCGTGGTCGCGGCCCGGACCCGGCCCCGTACCGCCGCCTGGATGTGGGGGCTCACCTTGGCGTTCGGCGGCATGCTGGACAACCTGGGCGGCTGGCACACCTCCTCCACCACCTCCGTCCTTGCCGTGGTCTCCGCGTTCGCACTGCTGGTGGTGGCCGTGGTGCAGATCCGTCGCGACGCGGAGCGCGAGGTGACCGTGCAGCGCACCGTGACCGCCGTCGAACGCGACCGGCGCACACTCCTCGAGGAGCGCACCACGATCGCCCGGGAGCTGCACGACGTGGTCGCCCACCACATGTCGGTCGTCGCGATCCAGGCCGAGGCCGCCCCGTACCGGGTGGAGAACCCGCCGCCCGAGCTGGAGCAGGCCTTCGCCACGATCCGGGAGAACGCGGTCGCCGCCCTCACCGAACTGCGCCGGGTCCTCGGTGTCGTACGGGCCGAGGACCAGCAGGTGCCGGACGCCCCGCAGCCCACCCTCGCCCAGCTCGACGGGCTCCTCGCCAATGTGCGCGAGGCGGGTCTGCAGACGGAGAAGACGGTCACCGGCGCGGTACGTGAACTGCCGCAGGGCGTCGAGCTGTCGGCGTACCGGATCATTCAGGAAGCCCTCAGCAACACGCTGCGGCACGCACCGGGTGCCACGGCCAAGGTGGAGATCGGCTACGTGCTGAGCGGGCTCGGTCTGCGCGTCGTCAACGGGCCGCCGACCGGTCCGGTGCAGCCCTCGCCGGGTGCCGGTCACGGGATCACCGGGATGCGGGAGCGGGTCGCGATGCTGGACGGCGACATGACGGCCGTGGCGACGGCGGAGGGCGGCTACGAGATCACGGCCTTCATCCCGGTCCGTCTCGCCGAAGAGCCGCACGAGTCGCAGGAGTCGCACGAGTCGCACGAGTCGCACGAGTCGCACGAGACACTGGGGACGCACAGGACGCATGGCAAGACCGATGAGCCGTACGGGACGGATGAGCCGTACGTGACGGGCGAGAGGCTCGGGGCTCGGCCGGAAAAGCGGGAGATCCGGCTGGAGAAGACGGAAGAGGCGGAAAGAGCATGACCGGCATGACCACCTCCCCCACCACTCCGCCCATCCGGGTGCTGATCGTCGACGACCAGATGATGGTCCGCGAGGGCTTCTCGGTGCTGCTCAACGCCATGCCGGGGATCGAGGTCGTCGGCGAGGCCGTCGACGGCCGACAGGCCATCGCGCAGGTCGCGGCGCTGCGGCCCGATGTGGTGCTGATGGACATCCGGATGCCGGAGCTCAACGGCATCGAGGCCACCCGCGAGATCGTCGCCGCCGACGCGGACGCCAAGGTGCTGGTGCTGACCACCTTCGACCTCGACGAGTACGTGTACCAGGCGTTGCGCGCCGGGGCGTCGGGCTTCCTCCTCAAGGACGCCTCCGCCCGCCAGCTCGCCGACGGGGTACGGGTGGTCGCCTCCGGCGAGGCGCTGCTCGCCCCGACCGTCACGAAGCGGCTGATCAACGAGTTCTCGAAGCTCGCCGAGGTCCCGCGCCCGCCCGCCCTCGCCCGGATCGGCGACCTCACGGAGCGCGAGACGGAGGTGCTCGTCCTCATCGCGCAGGGGCGGTCCAACTCGGAGATCGCCTCGCGTCTGGTGGTCGCCGAGTCCACCATCAAGACGCATGTGAGCCGCATCCTGGTGAAGCTGGGGCTGCGGGACCGCACGCAGGCGGCCGTCTTCGCGTACGAGGCCCGGCTGGTCACGCCTTCCTGAGGGGCCCGGGGACCCGGGGGGACCGGGCGGGGGTGGTCGGCGGGCGGTGGGTCCGGTTAGCGTCCGCATATGCACCCGTCTTCCCGTTCCGCGGCCGATGCCCCCTTCGGTTCGTTCGACCCCTGGTCCCCGGCGTTCGTCGCCGACCCGTACCCCGCCTACGCCACCCTGCGTGCCGCCGGCCGGGTGCACTACTTCGAGCCGACCGACCAGTGGCTCGTCCCGCACCACGCCGATGTGTCCGCGCTGCTGCGCGACCGCCGCCTGGGCCGTACGTACCTGCACCGTTTCACCCACGAGGAGTTCGGCCGTACACCGCCGCCCGCCGCGCACGAGCCCTTCCACACCCTGAACGGACAGGGGCTTCTCGACCTGGAGGCGCCCGACCACACCCGGATCCGGCGCCTGGTCTCGAAGGCGTTCACCCCGCGTACGGTCGAGCAGCTCGTCCCGACCGTGCAGCGGCTGGCCGCCGGGCTGGTGGACTCCTTCGTGGAGGCGGGCGGCGGCGATCTGCTCAAGGCGGTCGCCGAACCGCTGCCCGTGGCCGTCATCGCCGAGATGCTCGGCATCCCGGAGTCCGACCGCGCCCCGCTGCGGCCCTGGTCGGCGGCGATCTGCGGAATGTTTGAACTGAACCCGTCCGACGACACCGCCCGTGCCGCCGTGCGCGCCTCGCTCGAATTCTCCGCGTATCTGCGCGAGCTGATCGAGGAGCGGCGGAAGAACCCCGGCACGGATCTGATCTCCGCGCTCATCGCCGCCCATGACGAGGGGGAGCGGCTGAGCGAGCAGGAGATGGTCTCCACCTGCGTACTGCTGCTCAACGCGGGCCACGAGGCCACCGTCAACACCACGGTGAACGGCTGGTGGACCCTGCTGCGTCACCCCGAGCAGCTGGCCGCCCTGCGCGCCGACCACGGGCTGCTGCCGACCGCGATCGAGGAGCTGATGCGGTACGACACTCCGTTGCAGATGTTCGAGCGCTGGGTGCTCGACGACATCGAGATCGACGGCACGGTCGTTCCGCGTGGTTCCGAGGTGGCCCTGCTCTTCGGTTCCGCCAACCGCGACCCGGCCCGCTTCCCGGCCCCGGACACCCTGGACCTTTCCCGCCGGGAGAACCCGCACATCACCTTCGGCGCGGGCATCCACTTCTGCCTGGGCGCCCCGCTGGCCCGGGTCGAACTGGCCGCTTCCTTCGGCGAGCTGCTGCGCCGTGCCCCGAACCTGCGACTGGCGGCCGAGCCCGAGTGGAACCCGGGCTATGTGATCAGGGGGCTGAAGGAACTCCGCGTCGAGCTGTGACGGGGCCGGCCGGGGCTCAGCACTTCGGCCCGCAGTTCATCGGCGGCCCGTCCAGCACGTCGGACGCCACTCCGAAGCCGGCCAGGGCCGTGAGGAGCACCGCCGCCCCGAGGGCCGGCCGCCACTTGCGCTGAACGAGGGCGAAAAGGGTGAGCCCGGCCGCGATGCCGCCGAGGGTCATGACGGGCAACCCGAGCCAGAGCACGTTCCACTCCGACTCGCCCTCGAAGCCGCCGAAGATTCCGCGTCGGCCGTACGGGGCCCAGGCGAGCATCCCGGCGGCCCCGCCGGCGGCGGCGATCGCGCATCCGGCGACCCCGCGGATGGCTTCGCGTCGGCTGTCCATGATCTGGAGGACGCCTGCGCTTCGCCGGAAGGTTGCACCCTTGGCGCCGGGCTTCGGTAGCCCCGAAGCCCCGAAGCCCCGAGGCCCCGAAGCCCGGATGGCCGCCCACCGGCGCCGTCAGGTCAGGACATCGCGTCGCCGCAAGGCCCCCATCCCGGCCCCCACCAGCACCACCGCAGCCGCGGTGAGCGCCAGCACCGGGCCCCACTCCATCCCCGTGCCCCCCGGCAGTTTCGGCAGGTGCGTGAACGGTGACACGTCCATCACCGGCTGCGGCAGATCGATGGCGGGCCCGATCCACCCCAGTGCCAGGCAGATCCCGGCCACGCCCCACGACGCCACCGCCGCCTTCGGGAGCGCCCCGTACAGCAGGACCGCCACCCCGCCGAGCGACCAGACCGCCGGCAGCTGCACCAGCGACGCACCCAGCACGGCCGGGAGGTCGTGTCCGTATCCGGCGGCCAGGCCGAGGCCGCCGACCGTCATGATCAGGGCCGCGCCACCGAACGCGATGACCAGATGACCGGCCGCCCACCCGATCCGGCTCACCCCGCCCGCCAGCACCGGTTCGGCACGCCCGGCGGTCTCCTCGCCGTACAGCCGCAGCACCGACGCGACGATGTACAGCGCCGCGACCATCCCGAGCATGGAGACCATCGCCGCGAGGAACGCGTCGGTCAGTCCGGCCTGTCCGCCCATCCGCTCGAAGATCTCCCGCGTCTTCGCGTTGTCGCCGACGAGATCCGCCGCCCCGCCGGTCAGTCCGCCGAAGACGGCACCGACCGCGGCGAAGGACAACGTCCACCCGGTCAGTGCACCGCGCTGGAGCCGCAACGCGAGACCGAACGCCGTGGAGATCCGCCCCTGCGCGGGTCCGGGCCGGGCCGCCAGGAAGCTCATGCCGACATCACGCCGCCCCGCCAGGGTGTACGCGAGGGCTGCCTGGACCGCGACGGCGCCCGCGATGAGCAGGAGCACCCACCAGCGCTCGTCCCCGTACGCGCGCACGTTCTGCGCCCAGCCGACGGGGGAGAGCCAGGTCAGTACGGACGAGCCGTCGTCCGTCGCCGAGTCGCCCGCCGCCTTCAGCACGAACGCGGCACCGATCACCGCCGCCGTGATCCCCTTCGCGAGTCGTGCGCTCTCGGTGAACTGAGCGGCGATCGCGGCGGTACAGGCGAACAGCAGGCCTGTACCGGCGACCGCCAGGGCGAGCGCCACCGCTCCGGCGCCGCCCGCACCGGAGCCGGCCGTACCGGCGGCGATCACCAGTGCCAGCGCGGTGTCGGCGATCAGCGCGGCGAGGAGTGCGGAGGTCAGCGGGGCGCGGCGCCCCACCATGGCGGAGGAGAGCATCTCCTGACGGCCTGTCTCCTCTTCCTCCCTGGTGTGCCGGATGACGACGACCAGACTCATCACGGCCGCCAGCGCCCCGCCGAAGCCGGCCATCCGCCAGCTGACGAGCCCGCCGACGGAGTCGTCGAAGACCGGCCCGTACAGCGCCCGGATCGAGCTGTTGCCGTTCATCGACGCGGCGAGCTCGGCGCGCTGGGCGGCGGTGTCGTACAGCGAGGCGAAGGACTTGCCGACGGAGGAGAAGGAGGCGCCGAGCACGAGCACCCAGATCGGCATCATGATCCGGTCGCGCCGCAGCGCGAGCCTCAGCAGGGTCCAGGTGCCGGCGAGCCGCCCGGCCCCGGATCCGGTCCCGGCACCGGTCCGGCGTCCCGCACCGGCCGGTGCGGTCGTGGTCACGGCAGTCATCGCGCCGCCACCCCCACACCCTCGCCGCTGTCCGGCGTGCCCGGCGCGTCCGTCGCGTCGGCCGTGTAGTGACGGAGGAAGAGCTCCTCCAGCGTGGGCGGGGTGCTGGTCAGCGTCCGTACCCCCGATGCGGAGAGCGACTTGAGGACCGCGTCCAGCTTGTCCGTGTCGACCCGGAGCGTGACCCGCAGGCCCTGGACGTCGAGCTCATGGACGCCGGGCAGTTGCGCGAGCCCGTCCGGAGCAGCGGCCAGCTCGGCGGTGATGTTCGTACGGGTCAGATGGCGCATGTCCGCCAGCGAACCCGTCTCCACCGTCCGCCCCTGGCGGATGATGCTGACCCGGTCGCAGAGCGATTCGACCTCGCTGAGGATGTGGCTGGACAGCAGGATCGTCCGCCCGCGCGCACGCTCCTCGGCGACGCAGCCCTGGAAGACCTCCTCCATCAGCGGATCGAGCCCGCTCGTCGGTTCGTCGAGGATCAGCAGATCCACGTCCGAGGCGAACGCGGCGACGAGGGCGACCTTCTGCCGGTTGCCCTTGGAGTACGTACGCCCCTTCTTCGTCGGGTCCAGCTCGAAGCGCTCGACGAGGTCGGCGCGCCGGGTCCGGTCGAGGCCGCCGCGCAGCCGCCCGTACAGATCGATCACCTCGCCGCCGGAGAGGTTGCGCCACAGCGTGACGTCACCCGGGACGTACGCCACCCGCCGGTGGAGCTCGACCGCGTCGTCCCACGGGTCGCGGCCGAGCAGCTGGGCAGCGCCGGAGTCGGCCCGCAGCAGCCCCAGCAGCACCCGGATGGTGGTGGACTTCCCGGAGCCGTTGGGCCCGAGGAAGCCGTGGACCTCACCGGTCTCGACCATGAGGTCGAGGCCGTCCAGCGCATGCGTCCGACCGAACGACTTGTGCAGCCCGGCCACCGTGATTGCCTTCGTCATGATTTTGAAGGTACGCTACGTTCACAAATTTGTGAAGTTAAGGAAGCGTATTAAAGTTGGGGCACGGGCGGGGGCCGGGAACCAGGGGAGACGATCGGGTCATGACCAGCGAATCCGAGAAGGACACGCGTGACGAGCGCGACGAGCAGGCCGTGTCGCGGTTCGTGGAGCGGTTCGCGTCCGAGATGACCGAGGCGGGGATGCAGCGGATGGCCTCCCGGGTCTTCGCCGCGCTCCTCGCGGACGACGACGGGTCGATGACCTCCGCCGAGCTCGCCATGGCGTTGCAGATCAGCCCGGCGGCCGTGTCCGGCGCGGTCAATTACCTCACGCAGGTCAGCATGGTCGGCCGCGAACGCGATCCGGGCTCGCGCCGGGATCGCTACCGCCTGCACGACGAGGTCTGGTACACCACCTTCACCCAGCGCGACCGGGTGCTCACCCGCTGGGAGAGCACCCTCAGGGACGGCGCCCGCACTCTGGGCGAGCACACCCCGGCCGGCGCCCGCCTCGCCGAGACAGCGGCGTTCTTCGAGTTCGTGCAGGAGGAGCTGGCCGGAATGATGGACCGCTGGCGCGAGCACCGCACCACACTCGACCTCCCGGTGGCCGACGAGCGCGGGGGACAGCGCGCGGGCGCCTGACGCGGCGTGGGACGGAGCCCGTCACACCGGGCCCGGGACCAGGTCCGCCAGGGCGTCGACGGCGCCGGGGTCGGACGGGTCGATGTCCTCGTACAGGCCCTGCGGCCAGTACGGGCGCCCCTCGATCCAGGCCACGACCAACGGCTGCCCGTCGCGCCGTCCGCGCAGTTCCGCGATGCCGGTCGGCGCGGGCAGCCCGGCCCATGGGTACGTGTACGGCCCGGGCGGCAGGAGCCGCAGCAGACCCTCCGGCGGAGGGTCGTCGACGTTCTCGGCGGCCTCTTCGCCCGCCCCGTCGCCCGTGTCTCCAGCCGCTCCCTCGATGGGGAAGAGCACGAGCACGGGCCCGGCGGTCGCGCTGGACACGTCGTGCAGCAGGGCGTATCGCAGGGTCCGGGTTTCGGGAGCGACCACGGCACGGGCCATCCGCCGCGCGAGCGGGATGCCGGAGCTGATCGTCCGCCAGGCGAAGTAGAGCCCCAGGGCCCCGCTCAGCACGGCGAGCCCCCGGGGCAGTTCCGGGACCATGTTGGCGCCCAGGACCCAGCACAGTACGGCGACGGCGCTCGCGAACCCCAGCAGCCACAGGGTCTCCGCGGTTCCGGCGACGTACCGCAGCATGGGCACCCGCCACCAGATCACCTTCTGCCCCGACCGCACCTCGCCCACCGCTCGCGGCTCCACCGGGTCCGGGCCGCGCAGCCCGGCCTGCCGGTCCGCCACGGCGGCGAACGCGGTGTAGGTGGCGGGCGCGGGCCGCGCGGACTCCGTGCCGGGCCGGTCGTCCGGTCCGGCGCCCGGTCCCGTACGCACCCACGGCCGGTCGGGCAGCGGGTGCGGCGGCAGCCTCCGGCCCCGCGATCCCCGCCCCCGTACGACCAGCCGGACCACACCGCCGACGCCCCCGAACGCCACCAGCGCCAGCCCACCGAGCCCGACGGCGTCCGTCACGGCGAAGGCCTGGGTGCCGCGCAGCTGCGCGTCGTACAGATCGCCCTTGAACGGTGGATACGAGACGACGTAGCCGTTCTCGTAACCCTCGACCGAGGCCCGGTACGGGGCGCAGTGGAACAGCCCCGTGCGTTTCTTCCCCCCGTACGGATCGGTCCACCGCACGACGCAGCGGCCGTCGCCGCGCTCGCCGATCACCGTCAGGTCGACCCGCGGGTCGCCATCGGACGCCACCGACCACCACGTGGCGAGCGCCACCAGGAGGCAGCCGACGACGAACACCCAGCGGAAGATCCCCCGCCACCAAGGTCGCCGCCGCACTTCTGCCACCGGCGCTGCCTCGGCCACCTTCGCCACCGGCGCTGCCTCGGCCACCTTCGCCACCGGCGCCGTCTCCGCCACCGGCGCCCCGACCACGGCCGCATCACCCGGCGCGATCTGCGGCTGGCTCGGGGCCGGGCGCGTGTGGAGAGCGCTGGCCTGGGGGCGGGCCGCGATCGAGCGCGCCCGACGGCCTCGTACCGGCCTGGCCCAGATCAGTTCCGTGCCACCAGGGGGCGCCAGCACACCCCCCTTGCGGGGATCGCCGCACCACCACAGCACCCCGCCGGGTCCGTTCAGCAGCTGCAAGCGCCACTGGACGGTGGACGGTGCGAGCGGAAGCAGCTCACTCGGCCCCGGCCCGCTCAGCACCACGACGGCCCTGCCGCTGCCGCGTTGCAGGGCGACCGAGGTGTGGGCCACCCACGGCCCGGCGCCGAGCACCCGGCGCATCCGCCGTGCCCGGTGCCTCACCACGGCCCCGCCCACCAGCAGCGCCACGCCCAGCCCGCCGAGCGTCGGAATCATGGACCACCCGATGACGAACACCGCGCAGAACACCGCCGAGCACAACCCCGCCGCGCCGCCACCGAACAAGCGCCAGGCCGAGGCCCAGTACCGTTCCAGCGCGTCCGTCGTCCCCGGCAGGTCCAGCGCGGCCGGGGCCGGCCGACCCGCCGCCGGCGCGGGAGCCACGGCCTCGGCGTCGACCCTGGCGCCCGCCCCCGCGTCCACCCCAGGTCTGTCCGTATCGCCTGAGCTGTCCGACATCTCCAGCCCCACCCCTCCGCCTGGCCCGACCCCGGAGGCTACCCCTCGTCCGTCGGCAGCATCAGCCCCCAGGCGCCCGCCCGTACCGTCCAGGTCCTCGTCCGGACGGGGCCGGCGACCTGTATGTCCGCCCGGTAGCGGAAGTCCGCGCCCGAGACCGTGACGGCCTTCGCCTCCGCCGTGACCGGTTCGGCCGCCGGAGGGCGGATCACCACCTCCGCGAGACCTCCGTCGCCGCCCTGCGAGGTCACCGTCACCGACTCGACCGGGCGGTCCAGATCGTTCAGCAGGACGCCGTCCGCCTCCACCCGCAGCCGGTGCGTCGGGTGCGGGGAGGGCGGCGTCTGCGGGATGGGGCGCACCAGCGTGCGGACCAGGGAGCGGCAGGTGTCCCAGACCGCCGTGACCCCCGTAGGGGCGGCCACGGCGCCCGGCAGCGCGCTCAGGGCCGGGATGTGCAGCGACCCCAGGACCACGCCGTCGCTGTCGTCGACCAGCAGGTCCAGTCTGCGCACCGCGCCGTCCAGCGCGGTGCGCGCCGCCGCCACCGCGCCCAGCGGCACGCCGAGCGACCGGGCGAGTTCCAGCGCGGCCGAGGCGCCGACCGGGATCAGCGAGAGAGCGGCCTGGGCGGGCTCGCGCTCCCGGTGGAGCAGGGTCACCGCCCGTCGCAGCGCCCGGTCGTCGCCGACCACCACCGGGCGCCGACCGCCCCGGCGGGACAAGGCCCGCGCGAACTCCTCGGGGCCGTCGGGCAGGCAGATCTTGGCGTGCGAACCGGCGCTCAGTACGTCCTTCGCGATACGGACGGACTCGCCGTCGGTCCGGCGGGCCACCGGGTCGATGACCACCAGCAGCTGGTGCGTACCGTCGCCGGGGGGCTGGGCAGCCGACACCTCGGTCCTTCCTCGGGTAGCATCTTGGTGCAAGAGCCCCTTGCGCTATTGCGCCAGGGGCTTCGTCTATTCCGGGGCACCCGGTTCGACGGTTCAGGCATTGCCGTACAACGACGTACGGCACGTACGACGTTTACGTACGCCCCCTGACCTTGGACATGCCCCGCCCGGAAGGGGTGTACGCCTGTGCCCGCACTTGTGCTGCTCGGTGCTCAGTGGGGTGACGAGGGCAAGGGAAAGGCCACCGACCTCCTCGGTGGATCCGTGGACTATGTGGTGCGCTACCAAGGCGGCAACAATGCCGGCCACACGGTGGTCGTCGGCGACCAGAAGTACGCACTTCATCTCCTCCCTTCCGGAATCCTTTCGCCGGGGTGCACCCCGGTCATCGGAAACGGTGTCGTCGTCGACCCGGCCGTCCTGCTCTCCGAGCTGAGTGGGCTGAACGAGCGCGGCGTGGACACGTCCAAGCTGCTGATCAGCGGTAATGCCCATTTGATCACCCCGTACAACGTCACCGTCGACAAGGTGACGGAACGGTTCCTCGGGAAGCGCAAGATCGGCACCACCGGCCGCGGCATCGGCCCGACGTACGCCGACAAGATCAACCGTGTGGGCATCCGCGTCCAGGACCTCTACGACGAGTCGATCCTGGAGCAGAAGGTCGAGGCGGCCCTGGAGCAGAAGAACCAGCTTCTCGCCAAGGTCTTCAACCGGCGCGCCATCGAGTCCGGCAAGATCGTCGAGGAGATGCTCCAGTACGCGGAGCAGATCAAGCCCTACATCGCCGACACGACGCTTGTCCTGAACAACGCCATCGACGAGGGCAAGGTCGTCCTCTTCGAGGGCGGGCAGGGCACGCTGCTCGACGTCGACCACGGCACGTACCCCTTCGTCACCTCGTCGAACCCGACCGCGGGCGGCGCCTGCACCGGTGCCGGTGTGGGCCCGACGAAGATCAGCCGGGTCATCGGCATCCTCAAGGCATACACCACCCGTGTCGGTGCGGGCCCGTTCCCGACGGAGCTGCTCGACGAGGACGGCGAGGCGCTGCGCCGGATCGGCGGCGAGCGCGGTGTCACCACCGGCCGTGACCGTCGCTGCGGCTGGTTCGACGCGGTGATCGCGCGGTATGCGACCCGGGTCAACGGTCTCACCGACTTCTTCCTCACCAAGCTGGACGTGCTGACCGGCTGGGAGCAGATCCCGGTGTGCGTCGCGTACGAGATCGACGGCAAGCGTGTCGAGGAACTCCCGTACAGCCAGACCGACTTCCACCACGCGAAGCCGGTCTACGAGATGCTGCCGGGCTGGTCCGAGGACATCACGAAGGCCAAGACCTTCGACGATCTGCCGAAGAACGCGCAGGCGTACGTGAAGGCGCTGGAGGAGATGTCCGGCGCCCCGATCTCCGCGATCGGTGTCGGCCCCGGCCGCACCGAGACGATCGAGATCAACTCCTTCCTGTAGGGCTTTCTGCAGGAGCGGTGAACGTGCCAGGAGGGCCGGGACGGTGAGTCCCGGCCCTCCTGGCGTCCGGTCGAAGGTTTTACCTTCGGGCCGCCCCGTGTTCCGGACCATGATCCAGACTAATCCCTTCCGGAATTACTCCTGTTGGGGGCGGGTCCGGCGGCGCGAGGGTGTCGCGGCCCTGCTCCCGGGCACTCCTTCGAGAAACTTTCCCCGTCTTGGTCTAGACCTTGACAGGTTCAGACCAGCGGCGCTTGAGTGACCGTCAACCCCCCCATGTGGCGGCACACCGTCCAGCCGGTGCGCCGCGCCGAAGGAGTGATCACGTGATCAGACGCATCATGGGCCTGCTCGCCGCGCTGGGCGCGGTCGTCGCGATGCTTGTCGTCCTTCCTTCCACCACCGCCGCGGCTGCCGACTGCGCGGCACCCTGGAACTCCTCGTCCGTCTACACCGGCGGCGGAACGGCCTCCTACAACGGGCACAACTGGACCGCCAAGTGGTGGACCCAGAACGAGACCCCCGGCAGCTCCGACGTCTGGGCGGACCAGGGCAGCTGTGGCGGTGGCGGTACGGACCCGGGCACCCCGTCCGGCTTCGTCGTCAGCGAGGCGCAGTTCAACCAGATGTTCCCGAACCGGAATCCGTTCTACACGTACGGCGGACTGACCGCGGCGCTGAGCGCCTACCCGGGCTTCGCGAACACCGGCAGCGACACCGTCAAGCGCCAGGAGGCGGCGGCGTTCCTCGCCAACGTCAGCCACGAGACGGGCGGTCTGGTGTACGTGGTCGAGCAGAACACGGCCAACTACCCCCACTACTGCGACAGCAGCCAGCCCTACGGCTGCCCGGCCGGTCAGGCCGCCTACTACGGCCGCGGCCCGATCCAGCTCAGCTGGAACTTCAACTACAAGGCCGCCGGTGACGCGCTCGGCATCGACCTGCTGGGCAACCCGTACCTGGTCGAGCAGAACGCCTCGGTCGCCTGGAAGACCGGCCTCTGGTACTGGAACACCCAGAACGGACCCGGCACCATGACCGCCCACAACGCCATGGTGAACGGCGCCGGATTCGGCGAGACCATCCGCTCCATCAACGGCTCCCTGGAGTGCAACGGCGGCAACCCCGCCCAGGTCCAGAGCCGTATCGACCGATACCAGGCGTTCGTGCAGATCCTCGGCACCACCCCCGGTTCCCATCTGAGCTGCTGACCCGCGGACCCCCCACCCGACGGGGGCGTGCCCGGCCGCTTCGGTCGGACACGCCCCCGCTTTGGTTCACCGGACGGCGCCGCCGGCTCCCGCGACGTCCAGCGCCCGGAAGGCCAGCCACAGGTCGTACCGCGCGCTCGGTGCCTGCAGCAGCGAGCGCTGAAGAGTGGATTCGAGACGCGTGAGGCGCTTGCGGACCCCCGGCACCGAAAGGCCCAACGCGGCGGCCGTGGGCCCGAGCTGGGCCTCGCAGTCCAGCCAGGTGCGCAGCGTCGTCCGCGGATCGGCGGTGGTCCGGGCGGCGCCGGACGCGGTGAGCGGGCGCAGTTGCTGGGCCGCCCACTCCTGGACGGCCGGTCCGCGCAGGATGTCGTCGAGCCGGTGGGGCGGCCGGGTCGCCGCCTCGTCAGGGGGGACCGCCCGCAGCACGGAGGGTGTGGCGCGGACGCGCAGGGCCAGATCGAGGGCGGCCTGGCCGGCGACCCGGCCCAGGTCGAGGCCGAGCAGCTCGCCGATCAGCCGGAGCCGTGCCGTCAGGGTGTTCCGATGGATCTTCAGGTGCTGCGTCGCGTGCGAGGAGAACGCGAGCCAGGAGGCCAGCGTCGCCGCGAGTTCCTGGCTGCCCGGGTCATGGCTGCGCCGCGGTACGTGTGTGAGCAGCGGGTTCAGCAGCGCGTCCGCCCACCGCGCGCCGGCCGCACCGACGGCCAGGGCGGCCTCCGGCGCCGAGCCGAAGCGGGCGTGCCGTGCGGGCAGCCGGCGGGCCACGGCCAGGGCATGGAAGGCCTGGCGGTATCCGGTCGCGGTGTCGGACAGCGGTACGTCCTCGCTCGCACCCACGACGCACTCGTCCACCACGTCGGCGACCCGGAGGCCGAGTTGCCGCTCGGCGGCGTCCGGACCGGCGGGCACGACAAGGATCAGATGACGCGCGTACACCGGACAGCGCACGATCCAGGACCGGCCGCCGGAGAGCTCCGCGCAGTTCCGCGCCACCTCGTCCCGGCGGCCTGTCGGGCACTCCACGACACACACCTGTACGGGGTCGGGCAACGCGGGCCTCAGAGCGCCCGCCACCTGATGCGCGATGGACAACTGGCCGGTCATGAGCAGATGCAGCACCGCCTCCCGGTTGCGCGACTCCGCCAGGTCGACGCGTCGGCGCTTGCGTTCCACGGACTCCGCGGCCCAGCACGTGGCGAGCGGCATCGCGACGTCGGAGAGAAGCCCGACGAGGCCGTCCGGCAACGGGCGCGGGGCGACGACGGCCAGGACCGGGGAAGAGGCGTCGGGCGGGCCGTCCAGCGGGAACAGCAGCACGGTGCGCGAACCCCGGTCGCACGAGAAGGAGCGCGCGCCGAGCGCTGCCAGTTCCCTGGCGCCCTCGGTGGCCAGCGCGGCGGCCTCGGCGGCATCGGTGACCGTACGGTCCGGGCCCCGGACCACGCCGTGCAGGACGGTGCCCTCCCCGTCGAGCAGTCCGGCCCAGCCCTCCGCCCGGCCGGACACCCAGCGCAGCAGCTCCCGCGATCCGCCGGAACGGGCCAGCCGGTGCATCCGCAGTACGTCGTCGGCCCGTTCCCGCGCGTACACGCGCCCTCCGCTCCCCGCGCTTCCGCGCCTTCGCACTCCCGAAAAAACCGGAGTGCAGCGTACCGGGTCTGGCTGTGCGGACTGATACCTCGGGCGGCTCACACAGTGCGAACTGAATCTTTCTGTCACGTACCCGAAGTCCTAGAGTCCGAACACGGTTGCGGGGCCCTTCGGGGGAGGGGCGCACGGGGACGACGGCAGCGGCTCACGGGGGTGGCCGCTGTCGTCGGCCGCGGCCGGTCGTTCCTTCTCCCTTTCTCCTTCCTCCCGTTGTCGCTCCTGCTCCCGTTGTCAGTGGTGGCCCCTAAGGTCGGCTCACGATCAGGATCACGATCAGAGACGACCGGGAGAGGCCGCCGCCATGGAGTTCCGCATCGAGCGCAGTGCACTGACCGACGCCGTGGCCTGGGCGGCCCGCGTGCTGCCCACGCGCTCTCCCGTACCCGTGCTGGGCGGGCTGCTGGTGGAGGCGGCCGACGGCCGGCTGCGCATCTCGGGCCTCGACTACGAGGCTTCCGCGTGCATCGAGGTGGAGGCGGAGACCATACGGGCCGGGAAGGTGCTGGTGATGGGCCGGCGGCTGCTCGATGTCTGCCGGGTGCTGCCCGAGGGCGCGGTGGAATGCGCGGTCGAGGGTTCACGTTTCTCGCTGGCCAGTGACAGTGCCCGATTCGGGCTCTCGGTGCTGCCGTTGGACGACTATCCGTCGCTGCCGTCCCTGCCGGAGGTGCTCGGCGCGGTGGACGCGGAGGAGTTCGCCGCGGCCGTCGCCCATGTGACGGTGGCGGCGGGCCGGGACGACACGCTGCCGACCCTGACCGGCATCCGGCTGGCCCTCGACGGCGACACGATGACACTCGCCGCCACCGACCGCTACCGCTTCGCGGTACGCACGCTCTCGTGGAAGCCCGGCAAGGACGGGGTCTCGGTCGATGTCGTGGTCTCCGCCCGCAGGCTGACGGAGATCGCCCGCTCTTTCGGCGGGTCCGCAATGGTCCGGCTCGCGCTGGACGCCGGTTCGGTCGGTTTCGAACTGGCCGGGATGCGCACCACGGTGCGTCTGCTGGACGGCCGACTGCCGCGCCACGACAAGCTGTTCGCGATGACGGACCCCGTCTCCGCGCTGACGGACCGGGCGCCCCTGGTCGAGGCCGTCAAGCGCGTCGCCGTGGTCGCGGAGGGGGGCAGCCCGCTCCAACTGACCTTCTCCGGCGGCTCGGTGCTGCTGCAGGCGGGTTACGAGGACGATGTCGCCTCCCAGCGTCTTCCGGCCGTTCTCGACGGCACCGATGAGCTGACGGTCGCCTTCAATCCCTCGTATCTGATGGACGCACTGGCCTCGTTCGACGCGCCCGTGATCCGGTTCGAGCTGTTGGGCCCCGGCCAGCGCGCGATGGTCACCGGGTGGGCGTCCCAGGAGGACGCCGTGGCGGAGGCGTCGCACCCGGCCCACCAGCATTTGCTGATGTCGGCCCGGCCGCTGGTGTAGGACGGCCGGGCCCGGGAGGAGTCCCGGGTGCCCCGAGCTGGGCATGACCCCCGGTTGGCTACGCCCTCGGCACCCACCGCCGCCGCCCCTGAACGACGGAGGTGCGGGGCCGCGCGATCCCGCCCGGCCCCGCACCGTTCCGCCCGCTCGTGGGCCTGCCCGCACCGCCTACTTCGTGAAGATGAAGTACTTCCAGGCGCCGTGGGTGGTCGAGTTCACCGTGTCCCCCGAGGTGCCGTTCACGTACGAGGCACGGACGCGCATCCGGTAACCGGTGTCATGGGTGCCGGTGAGCGTCACGAGGGACTTGCCGTCGGTGCCGAGCTTGAAGTACTGCGAGCCCGCGTCGTACCACGTGCCCTGGTAGTAGAACTGCAGGGACAGCTTGTGCGAGCGGTTCTTGTAGTAGCTCATCGTCGTGGTGAAGACCGGATTGGTCTTCTTGTGGAAGTACGCGTACGACGTGGAGCCGATCTTGGCCGTCTTGTACTGCTTGGAGACGGAGGTCGAGACCTTCACCCTGGCGTACGCCGTGGAGGTGACCGTCTTGGACGCGTACCGGCCGTCACCCTTGAAGACGGCGGTGACGGTGGTGTCCCGGGTCATGCTGACCGTGGTGGACAGATTGCCCTTGGAGTTGACCTTGCCGGTCGCCACCAGTTTCTTCGGCTTGTCCGGACCGAACGGATCCACCCACAGCTCGACGGTGCGGTTCTTGTACGTCTTGCCGAGGTGCGCGGTGAACGACACCTTCGCGCCGTAGGAGTAGAGCGCCTTGTTGTGGTTGAGCGTCAGCGAGGGCACCGTCCGGGGGACGGCGACCTTGGCGGAACCCGACGCCGCGGAGTGGGCGGCGTCGCCCGCGTACGAGACCTTGTACGTGACCTGGCCGCCCGCGGTCGGGGTGTCGGTGAAGGAGAAGCTGCCGTCCGACTTCAGCGTCACCGAAGGGAGCGCCTTGCCCTTGGGCGACTCGATGTCGGTGCGCGTCACCGTGGCCTTGGCGCCTGCCGGGAACGCACCGTCGGACTTCACCCGGCCGGTGACGGTGAGCTTCTTGCCCAGCGCCGACTTCGCCGGGGCGTTGACCGTGACGGTGGACGCGGACTTGACGGCGTCGGTGAGTACCCGCAGCGAGCGGACGCCGTAGCTGTTCACGGTGACGGCGAACAGCCGGCTGGTGTCCGGTGCCCAGGCCAGGCCCGCGTCCTCCAGGGTGTCCGCACCGCTGCTGTTCCCGGTGTTGGGGAAGTCGTACGTCCGGACCGGCTTGCTGGTGACACCCGGCTTGTAGACGTAGACGTCCGGGTCGTACCAGGCGGACGATCCGGCGGCGACCATGCCGTTCGGAGCGATGTCGACCGCGTTGGGGTACGAGGTGGACGGATACGCGATCCCCGGCGTGAGGTCCGTCGCGCTGTACGCCTGGTGAAGGTACGGAGCGGCGCTGGCCACCACGACCTGCTTGCCGTCCGGCGTCAGCGCGAGGTCACGCAGATTGCCCCCGTCCGTGGACCGGAACGCGGTGCGCGTGGCCGTACCCGAGGACACGTCGTACATGGCCAGATACGTCGGGCTCTGGGTCTCGATACCGGCGGCCAGCGTGTCCGGCGCACCGGGCGTCGATGCCAGGGTCGGGGCCGCGTACCACGTGCCGTTCGTCTCGTGGTCCAGGGTGACGACCGGTTCGGCCCCGGACAGGTCGAGCGAACCGATGTGGCCCGAGCCTCCCCCGCCGTACCCGAACCAGAGCTTGCCCCCGGCCAGCGCCGGGAACTTCGGGTCGGTGCCGTTGCCGGTCGCGTACCGCGCGGACTCCTTGAGAGCCGCGGTGTCGATCGTCACGATGGCGTCGACGCCCGGCACAGCGGCGTACAACGTGCCGGAGTCTGCGGACAGTTCGAGACCGGTCACGCCCGGCAGCGACGGGATCGTACCGACGACGTTGCCGCTGTAGTCGGCGACGAGGACCTTGCCGCCGGTCGGGTCACTGATGAAGACCCGCTGGTGGACACCGTCCGCGACGATGTCGCCGACGGATGCGGCGGGAAGGATCTTGCTGGAGTCGGCAGCGGCCGGATTCGCCGCACCGCCGACCAGAACCACTGAGCTGAAGAGGACCGCGAGCGAGGTCGCGGCCGAGATTCTGCGCGTACGCAAAATGATGTCTACCCCCACGGTAAGAGGGCCGCGTGGCACCCGGAGATGAGCGCGGGGTGCGGCCCGTCACCGCAGGGTATGGCATGACGTCCACATCTCGTACACATATGTGGGGCCGGGGTGCTCCCGGCCCCGTGAACCGTCCGCCGACGGCATCCGACAGGTTCAGGTGTGAGTGGTTGAGGGAAATCCGGGTGGGGTTGATCATGGTCGACCAGCTCGCCGGCCAGGGGCGCTGCCGGGGTTCACGGAAAGATCGTCGGGCCGGTGTCGGTGCCGGCTGCGGTCCGTCCGTGCCGTGGGCGGGGTTCCGGGCGCGTCATGCCCAGAACACCCGCGCCACGGTCTACCTGGTGAGGTCGGCCGGTTTGTCGAGTCGCGTCAGCTTCTGAGGGTTGGACGTCGCGTAGATCCGGCTGATGCGCCCGTTCTCGATCACGAGGCTGACCGCGGCCCGTCCGCTGTCGGATTCGATCCGGATCGCGGGGGCGCCGTTGAGCCACACCGCCATGGTCTCGACCTCGGCCCGGTCCGTGCCGGCGAGCATCGTCGCCACGAGTTCGGCCCCGTGGACGGGGGCCGGTGCGGCGGCCGTGAGCCCGCCGCCGTCGGCGATGAGGACCACGTCCGGCGCCATGATCTCCAGAAGATCCTGGACGCGTCCGGTGTGCAGCGCGGCGACGAACCGGGCCACCACGGCCTTGTGCTCCGACCGGCTCACGCTGACGCGTGGCTGCCGGGCGGCGACGTGGTTCCGGGCCCGCCGGGCGATCTGCCGAACCGCAGCGGGGGTCTTGCCCACGGCCTCGGCGACCTCGTCGTACGGCACGTCGAAGACCTCGCGGAGCACGAACACCGCGCGTTCCACCGGCCCGAGCGTCTCCAGGACGGTCAGCATCGCGATGGAGACGCTTTCCGCGAGTTCGACGTCGTCGGCGACGTCGGGGTGGGTCAGCAGGGGTTCCGGCAGCCATTCGCCGACATAGTCCTCGCGGCGGCGTGAGAGTGTGCGTATGCGGTTGAGTGCCTGCCGGGTGACGGCCCGGACCAGGTACGCCCGCGGGTCGTGGACCTGTGACCGGTCGGTGCCGGCCCACCGCAGCCAGGTCTCCTGCAGCACGTCCTCCGCGTCGGCCGCGGACCCGAGCATCTCGTAGGCGACGGTGAACAGCAGGCTGCGGTGGGCGACGAACGGGTCCTCGGTCATTCCGTGGACCCTGCGCGGGACGTTGCCGGACGCTTGGCCAGCGGGATCTCGCAGGCGTCGGAGAAGCCCTGCGAGGTGACCCCGTTCGCCACGTTGGCCCTGGTCGCCAGGTTGACGTAGGCAATGAGCGCGGTGAGCTCCACCATCGCCGGCGTCCCGAGCCGCTTGAGAAGGGCGGCGTACTGCTCGTCGGTGACGGTCGGCGGCGTGTTCGTCATCGCCTCGGCGTACCCCATGACGTCGCGCTCCAGCGGAGTGAACACGTCCGACTCCCGCCAGCGCGGTACCTGGCTCGCCTTGGCCAGGTCCAGGTTCTCGTTCTGCGCCTGGAAATAGCCGACGTCCAGGCACCAGCTGCAGCCGACCTGCGACGCGACGGCCATGTGCGCGAACGACTTCAGGCCCGGGTCGACCGCGTCCCACGCCCCCACCCTGGCGCCGAACTCCAGGTTGTCCTGGGTCACCCGGGGGCTGTGCCACAGCACCTCGACGTTCTCGGGCACGATGCCCAGCTGCTTGATCATGTTCTCCTTGAGCTCGGCGGGGAGGTCGGCCTTCGGCAGGCGCAGCGACATGCTGTCTCTCCTTGTATGCGTCCCTGTGGGGCTGTTCGGCATGAAGACACCGCCCGGCCCACGCATGTGACAACCACCGCAGCCCCGGCGCTGATGGCTGTGATCAACGCCGTCGACCGGCTCGACGTGAGCGCGTGCAACCCCGGCGGCTCCTGCCGACCCGGCCGGTTCGCCGACCTGGCGAACCGACCGACGGGTTCAGCTGTGTCACGGCCCGGGAGCGCTCGATCCGGGCCGGGCCGGGCCCGCGCCGTGGCGCGCCGGAAGCGGCACTCTGCAGGGCGGATGGCTGCCAACAGCTGATCAGCCGGTCTTGGTGTACGTGAGCTTCTCGCCGGTCCCCGGGATCTCCCGGCTCAGAGTGCCGTTCGGGAGCAGGGTGAGTGTGGTGGGTTTGCCCGCGGTGCAGGACGACATGGGTTCGCCGACGGTGACGGTGGAAGGGCCGACCTCGACGGGGCCGCTCGGGGTCGGTTCCGAGGCCAGGTCCGCCTTGAAGACGCAGTGGTAGGAGCCGCCGTTGTCGAGCGGGCCGTCCGCGGTGAGGGTGAGGACGGACTGGCCCACCGTGCCCTGCTGGATGACGAGTTGCCGGGTGGAGTGGCCCGAGGGGTTGTCGATGGAGCCCGACCAGGTGCCGAGGTAGCCGGCCGGGACGGGGCCGTCGCTGTGCTTCTTGCCGTCGGAGGGGGAGCGGTCCGCGTCCGGGGAGTCCGAGGAAGAGGGCGCGGTGGGGGACGGCTCGGGCGTCGGGCCCTTGTCGCTCATGAGCGCGTACACGGACCCGCCCGCGCCGATGGCGACGACCACTGCGATCACGATGAGGGCGATCGTCGCCGCCTGTCCGCGCCGGGCGGATTCGGGGCCCGGCTGCGGGGCCGCGCCGGGGTAGAGGGGGCCGTACGGGGGCGTGGTACCGAAGCCCGGCTGGTGCGGCGGCCCCGGTGGCTGGGGATGTTGCTGCGGGTATCCGTAACCGGCATGGCTCTGCTGGGCGGGCGGCTGCTGTGGACAGCCGTACGAAGGAGAGGGCGACGGGCCGAGGGGTGGGGCGGGTGACGGCGTGCCGACCGTCGTGGGGAGCGTGCGGTCGGCGCCGGGCGGCGGCTCGGGGGTGGGGCGGTCTGTGGGCGGTGCGGACGCCGCGGGCGCCGGTGGCGCCTTGTCCGGGACGGGGTCCGGTGCGGATGTCTCCTCCGGGTCCTCGGAGTCCAGCAGTTCCACGGCGTGGCGCCCGAGTTGGGCTATGAGCGCGCCCGGGAGCCAGGGCTCCGCCGTATCGCCGTCGGCCAGGCGTTCCAGGATGGCGTCCGTCGTCGGACGGGCGGCCGGGTCCTTGTGCAGGCAGTCCCGGACCAGTTCGACGAGGTCCACCGGGACGCCGGCCAGGTCCGGGTCCTCCTGCGCGATCCGGAACATCTGCGCGTGCACGTTGCTGTCGGACGCCCCGAACGGCAGGCGGCCGGTCGACGCGTACGCCAGGACCGAGCCCAGACAGAACACATCGCACGCCGGGGTCACGCGCTCGCCCCGTACCTGCTCGGGTGCCATGAAGCCGGGTGAACCCAACAGGGCCCCGGTGCGGGTGAGTCCGCCGTCGGTGACGGTGTCGAGTGCGCGGGCTATACCGAAGTCGATGACGCGCGGTCCGTCGATGGTCAGCAGGATGTTGGAGGGCTTGAGATCGCGATGGACGAGCCCGGCGGCGTGGATGGCCTGGAGGGCGTGGGTGAGACCGGCTCCCAGGATGTGGACCGAGCGTTCGGGCAGCGGACCGTACGCCCCGGAGGCCTTCCCCACGGGGGCGCCCGCGCGGCCGGTGACGGTGGCCTGGAGGGAGGGCCCGGCGACGTACCCGGTCGCGACCCAGGGCACGGCCGCCTCGGTGTCGGCGTCCAGGACGGGGGCGGTCCAGTCGGAACCGACCTGGCGGGCGGCCCGCACCTCCTGGCGGAAACGGTCGCGGAACTCCTGCTGCTCGGCGAGGTCCCCCCGTACCAGCTTGATCGCGGCGGTCCGGCCGCGGTCGGACCGGGCCAGATAGACCTGACCCATGCCACCCGCGCCGAGCCGGCCCAGCAGACGGTAGGAGCCGATGCGTTGCGGATCGGTGGACCCGAGCTTCTCCATGGTGTGCGTCCTCCCCCGTGCGGCGATACGCCGGAACGCGTCGAGAATAGCGGCGTGCTTCGCGCCCCGGCGGGCCCGGATTGTCAGGGACGTCCGGGGGCACCCGGCGACTCCTCTCCGGTTCCGTCCGCGGCCCGCAGGACGGGCCGGAAGCGCCCGCCCGCGCCCCCTTTCGGTCCGCTCGGTGAGCGAGGAGAGAGACGGCCGCCCGGCGGTCCCGGTTCCCACCGCGCGCCACGCCCCACCGCTCGGGCCCGCTGCTCACGCGGGCCGCTCGTCGGATTCGGTAGGTACTTCGCGAGCCCTCTCCCGACCAGCGGATCCGCGATCCGCTTGCGGTGCCGCGCCGACCAGACACCCTGCCCACCTGAGGGCCTCACGCCATACAAGGTGGCCATGTCGGGCCGCTCCCGGCGCGGCCTACGCTCGCCGCATGACCCCTCATGCCCCTCATGCCCCGCATGTCGACCCCGCTGCCGGTGCGGCCGTGAAGGCCGCCGACCGCGCGCACGTGTTCCACTCCTGGTCCGCCCAGGGCCTGATCGACCCGCTCGCCGTCGCCGGCGCCGAGGGGGCGTACTTCTGGGACTACGACGGCAACCGCTACCTGGATTTCACCAGCGGCCTCGTCTACACCAACATCGGTTATCAGCACCCCACCGTCGTCGCCGCGATCCAGGAGCAGGCGGGCAAGCTCGCCACCTTCGCCCCCGCGTTCGCGATCGAGGCGCGCTCCGAGGCCGCGCGCCTCATCGCCGAGCGCACCCCGGGCGACCTGGACAAGATCTTCTTCACCAACGGCGGCGCCGAGGCGGTCGAGAACGCCGTCCGGATGGCCCGGCTGCACACCGGCCGTACGAAGGTGCTCTCCGCCTACCGCTCGTACCACGGCGCCACCTCCACCGCGATCAACCTCACCGGTGACCCGCGCCGCTGGCCGTCCGACAACGGCTCGGCGGGCGTCGTCCGCTTCTGGGCCCCGTTCCTCTACCGCTCGCCGTTCCACTCCGCGACGGAGGCCGAGGAGTGCGCCCGCGCGCTCCAGCACCTGGAGGACACCCTCGCGTTCGAGGGCGCCGCCACCATCGCCGCCATCATCCTGGAGACGATCCCCGGCACGGCGGGCATCATGACGCCGCCGCCCGGCTACCTCGCGGGCGTCCGCGAGATCTGCGACCGGTACGGCATCGTCTTCATCCTGGACGAGGTGATGGCCGGCTTCGGGCGCACCGGCAAGTGGTTCGCCGCCGACCACTTCGACGTGGTGCCGGACCTGATGACCTTCGCCAAGGGTGTCAACTCCGGTTACGTGCCGCTCGGCGGTGTCGCCATCTCCGCCGAGATCGCCGCCACCTTCGAGACCCGCGCCTACCCGGGCGGACTCACCTACTCCGGTCACCCGCTGGCCTGCGCGGCGGCCGTCGCCACCATCCAGGTGATGGAGGACGAGAAGGTCATCGAGAACGCCGCCCACATCGGCGAGACGGTGCTCGGGCCCGGTCTGCGCGAGCTCGCCGACCGCCACCCGTCGGTCGGCGAGGTCCGCGGCCTCGGCGCGTTCTGGGCGCTGGACCTGGTCCGCAACAAGGAGACCCGCGAGCCGCTGGTCCCGTACAACGCGTCGGGCGAGGCCAACGCGCCGATGGCGGCCTTCGGCGCGGCGGCGAAGAAGAACGGCCTGTGGCCCTTCATCAACATGAACCGCACCCACGCCGTTCCGGCCTGCAACGTCACCGAGGCCGAGGCCAAGGAGGGCCTCGCGGTCCTCGACGTGGCGCTGTCCGTCGCGGACGAGTACACCGTGTAGCGGCAGGGCCCGCGCGGCCCGGCGGTGCGACGCCCCTCCCCTTTCCCCTGCCCGGATCCGGGCAGGGCGGCCCTGCCTTAAGGTGACCGAAAGCGAAAAAGGGGAGGGGCGCCATGTGCGCGAGCGGAGCTGTGACCCGCAGTACGCTGCGGCAGCAGATCACGGACGCGCTGCGTGACGAGGTGCTTGCCGGGCGTCTGCAGCCGGGACGGGAGTTCACCGTCAAGCAGATCGCCGAGCAGTACGGCGTCTCCGCGACACCGGTGCGCGAGGCGCTCTTCGATCTCTCCGCGCAGGGGCTGCTCGAATCGGATCAGCACCGCGGTTTCCGGGTGCGTGAGTTCACCGTCGACGACTACCGGTCGATGGTCGAGGCACGGGCGCTGGTCATCGACGGAGTCATCCGCGCCCTCTTCCGGGAGCCGACGCCGTCGGCCGCGCAGGTGGTGACGTACCGGGAGGGCATGGTCCCCGTACGCCGCAGGGCCCAGGAGGCCGCACGGGCGGCGCGGGGCGGCGATCTCGACATCCTCATCGGCTACGACCTGCGCTTCTGGCGAGAGCTGGGCGCGCTCATGAGCAACTCGTACATCAACGACTTCCTGCACCGGCTGCGCGTCCAGGCATGGGTGTTCGCGGTGCCGTATCTGCGCCATGACGCGGGAGCCCGGGACTGGCTCTGGCACGGCCATCCGGAACTCGTCGCGGCGCTCACGCTCGGTGACCACGACGCGGTGCGCGCGGTGATCGACGACTTCAACGCGCACGCGTTGAGCTGGGCGGACCGGCTCGCGGCCGGAAATCCCGGACAGCCGGACCACGACCCGCAGCCGGCGGGAGCGCCATTAGTGGGGGAGCCCCCGACGGCGGAGCCTTCGGCGGCAGAGACCTCGGCCGGGCGGTCCTCGACGGGGCCGGCGGGACCGGCAGGGCCGACGGGGCCGACGGAACAGGCCTCGGCCGCCACAGGACCGGAGCCGCGGCGTCCGGCCGGCTGACGCGTCGGCCGTGTGGGCAGCGCGGACGTGTCCCGGGCGCGCGAACCAGGGGCACCCGGCCTCCACCGCCCCCTACCCGTGACCATCGGCCACTGTGCGCGACGGGCCCGCCGCATTACGCTGGCCCGACCGTCTGAGAATTCCGATGCGCACCCGTGGGAGAGCGAGACTTCGTGGCCTGTGACCTGTGGCTGGTCCCCCTCGTCGATGTGCTGTGCCACAGCCCCGACAACCCGTTCGCCGAAGAGATCGCCGTCTACGACAAGGCGTTGAGCGAGGCAGGACTGCCGCCCGTTCCCGTGTACGCCTACATGCCGGGCCTGACCGGAGACGTCGCCCCGGTCGCGGGGTTCGACTACGACGCGCTGCACTTCCTGCGCCGCGCCTATCTGCTCCAGCTCAGCGGCCTCGCCGTGACACCCGTCGACGAACTGGGCGGGGACTACCAGCAGTTGCTGGAGATGTTCGAGGCGACGGCCCAGCAGTCCCACCTGGTCTGGCACTACGACCACGCGGGGGCGTACGTCCCGCTGGACTTCGCCGTTCCGCTCTCCGACGACGACCTGCTCGCGGGCGGCGGCCCGCTCGGTTCCGCGCATGGGCTGCTACGGGAGCTGGAGTTCGTCGCCCCGTCCATCGGCATCGACCCGGCGAATCCCCCGGCCGCCCCGCTGCCGCCCATCGGGCCGACCTCCCTGGAGGAACCGGCGGGCCCGATTCTGTACGACGACAGTCCGTTCGCGCGCGAGCGGCACGTCTGGCTGGGCCTGCACGCGGCGGCCACGCGCAGCCTCGCCCAGGGCTCAATGATCATCTTCAGCTGAGGCGCACAACGCCCGGAAGATGCACGGCTGCCGGAAGGTGCACAGCGGCCGGACGATGACGGCCAGAAGATGACAGCCGGACGATGACAGCCGGAGGCAGCGGGCCGTGGCGCCGGGACGGGCCGCACACCTCCGCAGTCACCGCGGTGGGATCACCGCGGTGACTCCGGAGGCCGTTGCCTCGGCATGTTCGGCCGGGTCATCGTCTGCATCGGGAACCGTCCCGGCAGCGCCCCGTGGTCCGTACGCCCCCCGTTCCCGCTGCCCGACGACAGCGCCTGCATCCCCATCGGCGCGGGCCCGGCCCGGAACTCCACCATCCAGTCCGCGGTCTCGGTCCGTACGAGTTCCGTGATGTCCTCCGAGAACCGCCGCAGCACCCCCAGACACCGCTCGGCCGCCTCGCTGGCCGTCCCCTCGGTCGGGCCGAGCACCTCCCGTACGCACTCCGACGCCCAGTCGAACTGCAGCACCTGAAGGCGTCGCTGCACGGCCTGGGCGGTCGCGAGGTTCCTTATCCAGCCCGAGGTCAGGCCGAAATACCGGTCGCTCGCCATGCACGCGGCGCCCAGCAGCAGCGACAGATAGCCCCAGCCAGCCGTTCCGCTCAGCGCCCCGGTGAGATCGAGTAACGGCAGCGCGGCACCCGCGACCGCCCCGGCCGCCGTGCCGATCCGCAGCATCCTGGCCCCGCGCCGCTTCCGGACCCGGTCGCCCAGATACCAGTCGGCGGTGCGCAGCGCATCGGCCTCGACCCAGCGGTACAGCTCGTCGAGGCGTTCGGCCGGTTCCCCCCAGTTGCCGAGCGGGAACGGTTTAGCGGTCAGATCCCCGCCCCGCGCACCCCGGCCGCGTGCGCCGGAGCCAGAACCGGAGGGACCGGCCGAGCCGGCCGAGCCGGGCTCGTTGCGGGGCGCCCCTTCGGGCTGCATCTCCGGCTGACTCACCGGGTACTCCTCTGCATTCTGCGTAGCGACGCCTGATGTGTGGTGGTGTGTGTTCGATGGTGGGCTGATCACTGCTCTCCGGCGTGGCCGACTGTCCCGGGTACGTAACCTTGCGTGACGGACGGTGCGCCTAGGTGTCCTGATGCGTATGCCCTTCCTACCGCCGAATGGTGGGCTGCGTGGTCGGAATCGCGGCATTCCGGGGTGTACAGGGCCTGTGATCAGGTATAGGAGTCCACTCGACGCTGTTTGAAACTCACCCGAAAGAGTTGCTCGCCAGTGGGTGGGGCGCACTGCGCGGTGACCACGTAGGCTCGGCGTACCGAAACATTTTGTCGTCGAATTGCCAGGAGTGACCGTGATTCCCGGTGGTGGTCAGCCCAATATGCAGCAGTTGCTGCAGCAGGCGCAGAAGATGCAGCAGGATCTCGCCACGGCCCAGGAGGAGTTGGCCAGGACCGAGGTCGAGGGCCAGGCGGGTGGCGGTCTGGTGAAGGCGACCGTGACCGGCTCCGGTGAGCTCCGCGCTCTGGTGATCGACCCGAAGGCCGTCGACCCGGAGGACACCGAGACGCTCGCGGACCTCGTCGTCGCCGCGGTCCAGGCGGCGAACGAGAACGCGCAGCAGCTTCAGCAGCAGAAGCTGGGCCCGCTGGCCCAGGGCCTGGGCGGCATGCCCGGCCTCCCCTTCTGACCGCGCGAACACGAACTCGGCGTTCAGCTCATCCAGGATCAGGAGAAGGAAGGCGTTCCCGTTGTACGAAGGCGTTGTTCAGGACCTCATCGACGAGTTGGGCAGGCTGCCCGGCGTCGGTCCCAAGAGCGCGCAGCGGATCGCCTTCCACATCCTGCAGGCCGAGCCGACCGATGTGCGCCGCCTCGCCCATGCCCTCCTGGAGGTCAAGGACAAGGTCCGGTTCTGCTCGGTCTGCGGCAATGTCGCCCAGCAGGAGCAGTGCAACATCTGCCGGGACGCGCGCCGCGACCAGACGGTCATCTGCGTGGTCGAGGAGCCGAAGGACGTCGTCGCGATCGAGCGGACCCGTGAGTTCCGGGGCAGGTACCACGTGCTCGGCGGTGCTATCAGCCCGATCGAGGGCGTCGGCCCCGATGACCTGCGCATCCGTGAGCTGCTGGCCCGTCTTGCCGACGGCTCGATCACGGAGCTGATCCTTGCGACCGACCCCAACCTGGAGGGCGAGGCCACCGCGACGTACCTGGCGCGGATGATCAAGCCGATGGGCCTGCGGGTCACCAGACTCGCCAGTGGGCTGCCGGTGGGCGGCGACCTGGAGTACGCGGACGAGGTCACCCTGGGCCGCGCCTTCGAGGGGAGGCGCCTGCTCGATGTCTGATGCGCTCACGACCACGTCGCACGCCGCACTCGCGGCCGCGACGTCCGGCGCACTCGCGGCCGCGACGTCCGGCGCACTCGCGGCCGCGACGTCCGGCGCATTCACGGCCGCGACGTCCCATGTTCTTGCATCGACTCACGACGGCTTTACGTTCAGCGACGCTATGTTCTACTCACCGTTCGCGACCGTGCCCACGGGAGGTCCCCTCGATGTCTGACGCCACGCTGAACTCCGTCACGCAGGACCCGGACGACTTCGCCGTCCAGATCGCCGACCAGATCAAGACGTTCATCGTCGCGGTCACCGAGGTGTCCAAGGTCGAGGAGCCCGAGGAGGCCGTCCCCGTCCTGCTGCTCCAGGTCTCCCAGCTGCTGCTGGCGGGCGGCAGGCTCGGTGCGTACGAGGACATCGTCCCGGACGAGCGCTACGAGCCGGACCTCGGCGCGGAACCGGACGCCGACGGCCTGCGCGAGCGGTTCGCCGCCCTGCTGGAGCCGATCGACGTGTACTCCGAGGTCTTCGACCCGTACGAGCCCCGCAAGGCCCCGGTCCCGGCCCGTATCTCCGACGACCTGGCCGACCTGGTCACCGACCTGCGCCACGGCCTGGCCCACTACGAAGAGGACCGCACGACCGAGGCCCTGTGGTGGTGGCAGTTCTCCTACTTCTCCAACTGGGGCTCCACCGCATCCGCCACCCTGCGCGCCCTCCAGTCCCTGATCGCTCACATCCGCCTCAACCAGCCCCTCCAGGAACTGGACGGCCTGGACACCGACTCGGAGACGGTCGACGACGAACTGGCCGAGGAAGCGGGCCGGGTGATGGCCGCGGAGATCGCGGGCCCGCTGGGCCTGCGACCGGTGCAGTAGACGGGTAGGCAGTAGTGCCCGCAGGCTGTCGGGCGCCACGGGTCGGGACACCCACGGCCACCACCTCGGACGCGCAACCTGGTGGAAGACCGCCGACGGCACCGAGCGGCGATTGAGGGTCACGACCACGGCCAAGAGGCAGGGCTCACAGTTCTCCTGGCAGCTACCCGACGAGATTCCGGGCGGCACCGTGGTCTCGTGGCATGTGCGGGCCGACAACGGCGAGGCGGTGTCGCCCTGGAACTCCGAAGGCGCGGGCACGGTCTGCGAGTTCGTGTACGACGACGACGATCCCGAGCAACCCGTGGTCTCGTCGGCCGACTATCCCGATGGCGATGCCTGGACGGACGGCGTCGGGGTCCGCGGTACTTTCCACGTCGTGTCGCCCTCCGAGGATGTGGCCTCCTACAGCGTACGCCGTGCAGGGGCCCGCGTTCACGCTGGGCCTGCGGCAGGCTGACGGCCGGCCCGCATGGTCGTTCACCGTGGGTGGTACGCCACTGACCGGTGGCCTGCCCGAGGCGGGCGAGTGGGCGTATGTGCTCGGCCGGTACCTGGACGGGCAAGGCGCGGCTGTATGTCAATGGCAAAGCCGTGGGTGACGAGCAGTCGGTGACCCCGGTGGCGGGCGACGGGGACTTCCAGATCGGCCGGGCGCAGGGTACGGCCGGATACCGGGACCGCTGGCAGGGCGAGGTCGGTGACGTGCGGGTCTACGACCGGGTGGCGGTGTCGGCCGAGGTCGCGGAGCTCGGTGTCCGCAAGGCCCGGTTGCTGGGCCGTTGGGAACTGGAGACCGCTCCGCAAGGCGTCAGTCCGGAGGCGGACGGCGGGCAGCCGTTGACTCTCGGGCAGGGCGCGTCGATCTACCGGACCGACGACGCCTGCGACCCGGCGACGGACCCGGAGTGCGCTCCCCGGACCTGGTGCTAGATGGCGAGGGCCATCTGAACCGGACGAGCGGCGGCGGCCTTCGCCCCACCCGTCGGCCGCGGACGATGGCCGAGGGCCAGCTGGGGAGGCCCCGGTCCCCGGCCGCGGGGCGGCTTACGCATGGTGGGGGCCTTCGAGGGGCGGACTGGGGGGTTCCGGTCCACGCTGGAGGGGGTGGCCCCTGAATCGAGGGCCCAGCTCGTCATATGTGTGGGCTGGACCACATGAGGGAGTGCGCGCCCGATCGGCGGGCAGCAGCCCCGTACGAGCAGTTCGGAGCGACACGTCGATGATCACGTGCTGAGCGGGACATCTCACCATGTGATATCAGCGGGGCGTTTCCGGACTGCTCGTTAAACTGAGCCGACCGCAGTAATGGACTGAGCGAGGAGCGCACGTGGGCCTTGTCGTGCAGAAGTACGGAGGCTCCTCCGTAGCCGATGCCGAAGGCATCAAGCGCGTCGCCAAGCGAATCGTCGATGCCAAGAAGAACGGCAACCAGGTGGTTGTCGTGGTGTCTGCGATGGGCGACACGACGGACGAGTTGATCGATCTCGCCGGGCAGGTATCCCCGATCCCTGCCGGGCGTGAGTTCGACATGCTGCTGACCGCCGGAGAGCGGATCTCCATGGCCCTGCTGGCGATGGCGATCAAAAACCTGGGCCACGAGGCCCAGTCGTTCACCGGGAGCCAGGCAGGCGTCATCACCGACTCGGTCCACAACAAAGCGCGCATCATTGATGTGACGCCGGGCCGTATCCGTACGGCGCTGGACGAGGGGAACATCGCGATCGTCGCGGGGTTCCAGGGTGTGTCCCAGGACAAGAAGGACATCACCACGCTCGGCCGCGGCGGGTCCGACACCACCGCGGTCGCGCTGGCAGCCGCGCTGGATGCCGAGGTCTGTGAGATCTACACCGATGTGGACGGTGTCTTCACCGCCGACCCGCGGGTCGTCAAGAAGGCCCGGAAGATCGACTGGATCTCCTTCGAGGACATGCTGGAGCTGGCCGCGTCCGGCTCCAAGGTGCTGCTGCACCGGTGCGTGGAGTACGCACGCCGCTACAACATCCCGATTCACGTCCGCTCGTCCTTCTCCGGACTGCGCGGAACCTGGGTCAGCAACGAGCCGCAAGGGGACCAGAAGGTGGAGCACGCGATCA
Source organism: Streptomyces sp. NPDC014727 (assembly GCF_043083485.1). Taxonomy (NCBI): domain Bacteria; kingdom Bacillati; phylum Actinomycetota; class Actinomycetes; order Kitasatosporales; family Streptomycetaceae; genus Streptomyces; species Streptomyces sp. NPDC014727. The sequence continues at coordinate 176,252 of NZ_JBIBYR010000012.1, read as the reverse complement.
TCTCCGGAGTCGCCCATGACGTCTCCGAGGCCAAGATCACCGTCGTCGGTGTGCCCGACAAGCCGGGCGAGGCCGCCGCGATCTTCCGCGCCATCGCGAACGCCGAGGTCAACATCGACATGGTGGTGCAGAACGTCTCCGCCGCGTCGACCGGTCTGACCGACATCTCGTTCACGCTGCCGAAGGCCGAGGGCCGCAAGGCCATCGACGCCCTGGAGCGCAACCGCGGCACCATCGGCTTCGAGTCGCTGCGCTACGACGACCAGATCGCGAAGATCTCCCTGGTCGGCGCCGGTATGAAGACCAATCCGGGCGTCACGGCGGGCTTCTTCGAGGCGCTGTCGGACGCCGGGGTGAACATCGAGCTGATCTCCACGTCCGAGATCCGTATCTCGGTGGTCACCCGCGCCGACGACGTCATCGAGGCTGTGCGCGCCGTGCACACCGCCTTCGGCCTCGACAGCGACTCCGACGAGGCCGTCGTCTACGGGGGCACCGGCCGATGACTGCCCGCCGCCCTTCGCTCGCGGTCGTCGGAGCGACCGGGGCGATCGGCGGTGTCATGCTCCAGATCCTTTCGCAGCACGCGGATGTCTGGGGCGAGGTGAAGCTGATCGCCTCGCCGCGTTCGGCCGGCCGCAAGCTGGTCGTGCGCGGGGAGGAGAGCGAGGTCCTCGCACTCACCGAGGACGTGTTCGACGACGTCGACGTGGCGCTGTTCCTCGTGCCCGACAACGTCTCCGCGCAATGGGCGCCGATCGCCGCCGCCAAGGGCACGGTCGTCGTCGACGACTCCGCCGCGTTCCGGCTGGACGCGGACGTTCCGCTGGTCGTGCCCGAGATCAATCCGCATGCTGCACGGATCAGGCCGCGCGGCATCGTCGCGAGCCCGAACTGCACGACGCTCTCGCTGATCGTCGCGGTCGGTGCCCTGCACGCCGAATTCGGGGTGCGGGAACTGGTCGTCTCCTCGTACCAGGCCGTGAGCGGGGAGGGCCGCGACGGCGTCGCGGCGTTGCGTGAACAGCTGTCGATGGTCGCCGGTACGGAGCTGGGGACGAAGCCCGGAGACGTACGCCGGGCCGTGGGGGACACGGAAGGCAGTCCCTTCGCCGCGCCGGTGGCCCTCAATGTGGTGCCCTGGGCCGGGACCGAGGTCGGGGACGGCTGGTCGTCGGAGGAGCTGGCGATCCGCCAGGAGTGCCGCAAGATCCTGGACCTGCCGAGCCTGCGGGTGGCTGCGACCTGTGTGTACGTGCCCGTCATCGCGACGCACTCGATGTCCGTGCACGCGCGGTTCGAGAGCGAGATCGCGGTCGACCGGGCCCACGAGATCCTGGCGACGGCGCCCGGGGTCGTGCTCTACGACAGCCCGGCGGCAGGGGACTTCCCGACGCCGTCCGACGTCGTCGGTACCGATCCGACCTGGGTCGGGCGGGTGCGCAGGTCGCTGGACGATCCCCGGTGTCTGGAACTGTTCGTCTGCGGCGACAACCTCCGTAAGGGCGCGGCCCTGAACGTGGCGCAGATCGCCGAGTCGGTGGCCGCCGAATTCCCCCGGTCCTGATCGAACCTGTTTTGTACTCTCTGTGAATGCCCTGTGAGCAAGTTGAAGGTCTGAACCTCTTGAGCTGGGGCGTTGAGGTGTCCGACGATGACCTTCCGGCCCACTGCAACCGTTGGCCGGAAAGCGCGCGTCTATGCGATCACCTCTTGCGCGGCGGGGCGCATATTCGGGGCATTTGGGGAAGAGCAGGTACGTATGAGGGCATGTCGCACCGCGTCAAACGCGGTGCCGCGCGCGTACAACCCTGACGGGGGGAAACGTGTCCAACTGGCGTGGCAGAGGTTCTCGATATCACAGTGGTGGGCCCCCTGCGCGGCGCTGCGGTGCGTCCGCTCAGACGGCCCCGCGCACCCGGCGGTATGCCGGTGATCGCGCCCATGCCCGCTGCGCGTCCCGCGCGGCTGCCGTCGCAGCGCGAGGGCGCTGAGGAGAGCGTGGCTGCCGGAACCACGGTCGACCATCTCACCGAGACCTATCGCGCCCACTACCGTTCGCTGCTCGGCCTCGCGGCGCTGCTCCTGGACGACACCGCCTCGTGCGAGGACGTGGTGCAGGAGGCGTTCATCCGTGTGCACTCGGCGCGCAACCGGGTACGGGACCCCGAGAAGACGCTCGCGTATCTGCGCCAGACCGTCGTCAACCTGTCGCGTTCCGCGCTGCGTCGCCGCATCCTCGGGCTGAAGTTGCTCTCCAAGCCGATGCCGGACATGGCGAGCGCGGAGGAGGGCGCGTACGACCAGTTGGAGCGGGACGCGCTGATCAAAGCGATGCGGGGGCTGCAACGGCGCCAGCGGGAGGTGCTGGTGCTGCGTTACTTCGCGGACATGACGGAAGCTCAGGTGGCCGAGACGCTCGGCATATCCCTGGGCTCGGTCAAGGCCTACGGCTCCCGTGGGATCGCGGCGTTGCGCGTTGTGATGGAGGCGCAGTGATGAGCCGACGCGACCGCAGGGACGACAACGGCCACGAGCACGAGCCTCGGATTGACCGGACTGGAAACGGAATTGTGAACGACGGGCCGGAGACCACCCCGGACGTGAACGCGGACACGGACGATTCGACCAGGGTCGATTCGCCCAGGGACGATTCGGCCGCGGATGCGGATGAGCGCCGTGCAGATGGTGCGGATCGCGAGCGTCAGAGCCTCGTGTCCGCGGGGGGTACGGACGAGGTCACCGGGGCCGCCGGGACGGCTGTGACGGCTGAGCTCGGGGGACTGAGCAGCCTCTTCGGCGCGGGCGCGGGCGCGGGCTCCGGCATGAGTACGGGGTCCGGTACGGGCATGGGTTCCGGTGCGGGAGACGGTGGTGGCACGGGCATGGACGAGGTCGCACTGCGCCGCATGCTGCACGGGGCCGTCCAGCACATCGAACCCCGCGACGGCACCCTCGACCACCTGTATCGAGCGGTGCCCGCCCGGCGTGCCAGGCGGCGGCAGGCCGTCGTCGGCATGGCGGCGGCGGCCCTGCTCATCGGCACCGCGATCCCCGCCTTCGTCCATGTCGCGAACTCCGACGGCTCGGACACCGCCAATCCCGCGATAGCCGGGCACGGCGAGCAGGCACAGGGAGGCAACGGCACCGAGAGCGGCGCGGGAAGCGGCGGGAAGAGCAGCGGCGGCAGCAGCGACGAGCAGGGCAGCGGCCGGAACCAGCCCACGAGCACGAGCAGCCCGTCCGACAGCCGTGGCCAGAGCTCCGACGGCAGTCTGGCCGGCGGGGTCTCCGACCCGGCCGCCTCCGCGGCGGCCTCGATGCCGACCTGCGACCCGGGCCAACTCGCGGTCGCGTCGGCCGAGACGGGCGCTGCCGGAGCCGACGGCACGGTGTACGGGACCTTCCGGATCGCCAATGTCTCGGGCACGGACTGTTCGGTGAGCAACAGCGGCAGCGTGGGCTTCCAGGCGATGGGCGCGGCCGACCCGGCGAGGATCACGGTCGTCCAGCACACCGCGGGTGACGCGGCGTCCGGGCTTCCCGACCCTTCGCAGGAGCAGGGAACGGTGTTGCTGAAGCCGTCCATGGCGTACGAGGTGAAGTTCGCCTGGGTGCCGAAGGACACCTGTCCAACGGCCGGAGGCTCACCGAGTCCGACACCGACGGAAGGCGCGGGCGGCTCGGGCGGTGCCGCTGCCGCCGGTACCGGTGCGGGTAGCACCGACGGGGTCACGGAGACGGCTCCGCAGCTCGGCGGCGAGGACGGCGGTGGAACGCTGGACGGCAGCGTCGCCGTGACCCACACGCCGGAGGCGGGGGCGCCGGTCGCGGAGGCCAAGATCGCCAACGCCTGCTCGGGCACGATCTACCGGACCGGGGTGCTCGCCCCCGCGACGTGACGCGGGGATAGGGCGTACGACGCACGCCATAAGCGTGAGGGGGCCGACCGGTTCGACCGGTCGGCCCCCTCACGCATACGGCTTACCCTCAGCCGGCGCCGGCGCTCACATTGGGACCGGCTGCGTCGGTCGTGTCGGTGGCATCGCTGGCATCGGTGGGGGCGGCGGCATCGGTGGCGGGCAGGGTGCCCGTTTCGGTGTCCGCGGTCGAGCCCGTGCTCGCATTCGTGTCCGCATTCGTGTCCGGGACGAGGCCCAGCTTCAGGTCGCGGGCCGCTTCGGCCTCGCGGCGGACCAGCCGGAACCACATGAAGAGCACGAACCCGGCGAAGACGAACCACTCGCCGGTGTAGCCGAGGTTCTGGAAAGCCTTCAGATCGAGTCCGGTGCCCTGCGGTGCGGCGGCCGGTACGGGACGCAACGAGCCGGTGGCGTCGGTGTCCTGGAGCGTCACCCAGGCGTCGTAGACGTCGTACGGGACGAGGTTGACCAGGGACGCGGCGCTGATCATGCCGAGCTGGCCGGCCGGGAGCCCGCCGCCCGAGTCGACGCCGGTGGTCCCGGCGTTCTCGGATGCCTGAAGGTCACCGGTGACCGTGACCTCGCCGGCCGGTGCGGCGGGTACGGCGGTGTGACCGGGCCGGCCGGGCAGCCAGCCGCGCACCACCGGTAGGGCCTTGCCCCCGTCCGTACGGAGCATGTTCAGGACGTAGAAGCCGCTCTTGTCGTCCAGCTTCCGGCCGGGCACCAGGAACTGGTCGGCGTACCGGCCGGTGGCGGTGGCGGGGCGGCCCGAGGTCACCGTGTCGACGGGCAGGAGGTCGTCGATCGGCTTGGCGGCCCTCGTGCCGGGGGCAGGCTGCTTCTCGGCGGCGTCGTGCGTCTGCACGCGGTCCTCGAAGCGGCCGAGCTGCCAGGTACCCATGACGATGCAGAACGGGATGGCCAGCACGACGAAGAGGTTGATCCCCCACCATCGCGGGGTCAGCAGGAACCGGTACACCCCTCCACGGTACGGTCCCCGCTCCGGTCGCCCGGCGCGGGGTGCCGACCGGGGCGTGGCAGCGCCGCCGACGGAGCCCCGGAGAGAGCGTCGCGGTGTCCCCACGCGGTGTTCCCACCGGACGTCCCCGGCCCCGCCCCGCAGCGTCGGCCGTCGCACAGCGCTTCCGCTTCGCTCTCCATCGCCCGAAGGGTTTGAGACGGCCGGTGGTGGCGCCGGGCGAGAGGGGGAGGGCGTCCCTACTCGCCGGACGGCATCGATTCGCCGGACGGGCTCGAAGGAGCGACGGCAGGGACGGGGGAGGGGACGGTGGTAGCGGCGGGGACTGCGGAGGCGGCGGAGGCGGCGGGGACTGCGGAGGCGCCACCTGCGGCCAGGTGGCGTCGGGCGAAGTCGAGTTCCAGGCGGACCTGCTTGATCCGCTCCTCCACCACGAGTGAACCGTGCCCCGCGTCGTACTGGTAGACCTCGTGCACCGCGTCACGGCCCTTCAGCCGGTCCACATAGTTTTCGACCTGGCGGATCGGGCATCGCGGGTCGTTGACGCCCGCCGAGATGTAGACGGGCGCACGGACGGCATCGACGTACGTCAACGGGGACGAGGCCTCGAAGCGCTCGGGAACCTCCTCCGGAGTGCCGCCCAGCAACGTCCGGTCCATCGCCTTCAGGTCCTCCATCTCGTCGTGATACGCCGTGACGTAGTCCGCGACCGGGACCGCCGCCAGGCCCAGAGCCCAGTCCTCCGGCTGTGTGCCGAGGCCGAGCAGGGTCAGATAGCCGCCCCAGGAACCACCGGCCAGGACCAGCTTCGTCGGGTCCGCGAGATCGGACTTCACCGCCCACTCCCGTACCGCGGCGATGTCCTCCAGCTCGATCAGGCCGACCCGGTGCTTGAGCGCGTCCGTCCAGGCACGGCCGTATCCGGTGGAGCCGCGGTAGTTGACCCGGACGACCGCGTAGCCGTGGTCCACCCAGGCGGCGGGGCCGGAGGCGAAGGCGTCGCTGTCGTGCCAGGTCGGGCCGCCGTGGATCTCGAAGACCGTGGGGAACGGCCCCTCGGCCGGGGCGGCCGGCCGCTGGACGAGCGCGTGGACGCGGCCTCCGGGCCCGTCCACCCACACGTCCTCCACGGGCACGGATGCCGGCGCCTTCGGGCCGGGCGGATCGAGCACCACCGCGCCCGAGGTGGACCGGATGACGGGCGGCTGCGCGGCCGACGACCACAGGTACTCCACCGTGCCGTCCGGCCGGGCCGTGGCACCCGACACCGAACCCGCGGGGGTGTCCACCCGGACGGGAGCGCTGCCCGCCCCCGGCTCGTACCGCCACAGGTCGCTGCGGGCCTCGAAGCCGTGCACGATCAGCAGAGCGGAGGCGTCCGGATACCACTCGGCGCCCACGTCACCGGGCAGATCGATCGCGAGGTCCGTCTCCCTCCCCGTCATCGGGTCCCAGATCATCGGCTCCCAACGGCCCCGGCGCTGATGCCCCACCAACAGCCTCGTGTCCCCGGCGACGGGGGCGAAGCCCAGCACGGAGAGGCCCAGTTCCTTGGTGCCGCCCTCGGTGTCGTCCAGCTCGGCGACCGTCGACCCGTCCGGCCGCACCACACGCAGCGCGGAGTGCATCGCGTCGCCGTGCTCGGTGTGCTCCAGGGCGATCAGCGTGCCGTCATGACTGAGGTCGCCGACGCCGGCCGACTCGCGGTGCCGGTAGATCTCGACCGGCGCGGTCCCGGGCCGTACGACATGGATCGTCGTCCCGTCCTCGTCGGTCGAACGGCCGACCACCGCCGTCCCGTCCCGCCCGATCGCGAGCCCGGCCGGGTACGAGGCGCCGAGACCGGGCGCCGCCGGCTCGTCCACTGCTTCCTCGCCCTCGCCGACGCGGAACGGCTGACGCATCCACACCCCGAACTCGTCCCCGTCGGTGTCGTTGAACCACCAGATCGACTCACCGTCCGGTGTCAGCACGCCGTCCGTCGTCCCGTTCGGCCGGTCGGTCACCTGACGCTGCTCGCCCGTGGCGCGGTCCCACGCGTACAGCTCGTACGTGCCCGTGGCATTGGAGACGAACAGCGCGCGGTCCGGTGCGTCCTCCGCCCAGTCGGGCAGCGACACCCGCGGCGCGCGGAAACGCTGCTCCCACTCCGGCACGGAAGCCGACGCCGATGTCGATGCCGGAGTCGGCATCGGGGCCAAAGTCGGTGCGGAAGCGGTCGCCGGGGCGGAAGAGGCTGTCGAACCAGTGAGCTCAGTCATGTCCCCCATTCTGCGCCGGAACGCCGACAATCCGTTCGCATCGTCCGCAGCCTGTGGATAACCTCCCGGACATGCATGCTCCGACCCCCACCGACTGGCACGAGGCCAACCGCGCCCACTGGGACGAACGGGTCCCCGTCCACGCCGTCAGCGACTTCTACGACCTCGAATCCTTCCGGGCAGGCAAGGACGCCCTGCGCGACTTCGAACTCGCCGAGGTCGGGGACGTCACCGGCAAGTCGCTGCTGCACCTGCAGTGCCACATCGGGGTCGACACCCTCTCCTGGGCCCGGCACGGCGCCGCGCACGTCGTCGGTCTGGACTTCTCCGAACCGGCCGTCGAGACCGCGCGCGGCCTGGCCCGCGAGCTCGGGTTCACCCAGGACCGGGCGGCCTTTGTCGCGGCCGACGTCCATGACGCCGCGCAGGCCGTGCCGGACTCGTCGTACGACATCGTCTACACCGGTGTCGGCGCGCTGAACTGGCTGCCCGACACCCGCCGCTGGGCCGAGACCGCCGCATCGCTGGTGGCGCCCGGCGGCTTCCTCTACCTCGCGGAATTCCATCCGATCACGGACTGCCTCGACGACTCGACCGGCACGAAGGTCGTGCACGACTACTTCAGCCGTGACGCGTGGGTGGACGAGTCGCCGGGCACGTACGCGGACCTCGACGCACCGACCGTCCACAACCGCAGCGTCGAATGGCAGCACCCGATCGGTGACGTGGTGTCGGCACTGGCGGCTGCCGGGCTGCGGATCGAGTTCCTGCACGAGCACGACATCTCGTTGTTCGCCCGCTTCCCGTCGCTGGAGCGGCAGGACGACGGCTCCTACCGTTTTTCCGCCGATCGTCCGCGCATCCCGCTGATGTACTCGATCAAGGCGTCGCGGCCGGCCGACTCCTGACCGAAGGCCGATACCAGGGCTCAAGGCCGACGCCCAGGGCCGGCCCAGGACTCAAGGCCGATTGTCAGTGGTGGGGTTCAGACTCGAACCATGACCACGACTGCTGATCTGCGCACCGCGGTGGAGACGTACTGGACGGCGGCCGACGCCCGCGACTGGGACACCTTCGCCACGACGCTCGCCGACGAGGTGCTGTACGACCTGCCGCAGACCCGCGAACGCATCCGTGGGAAGGAGCGGTACGTGCGGTTCAACCGGGAGTACTCGGGGGACTGGCGCGTCCGTGTCGAACGGGTCGTGGCCGACCGGGAGGGGCAGCAGGCCGCTGTCCGGACGCTCTTCACGGTCGGTCTGCAGGAGTTGCACGCCATCCACTTCTTCACGTTCGACGAGCACGGCCGGATAAGCGGGATCACCGACTTCTGGCCCGAGCCGTACGAGCCCCCGGCGGGCCGGGAGCACCTCGTCGAACGGTACTGAACCGCCCGACGGGAGACGGAGGACGCCGTGGGGTGTGGCGACGTGCCGGGGCTTCGAACAGCGTGGCCGCGCCCGAACGCAACAGGAGCGCGGCGGGCCGCCGGAAGTGCCCTGGCGACCCGCCGCATTCCTGTACCTCCCTCGCCCGCGTCCTACGCGGCCGAGCGGAAGGCCGGAAGGTAGCCGCCCGACTGCCCGGCGGCCTTGGGGTGGTACGAGTTGTAGATCGGGACCGACACGCTGTGGAGCCAGGCGTCGCCGGAGCACAGCTCATGTCCGGTGAATTCGTCGACCACGCTGGAGAACGTGAATCCGGCATTGGCCGCCTGTTTGGCGATGACGCCGTTCAGGACGTCGGACGCGTTGTTGATGGCCGACCGTTCCTTCTCCGAGAGTCCGGCGATGCAACTGCCGCTCAGCTGGTAGAAGCGCGGGTAGCCGAGCACCACGACATGCGCCTGCGGGGCCCGCGAGCGGATGGAGCCGTAGAGCGAACTCAGGCCGGACGGCAGGGAGTTCTGGATCTGCGAAACGGCAGTGCTCACGCTGCTCAGGCAAGTGGCCTCGCTGGACAGCACGCAGTCCTGCATGACATCGGCGAAGCCGACGTCATTGCCGCCCGCGGTGACGCTGACCAGACCGGTGGAGGAGTTCAGCGGGCCCAGCTGGCTGCCGGCCACGGAACTCGTCGTGGCGCCCGAACAGGCGACGAAGGCGAAAGAGGAAGGTGAGTTCGCCGCTGCCCAGAGGTAGGGGTAGGCGTTGGTACTGCGGCGGCAGTCACCACTGTCGGAGAGATAGCTCCCCGCGCCGACACCGGAGGAGTACGAGTCGCCGAGAGCGACGTACCCACCGGCGGCGGCCGAGGAGGATGCCGAGGCCGGCTGGGCGATGCCCAGGGCGGCCACGGCGGCGAGGACCAGAGTGGATGCGGACGCCCAGAATCTCCGTACTGACATGGCTGTCAGCCCTCCGAAGTGTGGGGGGTGGGTGGGGGGTTGATTGAGCGCCACGTTTCTAGCAGCTCTTGGTACTCGCCGGTAATGGCTGAGCAAGAACTGGTCTGATTTGCCCGAATGATCGTTCGGTAGCGGTAGCTCCGCGCGTAGATAAACCTCTCGACGCGCCCGGATCTTCGCGCGGCGAGCGCGCGTCCGGACGGCGGAGTCGGGCCTGCAGGCGCGGAGGCCTCAGGGCCGGGCGGGTCGATGACGCCTCAGCCGTTCGCGTCCCCCCAAGCTGCTCGGCGCATGCTCGACGTGTTCATGCGGCGGGTCGCGCTGGGCCCTCTCGCCTCGAACCGGAGCGTCCGACAGCGGTGATGGGTTCTCCGTACGGAGGGGGTGACACCGACCCCGCTGTCCGGCGTGCGGGACAGCGGGGTCGGCGGGGTGGGTGGCGGGGTCGGTGAGTGGCGGGCGGGGTCGCCGGGGTCGTCAGGAAGCCCCTCGTCTCCGTGCCCTCATGGATCCGGACGCCACGCGCTGCGACCGAACCGTAGGCCCCACGAAAACGCCCCCTGCGGAGCGGTCGACCCCAGGTTTACGGGGTTGCCGCCACAGGGGGCGTTCTCGTGGATCTACGGGGATCAGTTGTGGCCGAACCTCCGCTGCTTCCGGTGGGAGACCTGTTCTGAGATCGAGTGCACCGCGTCCTGGGGAGCCGTCCGCGGCGTCTGCTCCTTGGTCTCAGGAACAGCGCTGCGTTCGTGGCCGCCGGTGCGGGCACCCCGGTTCTGCCGACTCTGCTTCTTGCCCACGATCGTGCCTCCTGTAGCGGATCTCGGACGATGGGCCACTACTAGATTCGCATATGAGTACGAACCGTGCATATCGGGTAGCTGTTGCGGGGTGTGCTCGCATCGACACGGGTGCGGGAGAAGGGGCCGATGTGCGTACGACGTGGTGCCGCGACGGGCCGGACCGGGCCGGCCCCGTGGGAGCGGACCTCTGTGGGCAGGCCCTTTCCCTGGGGAGGATCGGCGATGGGGAGGATCGGGAGTGGGGGAGGTGCCAAGGGATCAGATGGATCGGCGGGTTGCGGATCAGGCAGATATTGAGGTGCGGCCAGGTCGGGGTGGACTTAGAGTCGGCGCTCGTGGAACCGCTCAGTGAGACACAGATCCGTTCGTCCTTCGTGAACTGCACCAAGGGCGACGCGGCGCGGCTGCGGCTGCCGCTCGACTTCGCCGAACTGCCTTGGGAGGAGCTGGACTTCCTGGGCTGGGTGGACCCGGGAGCGCCGCTGCGGGCGCATCTCGTGCTGCCCCGGGAGCAGGGTCCGTTGGGGATCTCGTTGCGTGTGCCCTCGGTGGGCCGCACCAGCGCGGTGAAGTCCAGCATGTGCCAGATCTGCCTGACGGGCCACGCTTCCTCCGGGGTCGCTCTGCTCGCCGCTCCGTTGGCGGGCGCCCGGGGCCGCGAGGGGAACACGGTCGGTATCTATATGTGCGCGGACCTCGCCTGCCCCCTGTACCTGCGGGGCAAACGGCAGCCGAAGCTGCGTTCCGGGCGGTACGAGGAGTCCCTGAGCCTGGACGAGCGTCGCGCGCGCATGTGGGGCAACCTGGATGCCTTCGTGGCCAAGGTCGCCGTGGCGTGAGTGCTGAGGGGCATGTCCCGTCACCTCGCGGGGAACCCGCGTGACCGACTGAGTCACCGGAGCTGTGACGGGATCGGTCACCACGTTCGCCTCGACGGGTTCGAAGAGGACGTCGACCCTCGGGCGGCCCCCGACGGGCGCGCTGTGCAGCAGGAGTTGGCTGTGGCTGAGGGAGTACGCCCAGACCTTGAAGGTCCGATCGGAGCGGAACAGTACCTGGCCCGGTGTACCGGTTTGCCGGAACCGGATCATCGAAGGCTCTTCCAGAAGGTGTAGCCGTGGTCGGCCGCGAAGTCCGCGCGCTGCCACGCTTCGGAGGACAGTGTCTGCACGTATCCACGCCCTCCGAGGAAGGCCGGCCAGCTCGTCCTGCCCGAAGCGGCGAAGCCCACCCATGTGTGGAGCATCCGGTCGCGGAACCCCGTCTGCTCATCCTTGACGTTCTCGAAGAGGGCCAGGTCGAACAGGTAGGGCAGTTCGGCCATGTGCTGGGAGCGCGGGTCGAAGCTGGGGGCCGGATATCCCTTGAACCAGGGGGTGTCGCGTTCGCTGAACTCGTACATCCGCGTCGGGGTCCACCTCGACAGCAGGCGTGCGGTGTCGAGTGTCGGGACCGACCACGTCGCGTCGGTGCGGACCGTGGCCAGGGCTTCGCCCGCCGAGGCGAACCTGCTCAGGGGATAGCGCTTCAGCACGGCGTCGGCCCGGTCGCCGAACTGCTCCCGGACGGCGGGCTCGTACTCCTCGGGCTTCATGGGCGAGGCGCCCGGGGCCAGTTCCTGGCCGAGGACACGGCCGCGTTCCTCGTCGTGGTTGACCCCGACGAGCACGGGTACCCGGTGGAACCTTCCGGTACGCAGGGCCGCGGCGGGCGACAGAGGAAGCAGCCTCGTCCCGGCCACCGGACGGGGTTCGTTGAACGCTCCGTACGCCTTCAGCAGCTCGGCCACCGGCGTCTTCCGCAGACAGGCCGCTGTGTTCTGCTCGCAGCCCACCGCGGTGACGACCCGCTCGGCGTCGGCCTCCGCCTCGGCCTCGGTCCGGGTGCCGCCGGTGGCGCAGGGCGCACTCTGCACGACGGCCCGGTCGAAGAGCCCTGCCGACAGGGGGGAGGCGAGGTGGTCGCAGACGCTGTAGCCGCCGCCGGACTGGCCCATGATCGTGACGTTCTCCGGGTCACCGCCGAAGGCAGCCGCGTTCGCGCGTACCCAGCGCAAGGCGGCCTGCTGGTCCTGAATTCCGAGGCCGTCCGCGCCGGGCAGGGAGGGATCGCTGAGGAAGCCCATGACACCGAGCCGGTAGTTCATCGAGACGACGACCGCACCGCTGGTGGTCAGCCGCTCGGGTCCGTACAGGTCGCCGGTGCCGTACATCAGGCTTCCGCCGTGGATCCACACGATCACCGGGCGTTGGCCGTCCGTCTCGGTCGGGGTGGTGACGTTCAGATAGAGGCAGTCCTCGCTCGTACTGGGAACCCCGATCGGGAGCCCTTGCGGCTGCGCGCAGGCGGCGCCCGGGGCGGTCGCCTCGCGGACTCCGGTCCAGGTCGCGGCGGGCTCGGGCGCTCGCCAGCGCCGTTCGCCGACGGGCGGGGCAGCGTACGGGATGCCCTGGAAGCTGCGCACCTGCCCGTCGACGCTGCCGCGCACCTTGCCGCGGGTCGTGCTGACGACCGTACTGCCGGTCGGTCCCGGCTGCGCGGAAGCAGGAGCGGCGGGGACGAGTCCCAGCCCCACTCCGAGCCCCAACGACAGAGCGGCGACAGACCACTTGGAGACGTTCTTCGCGCGTGTCATGGCAAGGACCGTAGAAGACTTTGAGCGATCGCGCAATACGTATGTATAGATCGATCGCCTGAGGCGTTCGCGCGGGCCCGGTGTTACGGTCCGGAGCATGGGAAACCGCGAAGCCCTGCTTGTCGGTGCCAAGGCGTGTCTGCGGGAGAAGGGGTACGACCGCAGCAGTGTCCGCGACATCGCCACTGCGGCCGGCGTCAGCATGGCCGCCATCGGGTACCACTACGGCTCCAGAGAAGCGCTGCTCAATCAGGCCCTGTTCGAGATACTCGACGAATGGGGGGACGCGATGGGCCGGGCGCTGGTCCCCGATGCCGAGGGTTCCACGAAGCGTCACTTCGAGCAGATGTGGGAGGGGCTGATCGCGGACTTCGGGGCCCACCCCGATCTGTGGCTCGCCTCGGTGGAGCTGTTCATGCAGGCTCAGCGGCAGCCGGAACTGCGCGCAGCCCTGGCCGATGGCACCGCCCAGGGGCGCCGGGGCATGGCGGCGATACTCCGGGGCGTACCCGAGGACCAGGTCCCCGAGGAATCCGTGAGAACCATCGGCAGCGTCCAAGTCGCCCTGATGTCAGGCATGTTGATCCAGCACCTCAGCGACCCGGCGGCCGCCCCCACCGCTGACGAGGTTCTCGAAGGACTCCGCGGCCTGGCCGACCTCGCACGCTGACGCCGCAGCGGAGCGCGTGGAGCCTTGTGGCGCCGACGCGCAACAGCTACCACCCCGCCATCGTCCACATCGAGGTCCTGCCCCCGTACCGCGGACGCCTCGGAACGACCCCGACCGAGGTACCCGGCACGATTCTTTTCGAAGGGCCTGCGAGAGGGGCGCGGTGAACCTGTCGACGGGTTCGCCGCCGGGCTCGTGATTTGGGTGACCACCGCGTCGGTGGACGTCTCCGGTCGGTCGAGTCAAGAGCGGCCGGAACGAGGCGGCGAGCTGGGAGACCCCGACCAGGATCTTCTCCCGGATTTCTCCCAAATGATCTCCAGGAACCACTCAGGGGCCTGATCCACTGAGTGAATCAGGCCCCTGACCTGGTGTTTCAGCTGTCGGGGTGGCGGGATTTGAACCCACGACCTCTTCGTCCCGAACGAAGCGCGCTGCCAAGCTGCGCTACACCCCGATCGCCGCCGGTGTCCCGGCGACATCGATTACTTTAGCCCACCCGCGCCCGCAGACGAAATCCGGTTTACGTGCCGCTGAGGGCGGGGGAGGGGCGAGGAGGCCGTGGCTGATCAGCCACGGGGTGTCAGAGTCAGCAGGGTCGCCTCCGGGGGGCAGGCGAAGCGGACCGGGGTGTAGCGGTTGGTGCCGCAGCCCGCGGAGACGTGGAGGTAGGCGCGGCGGCCCTCGACGGAGTGGGTGGACAGGCCCTTGACCCGGTCCGTGTCCAGGTCGCAGTTGGTGACCAGGGCCCCGTAGAAGGGGATGCAGAGCTGGCCGCCGTGGGTGTGACCGGCCAGGATCAGCGGGTAACCGTCCCTCGTGAAGGCGTCGAGGGAGCGCAGATAGGGGGCGTGGACGACGCCTACGGAGAGGTCGGCACCCGTCTCGGGGCCGCCGGACACCTCCGCGTAGCGGTCGCGCTTGATGTGCGGGTCGTCCAGGCCAGTGAAGGCGATCTCCAGGCCATCGATCTTGAGGCGGCCCCGGGTGTTGGACAGCCCGAGCCAGCCCGCCTTGTCGAAGGCGTCGCGCATCGGTTCCCACGGGTTGTGGACGACGCCGACCGCCGGGGTGTTCCCGTTGAGGCCGTGCCGGCCCTGGGCCTTCTCGAAGAGGTAGCGGGCCGGGTTGCGGAGCTTGGGGCCGTAGTAGTCGTTGGAGCCGAAGACGTATACGCCCGGGAACTCCATCAGGGGACCGAGCGCGTCGAGCAGCTCGGGCACGGCCTCGGGGTCCGAGAGGTTGTCGCCGGTGTTCACGACGAAGTCCGGGCGCAGTCCGGCCAGCGACTGCAGCCAGGCGCGCTTCTTGCGCTGACCGCTCACCATATGGATGTCGGAGACCTGGAGCACGCGCAACGGGCGTGCCCCGTCGGGGAGTACGGGAATGGTGACCCGCCGCAGGCGGAACGAGCGGGCCTCGAACCCGGCGGCGTAGGCGAGGCCGGCCATGCCGACCGCTGCGCCGACTGCCGTGACTTTCAGGGGTACTCCGTAGCGTGCGCGCATGCGCCCATCGTCGCAGACGCTGTGCGGCGCGAAGAAAACCGGCGGGCGCCTGCCGCCCCGCACCTGCCACAATCAGCACATGACCACGCTCAAGTCCAAGCTCAAGGAAGACCTCACCACGGCCATGAAGGCGCGTGACGAGCTGACCTCGTCCACGCTCCGGCTGACCCTCACCGCCATTGCGAAGGAGGAGGTCAGCGGCAAGACGGCGCGTGAGCTCTCCGACGACGAGGTGCAGAAGGTGATCGCCAAGGAGGCCAAGAAGCGCCGTGAGGCGGCCGAGGCCTTCGCCAAGGGCGGCCGGGCCGAGCAGGCCGAGCGCGAGAGGACCGAGGGCGAGCTGCTCGACGCGTACCTGCCGAAGCAACTGAGCGACGACGAGCTGGGCGCGATCGTGGCGTCCGCTGTCGAAGAGGCGAGGGCCGCCGGGGCCGAGGGGCCGCGGGCCATGGGTGCCGTGATGAAGATCGTGAACCCGAAGGTCGCGGGGCTCGCGGACGGCGGCCGGGTGGCCGCCGCGGTGAAGAAGCTCCTGGCGGGCTGAGGCTGCGCGCCGTACGGACCACGGACAGGGCTGTACGCGAAAAGGTGGGGCGCCCCGGATCGGGATCGATCCGGGGCGCCCCACCTTCATGCGCGTGTGCCGTACGGGTCAGGGGCCCTGCGTGCCGGCGTTGGTCTGACCGCGGTGGCCGCCCTGGTTCCCGCCCTGGTTCCCGCCGGTCAGGTTCGGAGGGACGCTGATGCCGGGGAACGGGTTCTTGTTGCCGGGCTTCTTGCCGGGCTTGCTGCCACCGGCGCCCCACCGGTCCTCGTCCCTGTCCCTCTTCTTGCCCCCGTGGTGGTCGCCCTTCGGCGGGTCCGGGATGTTGACGGTGTTGAACGCGGGTGCGGACACTCCATTGAGGGCGCCCGTCATCGCGTCCCGCCAGATGGGTCCGGGGACCTGCCCGCCGTACACCTTGTCCTGGTACACACCACCGATGGTGACGTGCTCCATCTCGACGCTCTGGGACGGGCTGCCGACCCAGACCGCGCCGGACATGTTCGGCGTGTAGCCGACGAACCAGGCGTTCTTACGGGCGTCGGTCGTACCGGTCTTGCCCGCGTTGTCGCGGCTCTGGAGGCCGGCCTCCTGACCCGTACCGGAGTCGACCACGCCGCGCAGCAGGGTGTTGATGGTGTCCGCCGTCGTCTGCGACATCGCCTGTGAGCAGGTGGTCTTCGGCACGGGCAGCGAGGTGCCGTCCGCCTTGTTGACCGATTCGATGGCGATCGGCGTGCAGTACGTGCCGCGGTTCGCGAAGGCGGCGTACGCGCTGGCCATCGTCAGCGGCGACAGGCCGTTGGACCCGAGCGTCAGCGTGGACGGGTTCTGCGGCAGCTTGGTGCCGTCGCCCTGCACCACGCCCAGCTTGTCGGTCATCTGTGAGACCGGGCACATGCCGATGTCCTGGAGCATCTGCACGAAGTAGGTGTTGACGGACTTCTCCATCGCCTCCCTCAGCGCGTACGGCCCCCTCTCGGACTCGTTCTCGTTCTCCAGGTGATACTTCGGCACGCCGTCGTTGACCCACGGCTTTTCGCAGGACTGCACCGTGTCCGGGTAGTCCATCTCGTACGGGGACGGGTAGACCTGGGTGGCCGGCTTGCCGCCCTCTATGGCCGCGGCGGCGAGGAAGGGCTTGAACGTCGAACCGGTCGGGAAGCCGTAGTTCGAGCCGCCCATGCTCTTGTTGACCGAGTAGTTGTACTGCGTCTCGTCGGGCCCGAACCCGTATGGCTTCGACTGGCCCATTCCCATGATCTTGCCGGTGCCCGGCTGGACCAGCGTCACGGCCGTCGCGACCTTGTCCGACTTGTAGACATGGCTCTTGATCGAGGCCTGCACCGACTGCTGGGACTGAGGGTCGAGCGTCGTCCGGACCGTCAGACCGCCCCGGTTCCAGATCTTGGCCCGGTCCTCCTTGGTCTTGCCGAAGGCCGGGTCCGTGAGGAAGACGTTGCGTACGTAGTCGCAGAAGAAGCCCGCGCCGCTGACGGCCGTGATGCAGCCGTTCTTCGGCTTCTTGACCTGCAGCTTGATCGGGGTGGCCTTCGCCCTGTCGGCCTCGGCCTGCGTGATGTCACCGACGTCGGCCATGCGCTGGAGCACGGTGTTGCGTCGTTTGGTCGCCTCCGCCGTGTCATTGACCGGGTCGTAACGGCTCGGCGACTGCACGATGCCGGCCAGCAGCGCGGCCTCCTCCAGCGTCAGGTCCTTCGCCGACTTGGAGAAGTAGCGCTGGGAGGCGGCTTCGACGCCGTACGCCTGCTGCCCGAAGAAGGTGATGTTCAGGTAGTTCGCCAGGATCCGCTTCTTGCCGAGCTTCTCCTCGACCTGGATCGCGTACTTCAGCTCCTGGATCTTGCGGCCCATGGTCTGCTGAGTGGCCTGCGCGACCTTGTCCGGGTCGTCACCGGCCTCCTCGATGAAGACGTTCTTCACGTACTGCTGCGTGAGGGTCGAGGCGCCCTCCGCGGCCCCGCCCGTCTGCACATTGCGGTTCAGCGCGCGCAGGATGCCCTTGAGGTCGATCGCCCCGTGCTCGTAGAAGCGGGCGTCCTCGATCGCCACGATCGCCTTCTGCATGTACGGCGAGATGTCCTTCAGCTTGACCACCGTGCGGTCGCGCGAGTACACCGTGGCGATCATTCCGCCCTTGCTGTCCAGGATCGTGGTGCGCTGGCTCAGCGGCGGGGTCTGGAGATTGGCCGGGATCTCGTCGAATCCCTGGACCGTTCCCTTGGTGGCAAGCCCCAGGGCTCCGGCGGCCGGCAGTGCGATGCCCGCGAGCACAACTCCGGAAAGTGCGGCGACACCGAGGAACTTGGCGGCCTGCTGGGTCGTCGTGAGACCCCCGCCCGAGCGCTTCTTTGGCATGGGGGCAGCCTACGTTCTCATTCGCCGGACACACGTATATGCCTTGGCCTAAGCTGCTCTCAACTGTCACAGCAGTCCCGTTGCGCATCAACCCCCGTGCGCGATCCGGCCACACGTTCAGGCGCTCCCGAATTCGCCCCCTGTGTCATCGAACGTCCTTTGTGATCCAGGGAATCTGTCCCAAATTCAGGGGGGTAGTCACGTATGTCCTCGCCTCACTCCCCTGGGTGATCTGCCGCATACGCATAGTCCGTTCGGGCCATCCAAGATTGGGCCCGAAGGGGGTGTTGTGCTGTCGCCGCCTTCCGTAACGTCCTCAACTGGCAGCGGTGAATATGCCGCTACCGCCGTGGGGGAGCCTCGATTCGGGAGAGGACGGCGCCGTGATGGGCTGGGTAACCGACTGGAGTGCGCAGGCAGCCTGCCGCACTACTGATCCGGATGAACTGTTCGTACAAGGGGCAGCGCAGAACAGGGCCAAGGCGGTGTGCACCGGATGTCCGGTGCGGACCGAGTGCCTGGCCGACGCGCTGGACAATCGCGTCGAGTTCGGCGTGTGGGGCGGAATGACGGAGCGGGAGCGTCGCGCACTGCTGCGCAGGCGGCCCACCGTCACGTCCTGGCGCCGGCTGCTGGAGACCGCGCGCAGCGAGTACGAGCAGTCCGCGGGCATCCTGCCCGTGGCGATCGGACTGGATGACGACGAACTCCACGAGAGGTACGCCGCGGTGGGCTAGGACGAACGGGCGGTTACGCAGCTCCGGCCGGGGCGGAACCGGTCGCGAGCCGGTCCCCGATGGCGCGGAGTCCTGCGAGGTCATGTACATCACCGGGCAGCGCGGCCACTTCGGTCACGGCGACCTCGGGATGCAGCGCGGTGAAGCGGTCGTGAGTGTGCCGCTCGCGCGCGACTACCTGCATACGTTCCGCGTGCAGCCGCAACAGGCCTGCGGTCAGCTGCTCGACGGAAGCGGTCTCGGGACCGGGAGCAGTCTCGGAAGCCGCTTCCGGATCCGTTTCCGGATCCCTTTCGGGGTCTCGGGGCGATTCGGGGTCCAACTCGCGGTCTTCGACGTCCTTCTGGGTGGCAACGGGGGCGGCGACGGCTTCGGGAGAGGCTACCGACCAGTCGGCCGGGTCACGAAGTCCAGCCTTCCCGGCCGTCTGATCCACAATGCCGACCCCGTCAAGATTTTCTGCGGCTGCCAGGGCGTGCTCGGCGGAGAGCCGGGCGGCGTCGCTGCCGTGGACACGGTTGAGTACCAGACCGGCCAGCGGCATCTCCTCCGCGGCCAGCCGTTCCACGAAGTACGCCGCCTCGCGCAGCGCGTCCCGCTCCGGTGTCGCGACGACGAGGAACGCCGTACCGGGCGCCTGCAGCAGTTTGTACGTGGCGTCGGCCCGGGTCCGGAAGCCGCCGAACATGGTGTCCATCGCCGCCACGAAGGTCTGCACGTCGCGCAGGAACTGACCGCCGAGCAGCTTTCCGAGGGTGCCGGTCATCATCGACATGCCCACGTTGAGGAACTTCATCCCGGCCCGGCCGCCCATCTTCGCCGGGGCCATCAGCAGCTTGATGAACTTTCCGTCCAGGAACGAACCGAGCCGCTTGGGCGCGTCCAGGAAGTCCAGTGCGGAGCGCGACGGCGGGGTGTCGACGATGATCAGGTCCCACTCGTTGCGTGCGCGCAACTGGCCGAGCTTCTCCATCGCCATGTACTCCTGCGTGCCCGCGAAACCGGCCGACAGGGACTGGTAGAAGGGGTTCTCCAGGATCGCGCGGGCCCGCTCGCCGTCCGCGTGCGCCTCGACGATCTCGTCGAAGGTCCGCTTCATGTCGAGCATCATGGCGTGCAGTTCCCCGGCACCCTCGCCCGTGATGCCCGGCACCTGGCGCGGGATGTTGTCCAGCGAGTCGATGCCCATGGACTGGGCGAGCCTGCGGGCCGGGTCGATGGTGAGGACGACAGCCTTCCGGCCCCGCTCGGCCGCCCGTACGCCCAGCGCCGCGGCGGTCGTGGTCTTGCCCACTCCACCAGAACCGCAGCACACGACGATCCGGATCCCGGGGTCGTCCAGCAGGGCGTCGATGTCCAGCACGGGGGCGAGCGAGGGTGCGAGGTCCTGGGCGGTGGACGTGGTGGCGGCTGTGGGCTTGTCCGTGCTGGCGGTTGTGTCGGTGTCCGGTCCGGCGGCTTTGTTCGCCGAGGTGGACATGGACGTGGGCGTGGACGCGAATGTGGACGGGACGGCGTTCTTGACCCTGTCCGTGTCCGTGACCCAGTCCGCGAGCACAAACGTACCTGTGCCCGTGGACGTGCCCGTGGACGTGGCCGTGGTGGAGACCTCGGCAGTGGCCGAGTCCGGGGCTGTGTCTATGCCTGTGGCAGTGGTTGCGGCCGATTCGGTGCCGGTGCCGGCGCCGGTGCCCGTGGTTGTGCTGGTGCCGGTGCCGGCACCCGTACTCGTGCCCTGTGTCACGTACCCACCCCTTGTTCCGGCCCTTCGCCCGCCCCGTCCCCCACGCCCTGCTTGCGCAGTTCGGTCGCCAGGTCGTAGAGCCCGGCGGGGTCCATTCCCTCGCCGATCAGCGGGAGTTCGTACCCCGGCAGCTCCAGACCAGCGAGCACCGCACGCTGCTCGCGCTCCAGCTCGACCCGCTGGGCGTGCTCGGCGGCCTGCTCGACCAGAGGGCGCACGAGCCCCGCGGAGCCGGTCACGCCCGCCCGCGTCAGTGCCTTGGCGATCTCCTTGCGGCGACCTCCGGCCGCGGCGCGCAGCGCGCCCTCGTCCAGCAGATGCGGTCGCACCATGTTCACGATGACCCGGCCGACCGGCAGTTCGGCGGCCCGGAGCTCCGCGATACCGTCCGCGGTCTCCTGGACGGGCATCTCCTCCAGCAGTGTCACCAGATGGACCGCGGTCTCGGGGGACTTCAGCACCCGCATCACGGCCTGTGCCTGATTGTGTATCGGGCCGATCCGGGCCAGCCCCGCCACCTCGTCATTGACATTGAGGAAGCGCGTGATGCGCCCGGTGGGCGGGGCGTCCATGATCACGTAGTCGTAGACGTACCGGTTCTGCTTGTCCTTGCGGCGTACGGCCTCGCAGGCCTTGCCGGTCAGCAGTACGTCGCGTACGCCGGGCGCGATGGTCGTGGCGAAGTCGATCGCACCAAGCTTCTTGAGCGCCCGGCCCGCGCTGCCGAGCTTGTAGAACATCTGGAGGTAGTCGAGAAGGGCGCGCTCCGCGTCGATCGCGAGGGCGTACACCTCGCCGCCCCCCGGCGCGACGGCGATCTTGCGCTCCTCGTACGGAAGGGACTCCGTCTCGAAGAGCTGGGCGATGCCCTGCCTGCCCTCGACCTCCACGAGGAGGGTGCGCCTGCCCTCGGTCGCGAGGGCGAGCGCGAGGGCGGCGGCGACCGTGGTCTTACCGGTACCACCCTTGCCGCTGACGACCTGGAACCTGCTCACGTATTCGAGCCTAACCAGTCGGGCCACGGGCTACGCACGAGGCTGTGCGTGCCAGGCATTACAGTCGGGCCATGACCAAGTGGGAATACGCGACCGTGCCCCTTCTCGTGCACGCGACGAAGCAGATTCTGGACACCTGGGGCGAGGACGGCTGGGAGCTGGTCCAGGTCGTTCCCGGCCCGAACAACCCCGAGCAGCTCGTGGCCTACCTGAAGCGGGAGAAGGCGTAGTGGCGGGCTCCGTCGAGGCGAAGCTCGCCGAGCTCGGGCTGACGCTGCCGGACGTCGTACCGCCGCTGGCCTCCTACCAGCCGGCCGTGCAGTCCGGGGTGTACGTGTACACCTCCGGCCAGCTGCCGATGGTGGACGGCAAGCTCGCGGTCACCGGCAAGGTCGGTGCGGAGGTCACACCCGACGAGGCCAAGGAGCTGGCGAAGACCTGCGCGCTCAACGCGCTGGCCGCCGTGAAGTCCGTCGCGGGCGACCTGGACCGGATCGCACGCGTGGTGAAGGTCGTGGGCTTCGTGGCCTCGGCCGCCGACTTCACCGGCCAGCCGGCCGTGATCAACGGTGCCAGCGAGCTGCTGGGCGCGGTCCTCGGTGACAAGGGCGTGCACGCGCGCAGCGCGGTGGGCGTTGCGGTGCTGCCGCTGGACGCACCGGTGGAGGTCGAGATCCAGGTCGAGCTGGTCGGGGCCTGAAGCAGCGGAGGGACTTGAGCCGTACGTTCCGCTGCGGGGCCTCGGCGGGAGGCTGCCGTCGACCCGCCGCCCGCTGATCCGTCCGCTGTCGGCTCTCCGATCCCGTCCGGTCGTCACGACCGGGCGGGATCATGTGTGTACGAGGCATGTACGGATCAACATGCCTCTCGAACATCGTCGCGGTTCCGGATAGCCTCCGGCCATGTCCAAGTCCAATGGTCAGTGGTACCCACCGGAATGGCCCGACCGGATCCGGGCACTCGCGGCCGGTGACCTGACGGCCGCAACCCCGAAGCGTGCCGCGACCGTGATGCTGCTCCGGGATCCTGCCGTCGGTACCGAGGGCGGCCCCGCGGTCCACATGCTGCGCCGCCGCTCCTCCATGGCCTTCGCCGGCGGGGCTTACGCCTATCCGGGTGGCGGAGTCGATCCGCGCGACGACGACCGGCTCGTCGACTGGGCCGGACCCGCGCTGGAGAGCTGGGCCGAGCGGCTCGGTGTCGACACGGGGGCCGAGGCCCAGGCCGTCGTCTGCGCGGCGGTCCGCGAGACGTACGAGGAGGCGGGCGTCCTTCTCGCCGGCCCGACCGCCGGCACGGTCGTCGGTGACACCACTGGCGCCGACTGGGAGGCCGACCGAGAGGCGCTGGTCGCCCGGGAGCTGTCCTTCGCGGAGTTCCTGGACCGACGCGGGCTGGTGCTGCGCTCCGATCTGCTGGGCGCCTGGGCGCGCTGGATCACCCCCGAGTTCGAGCCGCGCCGCTACGACACCTGGTTCTTCGTCGCCGCGCTTCCCGAAGGGCAGCGCACCCGCAACGCCTCCACGGAGGCCGACCGCACCGTGTGGATCCGGCCCGGCGAGGCGGCCGACGGGTACGACAGGGGCGAACTGCTGATGATGCCGCCGACCGTTTCGACGCTGCGGGCGCTCAGGCCGTACGGGACGGCTGCCGAGGCCCTGAAGGCGGCGGATTCCCAGGACCTCACCCCCGTGCTGGCACAGGCGCGGCTGGAGGGTGACGAGCTGGTGCTGAGCTGGCCGGGGCACGACGAGTTCACCAAGCACATCCCGCGCGGGCCGGCCGGTGGCGGGGGAGGTGAAGCCGTATGAGCGACGCGGCCGCGCTGCCCGGACAGCCACGCGGCGGCGTCCTGTCCGGCCCGGCCACCACTCGTGCCGTCAATGTCCTGGCGCCCAACGCCTCGGCGATGACGCTGGACGGCACCAACACCTGGATCGTCGCCGAGCCGGATTCCGACCTCGCGGTCGTCATCGACCCGGGGCCGCTGGACGACGTGCATCTGCGGGCAGTCATGGACACCGCAGAGCTGGCGGGCCGCCGGATCGCGCTCACTCTGCTCACCCACGGACATCCCGATCACGCGGAGGGCGCGGCACGCTTCGCCGAGCTGACCCGTACGAAGGTGCGTGCCCTGGACCCGGCGCTGCGCCTGGGCGACGAGGGCCTGACGGCGGGGGACGTGATCACCACCGGAGGGCTGGAGCTGCGCGTCGTGCCGACCCCCGGGCACACCGCGGACTCGCTCTCGTTCCATCTGCCCGCAGACAGGGCGGTGCTGACGGGGGACACGATCCTCGGACGCGGCACCACGGTCGTCGCGCATCCGGACGGGCGACTCGGTGACTACCTCGACTCGCTGCGGAGGCTGCGGTCGCTGACCATCGACGACGGCGTGCACACGGTGCTGCCGGGCCACGGCCCGGTCCTGGAAGACGCGCAGGGCGCGGTCGAGTTCTACCTCGCGCATCGCGCGCACCGGCTCGCCCAGGTGGAGACGGCGGTCGAGGCCGGGCACCGGACGGCGTCGGAGGTGGTGGCGCAGGTGTACGCGGACGTGGACCGGTCCCTGTGGCCCGCGGCGGAGCTCTCGGTGCTGGCGCAGCTGGAGTACCTGGGCGAGCACGGGCTGATCCAGGGCTTCTAGGCATCCGTCCTGGGACGGATATGCGCCAGGCCCCGCCGGGAGGCGGGGCCTGGCGCAGGCAGTCAAGACTTCACCCGTCCGTGCGTCCGTCTGTCAGTCCCGTCCGGGCGGACGGGGCGCGTCCCGCGGACCAGGGGCTAGCGGGACCGCTTCGCCAGGCGCTCCACGTCCAGCAGGATCACGGCGCGCGCCTCCAGGCGCAGCCAGCCGCGGCCGGCGAAGTCGGCGAGCGCCTTGTTGACCGTCTCGCGGGAGGCGCCGACCAGCTGGGCCAGCTCTTCCTGGGTCAGGTCGTGGACGACGTGGATGCCTTCCTCCGACTGGACACCGAAGCGGCGTGACAGGTCGAGGAGGGCGCGGGCGACGCGGCCCGGGACGTCCGAGAAGACCAGGTCGGACATCTGGTCGTTGGTCTTGCGCAGTCGGCGAGCGACGGCGCGCAGCAGCGCGGTGGCCACCTCGGGGCGGGCGTTCAGCCAGGGCTGGAGGTCACCGTGGCCGAGGCCGAGGAGCTTGACCTCGGTCAGCGCGGTCGCGGTGGCCGTACGCGGGCCCGGGTCGAAGAGCGACAGCTCGCCGATCAGCTCGCCGGGGCCGAGGACCGCCAGCATGTTCTCGCGCCCGTCGGGGGAGGTGCGGTGGAGCTTCACCTTGCCCTCCGTGACCACATAGAGGCGGTCGCCCGGGTCGCCCTCGTGGAAGAGCGCGTCGCCGCGTGCGAGGGTCACCTCACTCATCGAGGCGCGGAGCTCCGCGGCCTGCTCATCATCGAGCGCCGCGAAAAGCGGGGCGCGCCGCAGAACGTCGTCCACGAGTTCTCTCCTTGTCGGCCTGTTCCGGGAACCGTGGTCCCCATCATGCCGGACGGTAAAACAGTGCGATCAATCACAAACCAGTTTGACGCACGGACGTGCCGAACCGTGCGGCAGGGGGCCGATTGGGGATGGATACATTGCGCCCGGGGCGGATGGCGGTGCGTGGCTCTAGGCTGGCCGGGTGTCCAGATCGCCGGTGAGAGCGCAGGCCAAGGGGGCTGGTGAGGTGTCGGAAGGCCGTGATTCCGCTGTGGGCGAACAGGCTGGGAGCAGTCAGGAAAAAGTGACAAAACGTGCTGCGGTCGGGCGTGCCCCGAAGGTCGGAGCGCAGGCAGCGGAGAAGCCCGTGACCACGCCTGCGACCGAACGGACGGCGAAGTCCGCGGCGGAGCGAGCCGCGAAGCCCGCACCGAAAGCCGCCGGGAAATCCGTCGGGAAATCCGCCACGAAGGCCCTGTCCGAGTACACCGCGAAGTCCACCACGAAGACCGCCGTGAAAGCCGCGCAGGCGGGAACGAAGCCCGGAACGAAGCCCGGAACGAAGGCCGGAACGAAACCGGAATCGCATCTGTCGATGGTCCGCCGGGCCCGCAGGATCAACCGCGAGCTCGCCGAGCTCTACCCGTACGCCCACCCCGAGCTGGACTTCAGGAACCCCTTCGAGCTTCTCGTCGCCACGGTGCTCTCCGCCCAGACCACCGACCTGAGGGTCAACCAGACCACCCCCGCGCTCTTCGCCGCCTACCCCACCCCCGAGGACATGGCCGCGGCCGTCCCGGAGGAACTGGAAGAGCTCATTCGGCCGACCGGCTTCTTCCGGGCCAAGACCAAGGCCCTGATAGGCCTCTCCGTGGCGATCAGGGACAATTTCGGCGGTGAGGTGCCGGGGCGCCTTGCTGACCTCGTCACGCTTCCCGGGGTCGGCCGCAAGACCGCCAATGTCGTTCTCGGGAATGCCTTCGGCGTTCCGGGCATCACGGTCGACACCCACTTCGGGCGCCTGGTCCGCCGCTGGAAGTGGACGGAGCAGGAGGACCCGGAGAAGGTCGAGGCCGAGGTCGGCGCGATCTTCCCCAAGAGCGAGTGGACGATGCTTTCCCACCGCGTCGTCTTCCACGGCCGCCGCATCTGTCACGCCCGCAGGCCCGCCTGCGGCGCCTGTCCGATCGCCCCGCTCTGCCCGGCGTACGGGGAAGGCGAGACGGACCCGGAGAAGGCCAGGAAACTGCTGAAGTACGAGATGGGCGGTCAGCCCGGCCAGCGGTTGAGCCCGCCGCCGGACTACCCGGGCAAGCCCGCGCCGGCCCTGGGAGCCGACTGACGTACTGCGCTCGCGCCGGAACGAAATGCGTGACGACAGGCGTTGTGAGACGAGGGGTGCCTATGAAGACGCACGAACAGAGCACGCAAGAGCAGAGCACGCAAGAGCAGAGCGCGCACAGACAGAGCGCTCACGAGCAGACGCGGCGAGATCGCGCCACGGAGGCTTCGGCGGCGCCTGCGGCGGTCAGCCCGGCGGCGGCCGTTGTGGCGGCGGCCGCCGCAACGGCGGATGCGGCACACGACTCCGCCGTCACCGTCACGGCCGAGGGCCTGCCCGACTGGCTCGACCCCGTGGCCCGTGCCTCACGGACCATCGAGCCCGACCAGCTCAGCCGCTTTCTGCCGCCCGAGAGCGGCGCCGGGCGGCAGTCCGCCGTACTCGTACTGTTCGGGGAGGGCGAGCGAGGGCCCGAGCTGCTCCTCATGGAGCGAGCCGGAAGCCTGCGTTCCCATGCTGGGCAGCCTTCCTTCCCCGGTGGCGCCCTGGACCCGGAGGACGGCGACCAGGCGACGACAGGGCCGCTCAGGGCCGCGCTGCGGGAGGCCCGGGAGGAGACCGGCCTCGATCCGCGCGGAGTCCAGCTCTTCGGCGTGCTGCCCCGGCTCTACATCCCCGTGAGCGGCTTCGTCGTGACGCCGGTCCTCGGCTGGTGGCGGTCGCCGAGCCCGGTCGGCGTGGTCGATCCAGGTGAGACCGCCCGGGTGTTCACCGTTCCCGTGGCGGATCTCACGGATCCGGCCAATCGCGCGACCACCGTCCATCCGAGTGGCCATCGGGGTCCGGCATTCCTGGTCGAATCCGCCCTGGTCTGGGGTTTCACGGCCGGAGTGATCGACCGCATTCTCCACTTCGCGGGCTGGGAGCGCCCGTGGGACACCGCCAGGCAGGTGCCGCTCGACTGGCGCGCATGACAGGCTGACCCTCGTGCTGCGCCGTCCGGCCCCGCCCGGACCCAGCCGAACGAACGGGCCCGGTGACGAATCTGCGAGGCTATAGACGGTGAACGTGCTGGACATCCTGCTGCTGGCCGCCGCCGTGTGGTTCGCGGTCATCGGCTATCGCCAGGGGTTCGTCGTCGGCATCCTGTCGGTGATCGGGTTCCTGGGAGGCGGCCTCGTCGCCGTCTATCTGCTGCCGGTCCTGTGGGACCAGCTGACGAACGGCTCCGAGGTCTCATCGACCGCAGCCGTCGTGGCCGTCGTCATCGTGATCGTCTGCGCCTCGGTGGGGCAGGCATTCACCACCCACCTGGGAAACAAGCTCCGCCGCTACATCACGTGGTCACCCGCGCGCGCCCTCGATGCCACCGGCGGCGCCCTGGTCAACGTGGTCGCGATGCTGCTGGTCGCCTGGCTCATCGGTTCGGCGCTGGCGGGCACATCACTGCCGACTCTGGGCAAGGAGGTCCGCAGTTCCTCGGTTCTGCTCGGCATCTCCCGCGTGATGCCCAACCAGGCCTCCACCTGGTTCACGGACTTCTCCTCCGTCCTCGCGCAGAACGGTTTCCCGCAGGTCTTCAGTCCCTTCGCCAACGAGCCGATCACCGAGGTCCGCGCCCCGGACCCGGCGCTGGTCGGCAGCCCCGTGGCGGCCCGCGCCAAGGAGTCCATCGTCAAGGTCGTCGGTACGGCCCCGAGCTGCGGCAAGGTTCTCGAAGGCACCGGTTTCGTCTTCTCCGACCGCCGGGTGATGACCAACGCCCACGTCGTCGGCGGCGTCGACGAACCGACCGTTCAGATCGGCGGCCAAGGGCGGCTGTACGACGCGAAGGTCGTGCTCTACGACTGGCGGCGGGACATCGCCGTACTCGACGTACCGGATCTCCACGCGAAGCCGCTGAAGTTCACCGACACCGACCACGACGCCCGGACCGGGAACAGCGCCATCGTCGCGGGCTTCCCGGAGAATGGCTCGTACGACGTACGTGCCGCGCGCGTCCGGGGCCGCATCGACGCCGATGGCCCGGACATCTACCGCCGGGGCACCGTTCGCCGCGACGTGTACTCGCTCTACGCGACGGTCCGTCAGGGCAACTCCGGCGGACCGCTGCTGACCCCCGACGGAAGGGTGTACGGAGTCGTCTTCGCGAAATCGCTCGACGACCCCGAGACCGGCTACGCCCTGACGGCCGACGAGGTCCGCCAGGACATCGCGCACGGCCGCTCCGCCAACCAGCAGGTCGACAGCCAGTCGTGCGCGCTCTAGTCGTACGGGCGGGCGTTCCATGGGCGAGATCGGTCTCGACGCCGCCATGGCCGGGCACATGGGCGTGCCGGCCGTGCTGTTCAGCGGCGACGACACCGCTTGCGCCGAACTGACCGATTTGGTCCCCTCCGCGGTCACCGTCGCCGTCAAACAAGCGCCCGACCAGGCTGCAGCTGTTGTCCTGCACCCCTAAGAAGCCCGAGAGCGCCTGCGGCAGCTCCGGGTGCGTGCGGTCGCTCCCAGCGCTCGCCGCGCGCGGGCGCATCATGTGTGCTGAGCGAGCGCGTCCGTGTGCACGTGCATGTGCGCTGCCCGTGTACTGGCCGGTGGCAGCCGGGAGACAGTGGTGCAGCTCCCGCCCTGCCGGTGAACGCTCACCGGCAGGGCGGGGCAGGCCTCATCCGCGTGGATGGCGCAGTCGCGCCGAGACCCAGCGGGCCCGTCGGCGCAGAATGCGCGGAATGCCGAGCTGGGGATCATGCAGAACATGCATATCGTGCACCCGGCCCTGGGGGCCGCCCCCCTCATGAATGCTCGGACCCGCCGTGGCGGTCGAGCGATGGTTGCGTGCTGCGTCACCGAAGTCGTGCGTCCAGCCCATACCCCGACGTCTGCCCGTGCCTCATGGTCGGTAACCGCCCATCCGTCAGCCAATTGGCCTATGCGCCGGGCAATTGGCTGTTCGTCGGACAACTGTGCCCGTACGGCTACCGATCGGGCTCGGGATCCTTGAGCCAGTTGATGAGTTCGGCCGAGAACCCGGCCGGATCCTCTTCGTGGGGGAAGTGACCCAGACCGTCGAAAAGTCGCCAACGGTAAGGCGCTTCGACATACTCGCCGGAGCCCGCCGCGCTCCGCGTACGGATCGCCGGATCGAGTGAACCGTGCACATGCAGTGTGGGTACCCGCACCGGGCGCTTCATCCGCCGGTTGAACTGGATTCCGTCCGGACGGGCCAGGGAGCGGACCATCCAGCGGTACGGCTCGATCGAGCAGTGCGCCGTCGACGGGATGCACATCGCGCGACGGTAGACGTCCACCGTCGCCTCGTCGGGGAACTCCGGGGTCCGGGAGCCCGACCAGTCGTGGATCAGCCGGCCCACCAACGCGGCGTCGTCCGCGACGAGCTGACGCTCCGGTACCCACGGACGCTGGAAACCCCAGATGTACGAGCCCGCCCGGGTCTGTGCGAAGTCGGAGAGCATCGAGGAGCGCCAGCGGCGCGGATGCGGCATCGAGGAGACCACGAGGCGGCGGACCAGCTTCGGCCGCATCACCGCGGCCGTCCATGCGAGATAGCCGCCCATGTCATGGCCGACCAGGGCCGCGTCCGGTTCGCCGAGGGAGCGAATCACCCCGGTGATGTCGAGCGCCAGGTTGGCGGGGTCGTACCCCCGCGGCGTACGGTCGCTGCCGCCGACTCCGCGCAGATCCATCGCCACGGCGCGGAAACCGGAGTCGGCCAGCGCTGTGAGCTGATGCCGCCAGGTCCACCAGAACTGCGGGAAGCCGTGCAGCAGCAGCACCAGCGGCCCCTCGCCGAGTTCGGCGATGTGGAAGCGGGCGCCGTTGGCCGCCACGTCCCGGTGGGTCCACGGCCCGTCGAGCCGCACGGGCCCACCGGCGCCGACCGGGCCGGGTGACGCGGAGGAACCCGGCGGGCCGGAGGGATCGGAGGAGCCGGAGGGGCTGTCCACATCCGTCCGGCCGTCCAGGTCAGCCCGGCTGTTCAGGCCCGCAGCCCGGCCGTCCGGACTTACCTGACCTTCCGGGCCTTCCGGTCCTGCGGGTCCTACTGGGTCGGATGCGCTGGAATCGGAGACCGTCATGTGGACGAGCGTGCCACAGCCGACGCCTTGTCCTGGACCGGAGCCTTCTCCAGGGCCTTGTCCGCCCGTGTGCTGCCCGTGACGGCCGGGCGGCTCGCCCCGGCCGTCACGGCGGGCCGGGGATGCGGCTTGACGCCCTGCAGCACGGCCGCCGTCTGCTTGGCCGAAGCGATGGACTTCTCCGGCGGCTTCACCTTCTTGAACTTGGCGACGGCGAACAGCGCGAGCAACCCACCCAGAACGATGAAGGCGCCGCCCACGATCAGGAACGACCAGGCCAGTCCGAGCCCCAGGTAATGGATCCCGTACGCCGCCGCGAAGCTCAGCACCGGGATCGCGAACAGAATCAGCACGCCCGCGACCATGAACGCCACGCTCCCGGTGGCGCCGCGCTTGACGTCCTGTCGCATT
Source organism: Streptomyces sp. NPDC014727 (assembly GCF_043083485.1). Lineage (NCBI taxonomy): Bacteria > Bacillati > Actinomycetota > Actinomycetes > Kitasatosporales > Streptomycetaceae > Streptomyces > Streptomyces sp. NPDC014727. The sequence goes on along the minus strand of NZ_JBIBYR010000012.1, from coordinate 145,493 downwards.
TCGGCCTTGGCCAGGGCGATCTCGTCGTGCACCAGTGCGGACATCTCGGCCGTCGCTGCGGCGACCAGCTGTCCGAGACTGCGGTCGGCGCTGCCCGCGTTGTTGCCGGGGTCGCTCATCCCTGACTCCCTCTCCTGCTCTCCTGCTCAACACATCTGGTGTCAGATCATGCCGGACTGTCCGGCTTGCTGCTCGCTGCCCCCGCCAGTTGGGCAAGGCGGCGGTGCTCGGCCGCCTTCTTCTCGTAGATCACGGCCATGCGCAGGTGGTACTCCGGGTCGCCCTGCTCGTAGACGTCGGGCACACCGTCCTCGTCCTCGTCGAGTTCCTCGGCCTCGTGCAGCGTCCGGTACTTTCGGACCCGGAGTTTGAGCAGTACAGCGGCGAGTACGGCGGCTGTCAGGGAGCCGAGCAGCACGGAGGCCTTGATCTCGTTGATCATGCTCTCGTCGCCGGCGAAGGCCAGCTCGCCTATGAGCAGCGAGACAGTGAAGCCGATGCCGGCGAGCGTGGCGACCGCGAAGACGTCCGCCCAGGCCAGGTCCTTGTTCAGCTCGGCCTTGGTGAAGCGGGTGGCCAGCCACGTTCCGCCGAAGATGCCTACCGTCTTGCCGACGACGAGCCCCAGGACGACACCGAGTGTCTCGGGCCGGGTGAAGACATCCGCCAGTGCGCCGCCGGAGAGGGAGATACCGGCCGAGAAGAGGGCGAACAGAGGCACGGCGACACCGGCCGACAGCGGGCGCATCAGGTGTTCGATGTGCTCGCCGGGGGAGTGGGTCTCGCCCTCGCGCCGGACGCAGCGGAGCATCAGGCCCATGGCGACACCGGCGATCGTGGCGTGGATGCCGCTGTTGTACATGAGGCCCCAGATGACCAGGGCGAGCGGTACGTAGACGTACCAGCCGCGCACGTTCCTGCGCAGCAGCAGATAGAAGACGGCCAGACCGATGAACGCGCCGAGCAACGCCATGAAGTTGATCTTCTCGGTGAAGAAGATCGCGATGATCAGGATCGCGAAGAGGTCGTCGACGACGGCGAGAGTCAACAGAAAGGCGCGCAGCGCGTTCGGCAGCGAGGTGCCGATGACCGCGAGGACGGCGAGTGCGAAGGCGATGTCGGTGGCGGTGGGGACGGCCCAGCCGCCCGTGGAGCCTCCGCCGAACACCGCCACGAGTGTGTAGACGACGGCCGGAACGGCCATTCCGCACAGCGCGGCGACGACCGGGAGAGCGGCCGCCTTGGGGTCGCGCAGTTCGCCCGCGACCAGTTCCCGCTTGAGTTCCACGCCCGCGACGAAGAAGAAGACCGCGAGCAGCCCGTCCGCCGCCCAGTGGTGCACGGAGAGATTGAGGCCCAGCGACCCGGGACCGAAGTGGAAGTCGCTGACGGCGGCGTAACCGGATCCGAAGGTATTCGCCCACACCAGGGCGGCTATGGCGGCGACCAGCAGGATGACCCCGCCGACGGTCTCGGTGCGCAGGGCGTCCGCGAGATAGTTCCGCTCGGGCAGGGACAGACGCCCCAGAAAGGGGCGGCGCGAGGAAGGGGGTGCGGGGGTGGGCGCGGCCACGAGTGAGGACCTCCGGGACGGTACGGCAGCGATGGCATGGCTGATGCACTTGCCGACCAGACTTCCCGGCACACCCTGTGGAGATTTCTTATTGCTTTGTTGACGCGCCTGCCACTGTACCCGGGGTGCGCGGATCTGTATGTGGTGATCTTCACCTTAAATGCCCGAGGGGCACCCGGCGCGTTGCCGGGTGCCCCTCGCGGGGATGTACTGGTTGGCCCCGGCGCGTTGCCGGATGTCCCTCGGGGACGTTCTTGCTGCGGTCGCCCTCCCTGGGAGGAGGCCGGGCTCAGTCCTCGGAGGAGGAGGACGGCAGCTGGGTCTGGATGAGGTCCATCACCGAGGAGTCGGTGAGCGTCGTGACGTCGCCCAGCTCGCGGTTCTCGGCGACGTCACGCAGCAGGCGCCGCATGATCTTGCCGGAGCGGGTCTTCGGCAGTTCGGCGACCGGCAGGATCCGCTTCGGCTTGGCGATCGGGCCGAGCGTGGCGCCGACGTGGTTGCGCAGTTCCGCGACGAGCTCGTCGGAGGCGGTGGCCGTACCGCGCAGTATCACGAACGCGACGATGGACTGGCCGGTCGTCTCGTCGGCGGCGCCGACCACCGCGGCCTCGGCGACCGACGGGTGCGACACGAGTGCCGACTCGACCTCGGTGGTCGAGATGTTGTGCCCGGACACGAGCATCACGTCGTCGACCCGGCCGAGCAGCCAGATGTCACCGTCCTCGTCCTTCTTGGCGCCGTCGCCCGCGAAGTACTTGCCCTCGAAGCGCGACCAGTAGGTGTCGATGAAACGCTGGTCGTCGCCCCAGATGGTGCGGAGCATCGACGGCCACGGCTCAGTGAGGACCAGGTAGCCGCCCCCGCCGTTCGGAACCTCGTTGGCCTCGTCGTCGACGACCGTGGCGGAGATACCGGGCAGTGCGCGCTGGGCGCTTCCCGGCTTGGTCTCCGTCACGCCGGGCAGCGGCGAGATCATCATCGCGCCGGTCTCGGTCTGCCACCAGGTGTCCACGACGGGGCACTTGTCGGCGCCGATGTGCTTGCGATACCACATCCACGCCTCGGGGTTGATCGGCTCACCGACCGATCCGAGGACCCGGAGACTGCTCAGGTCGAACTTGGCGGGGATGTCGTCACCCCACTTCATGAACGTACGGATCGCGGTCGGCGCGGTGTAGAGGATCGTGACGCCGTACTTCTGCACGATCTCCCAGAAACGCCCCTGGTGCGGGGAGTCCGGCGTGCCCTCGTACATGACCTGCGTCGCGCCGTTGGCCAGCGGGCCGTAGACGATGTACGAGTGGCCGGTCACCCAACCGATGTCGGCGGTGCACCAGAAGACGTCGGTCTCCGGCTTGAGGTCGAAGACCGCGTTGTGGGTGTACGCCGCCTGCGTGAGGTAGCCGCCGGAGGTGTGCAGGATGCCCTTCGGCTTACCCGTCGTACCGGAGGTGTAGAGGATGAAGAGCGGCTGCTCCGCCTCGAAGGCCTCGGGGGTGTGCTCGGCGGACTGCCGTCCGGTGATCTCGTGCCACCAGACGTCGCGGCCCTCGGTCCACGCGGTGTCCTGGCCGGTGCGCCGCACTACGAGGACGTGCTCGACACCGTCGATACGGGAGACTGCGTCGTCCACTGCGGGCTTGAGCGCGGACGGCTTGCCGCGGCGGTAGCCGCCGTCGGCGGTGATGACGACCTTGGCGTCCGCGTCCTGGATACGGGCGGCGATGGCGTCGGCGGAGAAGCCGCCGAAGACCACCGAGTGCGCGGCGCCGATCCGGGCACAGGCCAGCATCGCGACGGCGGCCTCGGGGATCATCGGCAGATAGACGGCGACCCGGTCGCCCTTGCCCACACCGAGCTCGATGAGCGCGTTCGCGGCGCGCGAGACCTCGTCCTTCAGGTCGGCGTAGGTGATGGCGCGGCTGTCGCCGGGCTCGCCCTCGAAGTGGATGGCGACCCGGTCGCCGTTGCCGGCCTCGACGTGGCGGTCCACGCAGTTGTACGCGACGTTGAGCCTGCCGTCCGCGAACCACTTCGCGAAGGGCGGGTTGCTCCAGTCGAGCGTCTCGGTCGGCTCCGTGGCCCAGGTCAGGCGACGAGCCTGCTCGGCCCAGAAGCCCAGCCGGTCCGCCTCGGCCTGCTCGTACGCCTCCGCTTTGACGTTGGCATCGGCGGCCAGATCGGCAGGCGGTGCGAACCGCCGCTCCTCCTTGAGCAGATTGGCCAGGCTTTCGTTGCTCACGACATCTCCCATTCCCAGGGTGTCCGTTGTGTCCCGGGGCATAGCTCATCAGGCCAAAGGCCGGGTGACAAGTGTCTGCCCGGAATTGGTTTAGACCTGTGTCTCGTGTATGGAGACACGATCCCGCCTCCATGCGCGGTGCGATGTGGAGGCGGGACCACAAGGTCTCACGGACAGGATGTGCGCGTGGTTCAGACGCCGGTACGTTCCCGGTCGCCCGGACCGGAGGGGTCACCCGGGACGGTGGTGTCCCCGGAGGCGTCCCGACTGCCCGAGGTGCGGGATTCGGTCGGGGGGCCGGAGGTGCAGAATTCGGCCGGGGTGTCGGTGGTGCCGGAGGCGGGGAATTCGGCCGGGAGGTCGGTGGCGCTGGAAGCGTGGGATTCGCCCAGGGCGTGTCCGCCACCCGAGGCTCGGGCATCGGATGTGGCATGGGCGTCACCGGGGCCCACGCGGTCGAAGACCTCGTCGAGGGCCAGCCCGGCACTGGCGTCCTCCGCCAGCAGATAGGCCTGCGCCTCACCCACGTGGAAGTACATCCCGTGCAACTGGAGCGTGCCCTCGGCGAGCCGCCTCGCCACTGATTCATGGGCGCGCAGGTGGTCCAGTTGCTGGACCACATTGGTGAGGCAGAGCTGCTCCAGCGAATCGGCCGGAAGCCGGCCGGAGATCCGGACCCAGGCGTGATGCCGCGACGCCATCCGCTGCAGGCTCGGCAGCCCGTGTCTCAGCCAGCGCCACAGGGAGGTCCGCGGAGTGTCCGGATCCGGCTTGGCTCCGAGCAGTGCCTGCATCGCGCCGCAGCCGGAGTGGCCACAGACGGTGATGGAATCCACCCCCAGCACATCCACCGCGTACTCGATCGCGGCGCCCACCGAGTCCTCACCCGACTCGGCGTCCGGCGGCGGTACCAGATTGCCGACGTTGCGCACAGTGAACAGATCACCCGGTCCGCTGGCCGTGATCATGCTGGTGACCAGGCGGGAGTCGGCGCAGGTGATGAAGAGCTGCGAGGGCCGCGGGCCCTCGCGGGCCAGCCGGGCCAGCTCCTCGCGCACCAGCGGGGCGGTGTTGCGCTGGAACGAACTCAGACCGTTGACCAGATGGTTGCCCCCGGTCCGACGCGGGGTGGCGGTGGGCGAAGCGCCCGGAGGGGGAGCGCTGGGGGCTCCTGACGTGGGGACGGAGGTGGCGTCGGTGCCGGGGGCCGGACTCAGGGCGGCGCCCGAGGCGGGGTCCGCACCGAGGCGGTCGTCGCTGAAGGGGCCGTCCGGGCCGTGACGGGTCTCGGGCTGCTGCTCGGGCCGGTCGTGGCAGTGATGATTGCGCCACGGTGTCCAGGGGCGGCAGCAGGAGTGCGCCGCTGACGCGGGCTCGGCGATCCGGCCGCCGGACCTACCGGTGAAGACGACCCGGCCGCCGTGGGCCGTGTGGGCAAGACTCCAGTCCTGGATCGTCTCGTACGCCGCATGGTCCATGAAGAAGCCGTCCAACGCGACGACGGCATCCCCGCCCTGCGGCAGCTGGGCGAGAGTCCGGCTGAGGCGAGGCACCGCGAGGAACGTCAACTGGCCCCGCACGACGACCAGATGCTGTCCACCCTGATCGATCACGGTGATCCTGGTCCGTGCCAGCCGGTGCAGGGCGACGGCCACGGCCACCGCGATGCCGATCGCCACGCCCTTGAGCACGCCGAAGAGGACCACTCCGGTGATCGTCGCCCCGTACACCAGGAATTCCCGGTGCCTATGCACGTTGCGGATGTGGGCGAAACTCACCATCTGGATGCCGACCATCATGACCAGCGCGGCGAGCGCGGCGAGCGGAATCCACTCCAGCACGGTGACAAGCAGCCCGGTCGCGAGCACCACCCAGACACCGTGCAGCACGGTGGAGGCACGGCTCGTCGCCCCGGCACGCACGTTCGCGGAACTGCGCACCGCACCACCGGACACCGCCAGCCCGCCCACCAGCCCGGACAGAGTGTTGGCGATGCCCTGGGCCCGCAGCTCACGATCGAGATCGGAGCGTCTGGCGGGTGGTGGGGCGAGTGTCGTCGGCGGGGCCGAGGGTGTCGGTGCGGTCAGGGACGGGGGCTGAGGTGAAGAGGGGGGCGGAGGCGAGGTTGGGCCGGAACCCGAGGTGAGGATCGAGTCCGGCGACGGTTTCGAACCCGAGGTCGCGGTCGAGCCGGGCAGGGACGGTGGCGAGCCCGGTTTCGAACCCGGGGGCGATGTCGGGACTCGGGCCGATCTCGTCCGCGCCCGCGACGCCGAAGCCGGTTCGGACGCCGAGCCGGCCTTGGATCGGGCGGAAGTCCGCTCCCCGGCGCGATCGGCCGAGAGTTTGTCCACGGCGACTGCGGCGAGCAGCGACTCCAGGCTTGCCACCAGCATCACCGTGAATACCGCGGTGGCCAGGGCGAGTACCGGACCGTGCGGCATCTCCGGCAGGGCATGCGAGCGCCAGGACGGCAGATCGACCCGGGCGATCCCGGGCGCCGCGACCGCAGCCACCGCCGTCGCGGTCACCACTGCGGCGAGGGCAGCCGGAATGCGCCGTACTACTCGACCGATGCGTCCCGGAAGTCGTGGCCACACGACCAGGATCGCGATGGTCAGCAAGCCGATCAGCGGGGCGGCCGGACTCACCCGCCCCAACTGGTCCGGGAGCGCGAGAGAGTTGGCGACCGCCGAACTCTGCGGCGAACCGCCGAGGACGATGTGCACTTGGGCGAGGGCGATCGCGACGCCGATTCCGGCGAGGGTGCCGTGCACGATGGCGGGGCTGACGGCGAGGGCGCTGCGCGCCGCCCGTAGCGAGCCCAGCAGGATCTGCAACAGTCCGGCGCCGATGGTGATCGCGCAGGTGGTGCGCCAGCCGTAGATCTGGATCAACTCGGCTGTGACCACGGTCAGTCCGGCGGACGGTCCGCTGACCTGGAGAGGTGTGCCGCCGAGCAGCCCGGCGACGATGCCGCCGATCGCGGCGGAGATGAGACCGGCCTCCAGCGGGGCGTCCATGGCGACGGCGAGGCCGAGCGACATGGGGACGGCGAGCAGGAAGACCGTGATCGATGCGGACAGGTCGGCGCCCGCGATGCGGAATCGTCCGCCGCGTGGTGGCGGTGGCGGGCTGTGTGGTCGCTTGACTCCCGAGGCGCGGTGTGGGCGCGAACTGCGGGATGTGTGGTCATGACGAGTGGGGACGCAGGCAGACATGTTCCCGTCTCCTCCGGGGCAGCGCGGTCGCGGAACGTGGGGACGCGGCCGTGGGTCACGGCGTGCAGCGGCGGGATTTCTCAACTCTCAGTAAACAGATCGTAATGGAGAGTAAAGGCCTGTGTCCATCATTGAGGACAAATGGACTAGTCAATCGCCTATTCAAGTGAATAAGCAGCTTTTCATGAGGTATGTCGTACTGATTTCTGCAAAAGCGTGTGCGATCTTGACCACGCGGGTCGGGATATTTCTACGCACATCACCTGCGAGGAAGAGGGTGGGCGGATGCTGCCTGTCACGAGGGGTGTCACGAAGGGAATCGCCGCCGGACGGGTTGCCCTGTGCGTCATGGTCATTGCGCTGATCGCGGGAATGGCCGGCTGCTCCTCCGGTCCGGATCCCGTCGTCGGAGCCGCTGGACCCGGCGCCGCGAAGCGGGACGCCGGGGCGCGGAAGAAGAACCCTCAAGTCGCGCCCAAGAGCCCGTTCCGGCTCATTGGCGACGGCTCCACGGCCTTCACGGGAATCCAGCCGAAGCAACCTGCGGCACAGCGCATGGCGCCCGGCCGGAAGCCGCCGCAGTTCGTGGTGTTCTCGTGGGACGGCGCCGGAGAGGACAGTCAGAAGCTGTTCTCGCACTTCCGCGAGGTGGGCAGGAGATACCACGCGAACATGACGTACTTCCTCAGTGGTGTCTACCTGCTGCCCGAAGACAAACGCGAGCTCTACGACCCGCCGAAGCACAACCCCGGCAGCTCCGACATCGGCTTCAACGACACCGAGGGGATCCGGAACACCATCACCCAGGTGCGGAAGGCATGGGAGGACGGCGACGAGATCGGCACCCACTTCAATGGCCACTTCTGCGGCCCCGAGGGAGGCGTCGGCACCTGGTCCGTCGATCAGTGGAAGAGTGAGATCGACCAGGCCAAGTCCTTTGTGAAGAGCTGGAAGACCAACGACCCCGGCCTCAAGGGTGAGAAGCCACTTCCCTTCGACTACGACAAGGAGCTCGTCGGCGGCCGCACCCCTTGTCTGGAGGGGCGGAAGAACATGGTGGCCGCAGCGCGGACGATGGGGTTCCGATACGACTCCAGCGGCGTCGACAACCAGGTCTGGCCGAAGAAGAAAGAGGGCATCTGGGACCTGTCGATGCAGCTCGTCCCGGTCCCCGGGCGCGAGTTCGAGACCCTCTCGATGGACTACAACTTCATGTTCAACCAGTCCGGTACGACGCAGGGCGACCCGAGTCGGCACGCGTACTGGGGCAAGCAGATGCGTGACGGCTTGATCCAGGCCTTCGACCGCGCGTACGAAGGAAACCGCGCTCCACTGATCATCGGCAATCACTTCGAATCCTGGAACGGTGGCACATACATGCGCGCCGTCGAGGAGACCATCGCGACGGTCTGCACCAAGAAGGGCGTCCGCTGCGTTTCCTTCCGGCAGCTGGCCGACTGGCTGGACGCACAGGACCCGGCAACGCTGGCGAAGCTCGGAACCCTTGACGTCGGGCAGGCCCCGGCAAAGGGGTGGGCGGAGTTCCTCGGCGAAGCCGGGAACGCGGGGGCGGATGCCGGCAGGGAGTCGGATGCCGACAGGGAGTCGGTTGTCGGCACCGCGTCGGATGTGGGCAAGACATCGGGCGTCGGCAAGGCGCACGCGGAGTCCGGCGCGGATCGGACCGGCCGCTAGCTGATTGGCCGCACTCTCCGGGCGCGCTCTCCTGTCGTGCCTGTCGACCGGGCTCGCCGACCGTGCTTGGTGAGCCCGGTCGGGACCGTCCGGCGGTTGCGCAAGGCGGCTGGGTTGCGCGCCTTTCGGTCGTGGCCGGCAGGTGAAGGCGCAACGGCACCCCGGCGGGAAGAGCGCGTGCTCCAGGCCGGGGCGCCGGCCGATCAGACGGGCTGAGCGGCGCCGTCCTGCGCGAACCGTTCGTCGAGCACGAAGGCGGGGTCGACCTGGGCAGCCAGATCGGCACCCGTCTTCTCGTTGCCCCAGCTCTCCGCGTTCTTCAGATGGAAGTGCACCATCTGTCGCGTGTAGCGCTCCCAGTCCCGTTGCTCGTACGAATCCTCCGCCGCGTTCTGCAGCGCCTGAAGGGCCATCCGGTTGTCCGCCTCCAGCAGTTCGAAACGGTCGGGCCTGCCCTTCTCCATCGCGCGTACCCAGTCGGAGTGCCCGACGCTGACCAGCAGGTCGTCCCCCACCTCGGCACGCAGGAAGTCCAGATCGTCCTCGCCCTGCACCTTGTTGCCGATGACCTTCAGCGCGACCCCGAAGTCCCGCGCGTACTCCTTGTACTGGCGGTAGACCGAGACACCCTTACGGGTGGGCTCCGCGATCAGGAACGTCATGTCGAAGCGGGTGAACATCCCGGAAGCGAAGGAGTCCGAGCCCGCTGTCATGTCGACGACGACATAGTCGTCGGGGCCGTCGACGAGATGGTTGAGGCAGAGCTCGACCGCACCGACCTTGGAGTGGTAGCAGGCCACGCCCAGGTCCGATTCCGTGAACGGGCCGGTGGCCATCAGCCGGACCTCCCCGTCGTCGAGCCGGACCATGCGGGCGCACGCGTCGTAGATCGGGTTGTTTTCGCGGACCCTCAGCAGCCGCGAGCCCTCGCCGGGCGGAGTCGTTTTGATCATCGTCTCGACGGAGGCGATACGGGGATTGCTGCCGCGCAGATACTCCTTGATCAGCGGTAGCTGGGCCCCCATGGCGGGCAGTGCCGCGGCCTCCTGGTCATCGAGACCGAGTGCGGCTCCGAGGTGCTGGTTGATGTCGGCGTCCACCGCGACGACATGGGCTTCATTGGCGGCAAGGTGGCGGATGAAGAGCGAGGACAGCGTGGTCTTGCCGCTGCCGCCCTTCCCTACGAAAGCGATCTTCATGTTCACCTAGGGTAGCGGCGCAATTGCGGACTGCTGCCACACTTCGTGAAGATGGCCACTCCCGGGCGGTATCCGAGTGAGGGGCGCGTAGCCTCCCTACTTATGAGTACGACTGCCTCTGATCCGCTTGCCACCCTGGGCGCTCTGCCGGGAGTCGCCGATGCGGTGGACTCCGTACGCAAGGCCGTCGACCGGGTCTACGGTCACCGCGTCATGCGGCGCCGCAGCAACGAGGTCACCGCGGAAGCGGCCCTGCGCGGCGCCCGTGGCTCGGCGGCGCTGTCCGGTGCCGACTGGAACCTGGAGGAGGTACGTCGGCGTACCGACTTCAGCGGCGACGGCGAGGCGCATGTGATCGGGGCCGCCCTGAGGCTGACCGCCGAAGCGGGTCAACTCCTTTCCATCTGGCGGCAGTCGCCGCTGCGCGTTCTGGCGCGGCTGCATCTGGTTGCGGCCGGTGGCGCGGAGCCCGAGGAAGCTGTCGGCCGGCCCCGGCTGGCGGGCGAACCCGTGGACGAGCCGCTGATCGAAGCGCCGCTGCCGGGCGCCGACGAAGTGGCCGGGAGGCTGGAGGGGCTCTCCGGATTGATCCTCTCGGGTACTGCGGCGCCCGCACTGGTGACGGCGGCGGTCGTGCACGGTGAACTACTGGCCCTGCGCCCCTTCGGCTCGTACAACGGCCTCGTTGCTCGGACCGCCGAGCGGATCGTGCTGATCGGGAGCGGGCTCGACCCCAAATCGATCTGCCCGGCCGAGGTCGGCCACGCCGAACAGGGCCGCGCGGCGTACCTGGCGGCGTTCGACGGCTACCTTTCGGGGACGCCGGCCGGGATGGCGGCCTGGATCGTGCACTGCGGGCGCGCCGTGGAGCTGGGCGTCAGGGAATCGACGGCAGTGTGCGAAGCCCTTCAGCGCGGCGCCGCCTAATGAAGGGGCGGGATGTCGTGGTGCCGCGATGGGACGGCCCTGTGGCGCATGGGCTCCGTCGGCGCGGCTTCGCCGCTGTGACTCCGCAGCTGGCTCGGGTCCGTAAGTCCACCGCGATAACTTCACCCAAGTAACTTCTCTGCCCCGTAAAAGGGTTGCGGCGGTACCGTCCTCGGTACCGCCGCTGGCATGTCTACCCAGTTACCATGCGTCCTCGATATGTGCCCATCAGGTCGGGGACTTTGCCCGTTTCCTGGTGCGGCTGGCCCGTAATCGACGGGTCGACGTCGCGTGGGTGCTCGGTTTTCATGCTCGGTCCGTGGGGCCTTCTCTGCGTTACAGGTAATCCTCTCGGATGTCCTTGGTCTCGCGGGCCGTTGAGTCCTTTGTACTCCAGCCCCGTGGTGAGCGGTAGTGCTGGCCACACTTCTTTACTTTTAGGTTCAATTACGGGTGAGTTGGGCAAATGGGTCCGGTGGGTGAACGGGGCCGATCGGCTGGGGTGTTCGTTGGCCGGGCGGCCGCGGAGGGGTCGGGCGGCCGCGGAGGGAAGGTGGGCGAGGATGCGGTCGGAGCGTCGTTCGGCCCCGTGCTTCAAAGGGAAGGGGTGGTGGAGCGGCGGCGGGAGGTGTACCAGACGAGTCCCGCGGTGACGGCCGCCGCGCCTACCGCTGCCGCTGCGACCAGCGCGGGGCGCGGTGGCAGCGAGAACGAGGGCAGTCGTTGCTTGAGTCGGACCGGACGGTCGAAGACGAGAATCGGCCACTCGCGGAGGGTTGCTTCGCGTCGCAGCGCGCGGTCCGGATTGACCGCGTGCGGGTGCCCGACCGACTCCAGCATCGGTACATCGGTCGCGGAATCGCTGTAGGCGTAGCAGCGCGACAGGTCGTATCCCTCCGACACAGCGAGCGCCTTGATCGCCTCGGCCTTCGTCGGCCCGTATGCGTAGTACTCCACTTCACCTGTGAAACAGCCGTCCTCCCCGACGACCATTCGAGTGGCGACGACTCGGTCGGCGCCGAGCAGCTCACCGATCGGTTCGACGACCTCGGCGCCCGAGGTCGAGACGATCACCACGTCGCGTCCGGCGGTGTGGTGTTCCTCGATGAGGGTCGCTGCTTCGTCGTAGATGATCGGGTCGATCAGATCGTGCAGGGTCTCGGCGACGATTTCCTTCACTTGTCGGACGTTCCAGCCCTTGCAGAGTGCGGAGAGGTATTCCCGCATCCGCTCCATCTGGTCGTGATCTGCACCCCCGGCAAGGAACACGAACTGTGCGTACGCGGTGCGCAGTACAGCGCGGCGGTTGATCAGTCCGCCTTGGTAGAAGGACTTGCTGAAGGTCAGCGTCGAAGACTTCGCAATGACCGTCTTGTCCAGGTCGAAGAAGGCTGCTGTGCGCGGCAAGAAGCGGTTTTCCACAAGGCAGAGCATAGGGGGCCACCATTCGGCGTAAACTCTGGCGCGTGGGTTTGCCTGAGAAGGCTCTCGGGTACACCATGGAAGTCACGGATCGTTCGCGACCGTGCTAACCCGGTCCGGCTCCTCCCCCCCCGAGTCGGCCGTGGGGACGACCCCCGCTCTCCCCCCCGGCGGGGGTCGTCGCATGTCCGGACACGTTTCTGCTGTTCGGAATCGAGCATTCTGCCTCCATTTCGGCCGTGACGGCCCACTTCTCGGTCGGCTCTCGCCATCATGAGCCGTCACGGTGCGTAGCGGAAGGGGTGCTCTCCGGAAGTCGCCGGTACGGGCGACGGAGATATTCACAACGACGGAGTTGTCCACAGTTTTCGAGCAAGATCCACACGATTTCCCGAAGCGCTGCACGGTGATTCCGGCCGCGAAGTCCGCGGGGCGTGGAATCGCCGATCTCGGAACGCTCCGAGATCATCGCGAACCACGATGAAGGTGCAGTGAGAAGGGGGGCGGAGATCGTGGCTGATTCCATCGCACGGGATCGTCTGCCGGTCGCCGAAGTGCGGCGGGGCGGACCGCTGATCGTGACCGAGGATGTGGAACTCCTCGATGATCTGCTGAGGCTGTGTGCGGCCGCCGGAGCTGAACCGGAAGTTCATCATTCGCTGCCCGAACGCAGGGGTGGTTGGGAGCAGGCGCCGATCGTTCTCGTGGGGGACGATGCCGCCCAGCGGTGCCGCGGAGCCGTGCGCAGGCGCGGCGTGATGCTGGTCGGCCGGGACCAGGACGTCCCGGATGTCTGGCGTCGCGCCGTGGAGATCGGGGCCGAGTATGTGCTGAGGCTGCCCGATTCGGAAGGTTGGCTCGTCGACCAGATCGCCAACGCGGCGGAAGGCGTGGGCCAGCCGGCGCTCACCGTCGGGGTGATCGGCGGACGGGGCGGTTCCGGCGCGTCCACACTGGCCTGCGCCCTCGCGGTGACCGCAGCCAGGGCCGGGCGGCGGACCATGCTGATCGACGGTGACCCGCTCGGCGGGGGCATCGATGTGCTGCTGGGCGGAGAACGGGCCGAGGGAATGAGATGGCCGGATTTCGCCCATTCCAAGGGGCGAGTCGGCGGACGCGCGCTGGAGGAGTCGCTGCCCTCACTGCACGGGTTGCGGGTGCTCAGCTGGGGCCGCGACGACTGGGTGGTCATCCCGCCCCGGGCCATGCAGGCCGTGCTGGCCGCCGGGCGCAGGCTCGGCGGGGTGGTGGTCGTCGACCTGCCGCGCCGGGTGGACGAGTCGGTGGCCGAGGCACTCTCGCAGCTGGACCTCGGGCTGTTGGTGGTCCCCGGGGAGCTTCGCGCGGTCGCCGCGGCGAAACGGGTGGCGTCGATGGCCGGGATGGTCCTGAACGACCTTCGGGTGGTCGTCCGCGGCCCGTACGCGGCGGGCCTCGACGAGCGGTGGGTGGCGCAGGCGCTCGGCTTGCCGCTCGCCGGTGAACTCCCGGTCGACGGCGGGCTCCTGGCGGACCAGGACGACGGCGCGCCGCCCGGCGGCCGTGCGCGCGACCCGCTGGCCAGATTCTGTACGGCGTTCTGGGAGCAGGCCTTCGTCCCGGAGGGTGCGGGCGGACGAGCCGTAGGAGGTGCGTCGTGACGGAGACGCTCCTCGACGCCGTCCGGCAGCGGCTGGCGCAGAGCGGCGCCGCCCCGACTCCGGCCGGGGTCGCGGCCGCGCTGCGAGCCCAGGGGCGACTGCTCGGCGATGCCGAAGTGCTGGGTGCGGCCGATGAGTTGCGCGGCGAACTGGTCGGCACCGGGGTGCTGGAGCCGCTGCTCGCCGACCCGACGGTGACGGATGTGCTGGTTTCCGCACCGGACCGGGTATGGGTGGACCGGGGCGGCGGGCTCGAACTCACCGGGGTGAGCTTCCGGGATGCCGCGGCGGTGCGCAGGCTGGCGCAACGGCTGGCGGCCGTGGCGGGGCGGCGGCTGGACGACGCCCGGCCCTGGGTGGACGCTCGGCTGCCGGACGGCACCCGTATGCATGCCGTGCTGCCGCCGGTGTCCGTCGGCTCGACGTGCCTGTCGCTGCGGGTGGTGCGGCCCCGGGCCTTCTCGCTGACGGAGCTGGTCGCGGCGGGGACCGTGCCGCCGGGTGGAGACCGGGTGCTCGGGGCGCTGGTGGAGGCCCGGGTCTCGTACCTGATCAGTGGAGGGACAGGGGCCGGGAAGACGACCCTCCTGTCGAGTCTGCTGGGGGCCGTCGGGCAGCGTGAGCGAATCGTGCTCGCCGAGGACTCCGCAGAGCTGCGGCCGGATCACCCGCACGTGGTGCGCCTGGAGTCGCGCCCCGCCAACCAGGAGGGGGCGGGGCGGGTGACCCTTCGCGACCTGGTGCGGCAGGCGTTGCGCATGCGGCCCGACCGGCTGGTGGTCGGAGAGGTCAGGGGTGCTGAGGTCACCGAGCTCCTGGCCGCCCTGAACACGGGCCACCAGGGCGGCTGCGGGACGGTTCACGCGAATGCCGCCGAGCACGTCCCGGCCCGCCTTGAGGCATTGGGCACTGCGGCGGGGCTGGACCGGACGGCGCTTCACAGCCAGTTGGCGGCTGCGCTGTCGGTGGTGGTCCATCTCGTGCGGGACCGGACCGGACAGCGGCGGATCGCCGCGGTGCAGGTCCTGGAGCGTGATGCGGCCGGGCTGGTGGTGACCGTACCGGCGCTGAGCTGGGGTGCCGACGGATTCGTGCGGGAGCGGGGTTGGGACCGGCTGCGGTCGCTGATCGGGGGTGCGCTGTGAGCGGTGGTACGACGACGGTGCTGTCGGAGAGCGCGAGTTGCGCGGCGGTCCTGTCCGTCGTGGTGGCGGCCTGGCTGGTGGTGGCGCAGGACCAGCGGCGACGGGGGGCCCGGGTGCTGTTCGTCGATGGGGTGGTCGAGTCTCCGTTGCGTGCGCGCTGGGAGCGGATTCGGGCAGAGGCCCGGCAACGGTTGCGCCGACGGCGGGAGTGGCTCTGCCTGCCGGTGGCGCTGGCCATCGCTGTACTGGGGAAGTCCGTGCTGCCGGTGCTGGCAGGGATGGTGGCGGTGCCGTTGACGGGGCGGTGGCTGCGGAGACGGGCCCTGACGCAGGAGCGGGAACGCAGGGCAGCTGGGGTGGTGTCGCTGTGCGGGGCCGTCGTGGGTGAGCTGCGGGCCGGGCACGAGCCGGGGCAGGCGTTGCTCGTAGCTGTCCGCGGGACCGGGGTGATGGGGGCGGCGGAGGCCGGTGTGTCGGCTGCGGCGCGGTTCGGTGGCGATGTGCCGGCGGCGCTCGGGCAGGCGGCGCGGGAGCCGGGTCTGGATGGGCTTGCCGGGGTGGCGGCCTGCTGGCGGGTGGCGGTGGACGGCGGGGCCGGGCTCGCCGCGGGCCTGGACCGCCTGGAGGGCGCACTGCGGGCCGAGCGGCGCAGACGGGAGGAGTTGCGGGCCCAACTGGCGGGTGCCTGGTCGACGGTGGCCGTGCTGGCGCTGCTGCCGGTGCTGGGCCTGGGGCTGGGAGCGGCACTCGGGGCCGATCCGTTGGCGGTGCTGCTGCACACACCGGCCGGGCTCGTCTGTCTGGTGGTGGGCGGGGTGCTGGAGGCGGCCGGGCTCTGCTGGGCCGGCCGGATCGTACGGGCGGGGGAGACGGCGTGAACGCGGCCACCGGAGACATCGCCCACCGGGCGGCGGCTCTGTGGGCGGTCCTGGGCACGGTCGCGTATCTGACCCTTGCCCTCGCGGGACGGCGACGGAGGCGGACGGTACTGCGTCGGGGAGCGGTGCTGCTGTCGACCGGCCCGGAGCGGCGCCGACGCGGGTGGACGGTGCCCGGGGCGCGGGCGAAGGAATGGACCACGGTCCTGGGCGCCGTGGCGGCGGGCGTGATCCTGGTCGGCGGCCTGCCGGGGTGCGTGATCGGGTTGGCAGGGGCGTTTGGTGCCTGGCGGTGGCAGCGGACCCGGCGTAGGCGTGAACCGGAGGCCGGGGCGGCGGAGGCGGCGGAGTTCGCGCGCCAACTCCCACTGGCGGCAGACCTCTTGGCGGCCTGTGTCTCTGCCGGAGCCGGACCCCGGGAGGCGGCGGAGGCGGTGGGGGAGTCGCTGGGCGGACCGGTCGGCGTGCGCCTGGCGCGCACGGCGGCGGAGATCAGGCTCGGTGGTGAACCTGCGGTGGCCTGGAGGAGGTTCGGGGACATACCGGGCGCCGGTGCGCTGTCCCGTTGCCTGGACAGGGCGGGATCGACCGGGGCTCCGGCGGCGGAACCGGTGGCGCGGCTGGCCGAGGCGATGCGGGCCGAACGGGCGAGTGCGGCCACGGCGCGTGCCCAGCGGGCCGGCGTGCTGATCACCGCACCGGTCGGGCTCTGCTTTCTGCCCGCGTTCCTGGCGGTCGGGGTGGCTCCGGTGGTGATCGGTCTGGCGGCCGGTCTGTTTCGCGCCGGCTGAAGAAAACTGCCAGTAAATATCCATTCCATATGAATTATGGATTTTCGCGGGGGTCGAAATGGTGCAACGAATCAGGGGCTGGGTGCGGAGCCTGGTCGGCCGAGTCCGGTCGGACAACGGAATGACGACATCCGAATATGCGGTGGGGACGATCGCGGCCTGTGCGTTCGCGGCGGTGCTCTACAAGGTGGTCACCAGCCAGCCGGTCATGTCCGCGCTGCAGTCGCTGCTCAAGGACGCGCTCGATGCGAAGTTCTAGGAAAGGTTCCGGGGCGTGCGACGGGGGTTGCGGCCGTGCCGCGGGCGAGGCCGGGGACCGGGGTGCGGTGACGGCGGAGGCGGCCGTCGCGGTTCCGGTGCTGGCGGTGTTCGCTCTTGCGCTGGTCTGGGCTCTGATGGCCGCCTCCGCCCAGATCCGGTGTGTGGACGCGGCCAGAGCCGGGGCGAGGGCGGCGGCCCGCTCGGAACCGGAGGCGCAGGCGCTGGAAGTCACCCGTTCGGCGGCACCCGACGGGGCTGAAGTCGCGATGGAGCGAGCAGGGGAGCTGTGGCGGGTGCGGGTGTCGGCGCCGATGCCCGGACTCGGCCCACTGGCCCTGACGCTGCATGCGGACGCGGCGGCGCTCGCCGAGGACACGGTGGGGGCGACGACGCAGTGACGCGGAAGGAAGAGGGCACTCGGAAGACCGTCAGTGGATGGCTGCACGGGCAAGCGAGGCGCGGTCGCGACCGGGAGCGGGCCCCGCACCGGGACAGAGGCCTCGCGACGGTGTGGGTGGCGACGACCACGGCGACGTTGTGCGCAGTGTTCGCCGTCGTGCTGGCGCTCGGGCAGGTGGTGGTCGCCCGGCACAGGGCCGGTGGAGCGGCGGACCTGGCAGCCCTGGCAGCGGCCGACCGGGCCCTGCGAGGACCTGAGGAGGCATGCGGGGCGGCAGAGGAGGTTGCAGAGGCACAGGGGGCGGTGGTGGTGCTGTGCACGGTGCGCGGTGAGATCGCCGATGTGACGGCCGGCGTGCGCTTCGGGCCGTACGAGCCGACGGTCAGATCCCGGGCCGGCCCTTCGGTGGCCATGCACGGCTCTCCGGAGCCGCTGCCTCCGGTGGCTCCGGAGGGAGCAGCTCAGCAGAGGGGGGCGGCCCCGCCGCCCTAGACGGTTGCGGAGGGTTCGGCGAACCCCCGGAGTCCGGCGGAGCGGATCGGAGGAGTTCGCCGAGCAGGCGTACGGCGCCGCGTTTGTGCAGCGGATCATTGCCGTTGCCGCACTTGGGGGACTGGATGCAGGACGGGCAGCCGGCCTCGCATTCGCAGGACGCGATGGCCTGGCGGGTGGCGGTCAGCCACGTACGGGCGGTGTGAAAGGCCCGCTCGGCGAAGCCGGCGCCGCCCGGATGGCCGTCGTACACGAAGACCGTGGGCAGCAGGGTGTCCGGGTGCAGAGGTACGGAGACACCACCGATGTCCCATCGGTCGCAGGTGGCGAAGAGCGGCAGCATCCCGATCGACGCGTGTTCCGCGGCATGCAGGGCGCCGCCCAGGATCTCCGGGTTGACACGCGCGGCGTCGAGTTGGTCCTGGGTGACCGTCCACCACACGGCGCGCGTGCGCAGAGTGCGAGGCGGCAGATCCAGTTTGGTCTCGCCGAGAACCTCACCGGTGATCAGTTTGCGACGCAGGAAGGAGACGACCTGGTTGGTGACCTCCACGGAGCCGTAACAGAGCCGCCCGTCGCCCCACGGGACCTCGGTGTCGGTTTCCAGCACGTCGATGGCGGTGGTGTCGCGGGCGGTCGTCGAGTACGGCGGGTCGGCTTCCTCCACCAGGGCCACGGAGTCCTCCAGATCCAGCTTCCGGACCAGGTAGGTGCGGCCCTGGTGGAGATGGACGGCGCCTTCGTGAACGGCGGTGTGTGCGGCCGACTCGTCCACGGTGCCCAGCAGCCGCCCAGTGCCTTCCTCGACGATCTGGACGGGGCGGCCGCCCTCGCCCCGGATGTCGGTGAGATCGGCGGCGCGCTCGCGGCGGGTCCAGTGCCAGCCCGATGTCCGTTTGCGCAGCAGCTTCGCGGTCTCCAGCTGCGGCAGCAGTTCGGCCGTTGCCGGGCCGAAGAGCTCCAGATCGGGCTCGGTGAGTGGGAGCTCCGCAGCGGCGGCGCACAGGTGCGGGGCGAGGACGTACGGGTTGTCCGGGTCGAGCACCGTCGACTCCACGGGCTGCTGGAACAGCGCCTCGGGGTGATGGACGAGGAAGGTGTCCAGCGGGTCGTCGCGAGCCACCAGGACGGCCAGGGCGCCCTGGCCGGAGCGGCCGGCGCGGCCGGCCTGCTGCCACAGCGACGCCCTGGTGCCGGGGTAGCCCGCGATGACGACGGCGTCCAGACCGGAGACGTCGACGCCGAGTTCGAGGGCGGTGGTCGCGGCCAGACCGAGCAGCCGGCCGGAGTGCAGGGCGCGCTCCAGGGCGCGGCGCTCCTCGGGGAGATAGCCCCCTCGGTAGGCCGCGACCCGAGAGGGGAGGGAGCGGTCCACCTCGGCGAGGCGCTCCTTGGCGATGACGGAGATCAGCTCGGCGCCACGCCGGGAGCGTACGAAGGCGACCGAGCGGACGCCTTGGACGGTCAGATCGGTGAGGAGGTCGGCGGTCTCGGCGGTGGCGGTACGGCGGACGGGCGCGCCCTTCTCGCCGTGCAGTTCGGTCAGGGGCGGCTCCCACAGGGCGAAGACCAGTTCGCCGCGGGGCGAGGCGTCGTCGGCGACCTCCTGGACCGGGAGACCGGTGAGGCGGCCGGCCGCGACGGAGGGCTCCGCCGCGGTGGCCGAGGCGAGGAGGAAGACCGGATTCGATCCGTAGCGGGCGCACAGGCGGCGAAGGCGGCGCACCACCTGGGCGACGTGGGAGCCGAAGACACCCCGGTAGGTGTGGCACTCATCGATGACCACGAAGCGCAGGGCGCGCAGGAAGGAAGACCAGCGCGGGTGGGACGGGAGAATTCCGCGGTGCAGCATGTCGGGGTTGGTCAGCACGTAATTGGCGTACTGACGCACCCACTCCCGTTCCTCGACGGGGGTGTCGCCGTCGTAGACCGCAGGCCTGACGGAGTTGCCGAGGGGGGCGGCGAGTTCCTTCACCGCCCGCCTCTGGTCGGCGGCCAGGGCCTTGGTGGGGGCGAGATACAGGGCGGTCGCGCCCCGGCCGTTCGGGGCCTCGGAGCCGTCGAGCAGGGCAGTGAGGACCGGGGCGAGGTAGGCGAGCGACTTGCCGGACGCCGTGCCAGTGGCGATGATCACGGATTCGCCGTCCAGTGCGTGCTCGGCGGCGGCGGCCTGATGCGCCCAGGGGTGGTCGATTCCCGCCTCCTGGATCGCGGCGATCACTTCCGGCCGGATGCGATCGGGCCAGATGGCATGGGTTCCCGTACGCGGGGGCAAGTGCTCCGTATGAGTGATGCGCGCGGACCGGCCCGCCGCTGCGGCGAGCCGGTCGAGGACCATGGCGGGAGAGGGGCGGGAGTCCCTGTTCTCGGCCGGTCGACTGGGGCGGTGATTCTTGGCCATCGGCACCGAGTGTGTCACTGGCGTGACGGACAATGGTCCCAAGGCGTCGTGCATGGCTGCTGGTAAGTGATTGAATGCCATCGCGGCTGGCGATCCGTCCCCCGGCTCCGCCGGGGAGACCGAGGGGCGACCGCTCGATAGCAAGGTGCTGGAGGATCCGTGGACCTGTCCTTGTCGACTCGCAATGTGTCCGGCCCTGGTGGCGACCGTACGGTCGTCGAGGTCGGTGGCGAGATTGATGTGTATACCGCGCCCAAGCTGCGCGAGCAGTTGGTCGAGTTGGTGAATGACGGCAGCTACCACTTGGTTGTCGACATGGAAGGCGTCGACTTCCTCGACTCCACCGGCCTCGGCGTGCTCGTGGGCGGCCTGAAGCGTGTCCGGGCCCATGAGGGCTCATTGCGCCTGGTCTGCAACCAGGAGCGCATTCTCAAGATCTTCCGGATCACCGGTCTGACCAAGGTGTTCCCGATTCACACCACGGTCGACGAGGCCGTAGCGGCCACCGACTGACGCCCGGTCCGTGGCCGGTCCGCTCGTCGGATCGGCTGCAGACCGGTCCGGTGGCCGACCGCAGTACCGGCAGCTGTCACAGGCGGCCGGTGCAACGCCGGCGGGCCTGGCGGCCGATTGGATCAAAGGCAGCCAGGCGGCCGGCCAGATGGTGGGTCAGCGGGGCGGTCAGTGGCCGGGGAGCCGGAAGGCCGACACCCCGGACCGGTCGAACGATCGTCCGGGCAGCTGGTCGGCGTTCGGTCGGTCACTGGTTGTGCGGGGCCGCTGGGAGTGGGCTGACCGCCGGGTGGGATTCTCCCGTCCGGTCGGCAGCTGAACGTCGGCGGACCGTCTGTGCGGCGGTCGACGACCAGCTCGGTCTCGGTCGGCCGACGGGCTCGTCGGTTCCGGAGAGTGAACGGAGCGAGACCGGAGCGAGACTGGCAGAAGGCCGGAAGGCCGAACTGAAGACCGGGAAAAGACCGGAAGAAGAGCCGGGGGGCCGGGCAGAGTGCCCGGGTCCCTGGGGTGCACGCCCGTACGTCTGAAGGGGATCGCATGGCCACCGTTGAACTCCGCTTCAGTGCCCAGCCCGAACACGTCAGGACGGCCCGCCTCGTGGCAGCCGCCGTGGCGCGCCGGGCGGGTGTCGACGAAGCCGTGCTCGACGAGGTCAGACTCGCCGTCGGTGAAGCCTGCAGTCGCGCAGTCGGGCTGCATCGCAGTCATGGCATCACCGCTCCCGTCTCCGTCGTTCTGACCGAGGAGGAGAAGTCCTTCTCCATCGAGGTCGGCGACGCGGTGCCCGGACCGGGCGCCGAGTCCGCTTCGGGTGGGCCCGCCGGAGCCTCCGCGGCACGCGGCGCCACGCCCGGCGTGGGGCTCGACGGGCCGGAACCCGAGACCGACGCCGATGGCGAGGACGAGATGGGTCTCGCGGTCATCAGCGGCCTCGTCGATGATGTGGAAGTCAGATCGGGAGTCAAGGGCGGAGTGATCCGTATGAGCTGGCCGAAGACGCCCGTGACCGTGCTTCCCTGAGGCGCCGCAGGCAGGCGCCACAGGCGGGCACGTCTGTGGCGATCCCGCCGAATGTCTTCTCGGATCAATTCCTTGATCCGCCTTTCGAGGCCCTGCTGAGCAGGGCCTTTTTTATTTCCGTCCGATCAATGATCTACGGAAAATGTGCCTGCCCCATTACTGTATTCGGGTCGATCCGCTGTCGCGATCATTTGCCGATCACCCGTGAAGGTCAATTACATTTACCGCGCACTGTTTTGATCAGCTTCCGCTCCTTACAATCCGTCCACGTCTTGAGCGCTGAGCGTCAAGGAGGACGTATGGCGGAGTTCTTCAACACCCCACTGGCAGGACTGACGCAAGATTCCGCATTTTCCGCACCTTCCGGTTCCGCACCTTCCGGTTCCGCACCTTCCGGTTCCGCACCTTCCGGTGTCACACCCTTCGATCGGCCCGTGTCGCTCGCGGACGCGGTGCTCACCCATGACAACCGCGTCATCGTGATCGTCATCGCGGTCGTCGCCGTGGCTGCGCTGGTCGTAGCCCGGCTGCTGGTGCGGCAGGTGCTGGCGGCCGGTGAGGGAACCGACCGCATGAAGGAGATCGCGGCTGCCGTCCAGGAAGGCGCGAATGCCTATCTGGCCCGGCAGTTGCGCACCGTGGGCGTCTTCGCGGTCGTGGTCTTCTGCCTGCTTCTGCTGCTTCCGGCCGACAACTGGTCGCAGCGTGCCGGCCGTTCGTTGTTCTTCCTGGTGGGTGCGCTTTTCTCGGCGACCACCGGATACATCGGCATGCGACTCGCCGTACGGAGCAATGTCCGTGTGGCTGCTGCTGCGCGTGAGGCGACTCCCGCGGAAGGTGAACCCGAAAAGGATCTCACCGCTGTTTCGCACAGAGCGATGAAGATCGCTTTTCGTACCGGCGGCGTGGTCGGCATGATCACCGTGGGTCTCGGCCTGCTCGGCGCTTCCTGCGTCGTCCTCGTCTATGCCGCCGACGCGCCCAAGGTGCTGGAGGGCTTCGGTCTCGGTGCCGCGCTGATCGCCATGTTCATGAGGGTCGGCGGCGGCATCTTCACCAAGGCCGCGGACGTCGGCGCCGACCTGGTCGGCAAGGTGGAGCAGGGCATCCCGGAGGACGACCCGCGCAACGCCGCCACCATCGCCGACAACGTGGGCGACAACGTCGGTGACTGCGCGGGCATGGCGGCCGACCTCTTCGAGTCGTACGCCGTGACCCTCGTCGCCGCGCTCATCCTCGGCAAGGCCGCCTTCGGCGACTCCGGACTGGCCTTCCCGCTGATCGTCCCGGCGATCGGCGTGGTCACCGCGATGATCGGGATCTTCGCGGTCGCCCCGCGGCGTGCCGATCGCAGCGGAATGACCGCCATCAACCGCGGATTCTTCATTTCTGCCGTGATCTCGCTGGTTCTGGTGGCCGTGGCGGTCTTCGTCTATCTGCCGTCCTCGTACGCGGATCTGGGCGGTGTCACCGACAGCGCCATCACCTCGCACGGCGGAGACCCGCGGGTCTTCGCCCTGGTGGCGGTCGCCATCGGCATCGTGCTGGCCGCTCTGATCCAGCAACTGACCGGCTACTTCACCGAGACCAACCGCCGTCCCGTCAGGGACATCGGCAAGTCCTCGCTGACCGGCCCGGCCACCGTCGTACTCGCCGGCATCTCGCTCGGTCTGGAGTCCGCCGTCTACACGGCGCTGCTGATCGGCCTGGGCGTCTACGGGGCGTTTCTGCTCGGCGGTACGTCGATCATGCTGGCGCTCTTCGCGGTGGCCCTCGCCGGGACCGGGCTGCTCACCACCGTCGGTGTCATCGTGGCCATGGACACCTTCGGCCCGGTTTCCGACAACGCGCAGGGCATCGCGGAGATGTCAGGTGACGTCACCGGTGCCGGTGCTCAGGTCCTGACCGACCTGGACGCCGTCGGCAACACCACCAAGGCCATCACCAAGGGCATCGCCATCGCCACCGCCGTCCTGGCGGCCTCGGCGCTGTTCGGCTCGTACCGCGACGCGATCGCCGCCGCGGTCGGAGACGTGGGGGCCAAGGCCGGGGAGATGACACTCAGCCTGGACATCTCGCAGCCCAACAATCTGGTGGGTCTGATCCTCGGCGCCGCGGTCGTCTTCCTCTTCTCCGGGCTGGCGATCAACGCGGTGTCCCGGTCCGCCGGGGCCGTGGTCTACGAGGTGCGGCGGCAGTTCCGCGAGCATCCCGGGATCATGGACCACAGCGAGAAGCCGGAGTACGGGCGGGTCGTCGACATCTGTACCAAGGACGCCCTGCGCGAGCTCGCCACGCCGGGCCTGCTCGCGGTCATGGCGCCGATCGCCGTCGGATTCACGCTCGGGGTCGGGGCGCTCGGTTCGTATCTCGCGGGCGCCATCGGTACCGGCACGCTGATGGCGGTCTTCCTCGCCAACTCCGGCGGCGCGTGGGACAACGCCAAGAAACTCGTCGAGGACGGTCATCATGGCGGCAAGGGCAGCGAGGCCCATGCCGCGACCGTCATCGGTGACACGGTCGGCGACCCGTTCAAGGACACGGCGGGGCCGGCGATCAACCCCTTGCTCAAGGTGATGAACCTGGTCGCGCTGCTCATCGCTCCGGCGGTGGTGCAGTTCAGCTACGGGCACGACGCGAGCGCAGGGGTGCGGGCGCTGGTGGCGGTACTGGCCGTCGCCGTCATCGTCGGAGCGGTCTATGTCTCCAAACGGCGCGGGATCGCCGTGGGGGACGAAGAGGGCCCGCGCGGTGGGGACGGGGGAGGAGGCAGGCCCGCCGAGTCGCCCGACCAGGCAGCCGTTTCGTGAAGCGGCGACCTAGGGAAGGCTGCGGCACGTAATCTGCCGTGACCCAACTTCCGGGCGGACGAGGCATCCTGATGCGGCGTCCGCCCGGTGGTCTGCCCGACGGTCCGCCCGGTGGTCTCTCCGGCGCTCAGCCCTGCCTGTCCCTTGGTGCGCTCGGTTGTCCGTCCGACGGCCCACCTGGCGATCACTCGGTCGTCCGCCCGGTCAATACGCCCGACCGCGCACTTGCTCGTGCACCTGTTCCCCTGTCCCGAGGACTGGGCGGGTGAGTTGTATCTCCCTCATTTCCCTTGGTGCAAATGGCTACAAATGCTCACTGATCGGACGTCCGGCACCCGGATGGAGTGCGCCCGACGTGTAAGTTCCGGGGCCGAGAGTCTTGGAAGGGACCGATCCGGTGAACAAGAAGCTTGCGGCCGCGCTGTCCGGCGGTGCGGTACTGGTACTTACGCTGTCGGGCTGCAGCAGCGACGACAAGAGCAACAAGGTGAACGACTGGGCGAAGACGGTCTGCGACCAGGTCAAGCCCCAACTGCAGAAGATCGCGAACGCCAACGCCGCCATCCAGCAGCAGACCGCCGACAACAGCAAGCCCGCCGACGTCCAGAGGACCGACTCGGCCGCCTTCCAGCAGATCTCGCAGGCGTACAAGGCACTCGGCGCGGCTGTCGACTCGGCGGGAGCGCCGCCGGTCGACGGCGGCGAGACCACGCAGAAGGAGGCCGTGAAGGAGCTCAACGCCTCCTCCGCGGCGTACGCGAACCTGCAGAAGAAGGTCGATGCCCTCGACACGAAGGACCAGGCGAAGTTCGCCGACGGCCTCAAGGGCATCGCGGACGAGCTGAACAAGATCAGCACCAGCGGTGACGAGGCGCTGAAGAAGCTTCAGTCCGGTGAGGTCGGCGCCGCGATGGCGAAGCAGAAGGGCTGCCAGAAGCCGACGGGCTCGGTGCCACCGAACGCCGCCTCCCAGGAGTCGGAGTCCCCGTCGCCGTCCGCCTCGCCCGGCAAGAGGTCGTGACCGACCGGTCGCGGCGGTCGTAGTCGACGCAGCCGTTGCACGCACGGCCCGGCGCCCCCGGCGAGCGCCGGGCCGCTGCCGTTGTCAGTGGGAACGGCCACAATGGGTGGGTGAGTACGACCAGTCTCCCCGCGCCCGACCGTTCGCCCCGGCTCCGCGAAGCCCTGCTCGCCGCCGCCTTCACCGCCGACGGGCTCCTCGACCTGCTCGGTGCGCCCGCCTACGCCGCGCTCGCCCGCAGCGAGACGGTTCCGGCGCTGCGCGCCACCCGGGGCGACTCCCCGCTCGACACGTTGGTGCGGCTCTTCCTGCTCCAGCACCCCGTCCCGTACGAGCGGGCCCGTGCCGCGCTCCCCCTGGCCGAGTGCGTCGAGGACGGCTGGGTGACCCGCACCACCGACGGAGAGGTGCGGGCCACGGTCGACGTCCGGCCGTACGGCGGGCCCGAGGGGCAGGACTGGTACATCGTCTCCGACCTGGGCTGCGCGGTCGGCGGCGCGGGCGGCATCGGTTCGCGGGAGGAGGGCGTGGTCCTCGGCGTCGGAGGGGCGTCCACCACACTCGCCGGGATCACCGTCCGTACGCCTGTCGCCTCCGCGCTCGATGTCGGTACGGGCTCCGGCATCCAGGCGCTGCACGCCTCGCAGCACGCCACCCGGGTCACGGCCACCGACCTCAACCCGCGCGCGCTGGATTTCACCCGACTGACGCTCGCCCTGTCCGGTGCCCCAGCGGCCGAGTTGCGTCTGGGATCCCTGTACGAGCCGGTCGGCACGGAGACGTACGACCTGATCGTCTCCAACCCGCCGTTCGTCATCTCGCCCGGAGCCCGTCTCACCTACCGCGACGGCGGCATGGGCGGCGACGACCTGTGCCGGACCCTGGTACAGCAGTCGGGCGTCCGGTTGAACGAAGGCGGATACGCCCACTTCCTCGCCAACTGGCAGCACGTCGAGGGCGAGGAGTGGCAGAGCCGGCTGAGTTCCTGGGTGCCGCACGGGTGCGACGCCTGGATCGTCCAGCGTGAGGTCCAGGACGTCACGCAGTACGTGGAGTTGTGGCTGCGCGACAGCGGCGACCACCGCACGGATCCCGCCGAGTACGCCGAGCGGTACGACGCCTGGCTGGACGAGTTCGAGGCCCGCAAGACCAAGGGCGTCGGCTTCGGCTGGATCACCTTGCGGAAGTCCGCCGCGGCAGCGGCCGGGACCCCCTCCGTCGTGATCGAGGAATGGCCGCACGCCGTGGAGCAGCCGCTGGGACCGGCGGTCCAGGCCCACTTCGCCCGTCAGGACTACCTCCGCGAACAGGACGACGCGGCGCTCCTGGCCGGGCATTTCACTCTCGCCGCCGAGATCGTGCAGGAACAGGTCGGACTGCCGGGCGCGGAGGACCCCGAGCACGTGGTGCTCCGTCAGAACCGCGGCATGCGGCGTGCGACGAAGGTCGATGCCGTCGGCGCGGGATTCGCGGGAGTGTGCGACGGAACGCTGCCCGCGGGCCGGATCCTGGACGCGATCGCCCAGTTGATGAACGAGGACCCGGTGCTGCTGCGCGACCGTACCCCGCAGGCGATCCGGCTGCTGGTCGAGGAAGGCTTCCTGGAGCCGGTGGCACCGGTGAGCTGACGGTATCGGTGGTCGGAGCGGCCGGTGAGCTGATGGCGAGGCCGTGCTTCCGGGGCCTGGGAGGGGCGAGCGGCTGCTGCGTTCGCCTTCGTTCCGGGACGCGGGCGCCGGGCACGCTTCCCGGGTCGGGCCCCGGGGACGGTGCAGGGGCCGATCACCAAGCTCCCTTCCCCGGGCAACGGTCTCCGGGCCCGCCGGCCGTCCCCGGCATCGGGCTCCGGCATTCGGCTCCGTTCCGGTTCGGGTGCGTGCCGCCCGACGTAAGGAGCGAGCTTGCCATCAGTGTCTTTTCCCTCACTGTCGTGGTCCGCCGTGAGAGGCCGCTGATTCCGGTTGCTCCTCGGCCCGGAGGCGTCCCGGGGCGGCGGTTCCGCGCTTCCGCGCGGCCGGGACCGGTGGATCCGGGATGCGTGAATCCGGCCATTCACCCGGGGTTCGCGTCCACGACGCCCCGGGGTGGCAGCCTCCCCCTGACCGGACGGCACAGGCCCCGCCCGGACAGGGACAGGAAGGCGTACGGGCATGGAGAGCGGACCTGCGGTCTTCGCCGGAACGGCGTTCGCGCTGTTCGGCGCCGCGCTGCTGCTGTGGACGGGGTCGCGCGTGCTGCACCGCGCGCCGGTGGCGCAGGGTGTGAGCCCCATCGCTTCCGCCACTCTCGCCACTGTGTTCGGCGTACTTTTTCTCGTCCTCGGTGTGTGGTGCTTCACCCGCATCTGATCCACCGCCCCCTCACCGGACCCGGCCGGGAGCCGAGGGGCCCGGTGGGCCACGCCGGGGAACACGCCCGGACCGACCGCTCTTCACCACCTGCGCCCGCGCCGCCGTCACAGCAACCAGAAACCCGCAGGCAGCGGCCGTGTGCGCGGTGGGCCGGGCAGTCCGGGCGGCAGGAATGGCGGAAGTCGGGTTACCGTTCGAGTGGCCGTTGCGGGCTTTTGCCGTTTGACACGGGGGCGGGTTGTACCGTCACACTCCGCAGCGACAGCACCGTCGGCAGCGTCATCGCGCTGCCCGGATGCCCACTGAGTGTCGACCGGAGAGAAGAGCGAAGTTGTCCCCGACCAGCGAGACCGCACAGGGCGGCCGCCGACTCGTCATCGTCGAGTCGCCTGCCAAGGCGAAGACGATCAAGGGCTACCTCGGCCCCGGATACGTCGTCGAGGCGAGCGTCGGGCACATCCGCGACCTGCCGAACGGCGCCGCCGAGGTCCCCGACGAGTACACCGGCGAGGTCCGTCGGCTCGGCGTCGACGTCGAGCACGACTTCCAGCCTGTCTATGTCGTCAACGCGGACAAGAAGGCGCAGGTCAGGAAGCTCAAGCAGCTGCTTGCCGAGTCCGACGAACTCTTCCTCGCCACCGATGAGGACCGCGAGGGCGAAGCCATCGCGTGGCACCTGCAGGAAGTTCTGAAGCCCAAGGTTCCGGTCCACCGGATGGTCTTCCACGAGATCACCAAGGACGCGATCCGCGAGGCCGTCGCCAATCCGCGCGAACTCAACCAGCGCATGGTCGACGCCCAGGAGACCCGCCGTATCCTCGACCGGCTCTACGGCTACGAGGTCTCGCCGGTCCTGTGGAAGAAGGTCATGCCGCGGCTGTCGGCCGGCCGTGTCCAGTCCGTGGCGACCCGGCTCGTCGTCGAGCGGGAGCGCGAGCGCATCGCCTTCCGTTCCGCCGAGTACTGGGACCTGACCGGCACGTTCGGTACCGGCCGTGCCGGTGACGCCTCCGATCCGTCGACGCTCGCCGCCCGGCTCAGCGCGGTCGACGGCCGCCGCGTCGCCCAGGGCCGTGACTTCGGTCCGGACGGGCAGCTGAAGTCCGGTGCCGTCCAGGTGCTGCACCTGGACGAGACGAACGCCCGCGCCCTGGCCGCCGCGCTCGCCGATGCCACGTTCGCCGTGCGGTCCGTCGAGTCGAAGCCGTACCGCCGCTCCCCCTACGCCCCGTTCCGTACGACGACCCTCCAGCAGGAGGCGAGCCGGAAGCTGGGCTTCGGTGCCAAGGCCACCATGCAGGTCGCGCAGAAGCTGTACGAGAACGGCTTCATCACCTACATGCGTACGGACTCCACGACCCTCTCGGACACCGCGGTCTCCGCGGCGCGGGCGCAGGTCACGCAGCTGTACGGCGCCGACTACCTGCCGGACAAGCCGCGCACGTACGCCGGGAAGGTCAAGAACGCGCAGGAGGCGCACGAGGCGATCCGCCCCTCCGGCGACCGCTTCCGTACCCCGGCCGAGACCGGTCTCAGCGGCGACCAGTTCCGGCTCTACGAGCTGATCTGGAAGCGGACCGTTGCCTCCCAGATGAAGGATGCGGTCGGTAACTCCGTCACCGTCAAGATCGGCGGCCGGGCGAGTGACGGCCGCGACGCCGAGTTCTC
Organism: Streptomyces sp. NPDC014727; assembly: GCF_043083485.1. Classification (NCBI taxonomy): domain Bacteria; kingdom Bacillati; phylum Actinomycetota; class Actinomycetes; order Kitasatosporales; family Streptomycetaceae; genus Streptomyces; species Streptomyces sp. NPDC014727. The sequence continues at coordinate 115,817 of NZ_JBIBYR010000012.1, read as the reverse complement.
CGCGTCCGGCAAGACGATCACCTTCCACGGCTTCATGAAGGCCTACGTGGAAGGCGCGGACGACCCGAACGCCGAGCTCGACGACCGTGAGCGGCGCCTCCCGCAGGTCGCCGAGGGTGACGCGCTCTCCGCCGAGGAGATCTCGGTCGACGGGCACGCCACCAAGCCGCCGGCCCGTTACACCGAGGCCTCGCTGGTCAAGGAGCTCGAAGAGCGCGAGATCGGCCGCCCGTCGACGTACGCCTCGATCATCGGCACGATCCTGGACCGCGGCTACGTCTTCAAGAAGGGCACGGCGCTCGTCCCGTCCTTCCTCTCCTTCGCCGTGGTCAACCTGCTGGAGAAGCACTTCGGCCGGCTCGTCGACTACGACTTCACCGCGAAGATGGAGGACGACCTCGACCGCATCGCGCGGGGCGAGGCCCAGTCCGTGCCGTGGCTGAAGCGCTTCTACTTCGGTGCGGGCGGCGACGACACGGCGGGAGCGGGCGCGGCCTCCGACGCGGGCAACGGCGACGGCGACCACCTCGGCGGACTGAAGGAGCTCGTCACCGACCTCGGTGCGATCGACGCGCGCGAGATCTCCTCCTTCCCCGTCGGCAACGAGATCAAGCTCCGGGTCGGTCGTTACGGTCCGTACATCGAGCGCGGCGAGAAGGACTCCGAGGGCCACCAGCGCGCGGACGTGCCGGAGGACCTGGCACCCGACGAGCTGTCCGTCGAGTACGCGGAGGAACTGCTGGCCAAGCCGAGCGGCGACTTCGAGCTCGGTGCGGACCCGATCACCGGGCACCAGATCATCGCGAAGGACGGGCGTTACGGCCCGTACGTCACCGAGGTGCTGCCCGAGGGCACCCCGAAGACCGGCAAGAGCGCGGTGAAGCCGCGGACGGCCTCGCTCTTCAAGTCCATGTCGCTGGACACGGTGACGCTGGCCGACGCGCTCAAGCTGATGTCGCTGCCGCGTGTCGTCGGCGAGGACGCCGACGGCGTGGAGATCACCGCGCAGAACGGCCGCTACGGCCCGTATCTGAAGAAGGGCACGGACTCGCGTTCGCTGACCTCCGAGGAACAGCTCTTCGACATCACCCTCGACGAGGCCCTCGCGATCTACGCCCAGCCCAAGCAGCGGGGCCGCGCCGCCGCCAAGCCGCCGCTGAAGGAGCTGGGAACCGACCCGGTGAGCGGCGCTCCGGTCGTGGTCAAGGACGGGCGCTTCGGTGCGTACGTCACCGACGGGGAGACCAACGCGACGCTCCGGACCGATGACAGCGTCGAGACCATCACGCCGGAGCGCGGCTACGAGCTGCTCGCCGAGAAGCGCGCCAAGGGGCCCGCCAAGAAGAAGACGGCGAAGAAGGCTCCGGCCAAGAAGGCGACCGCGAAGAAGACGGTGGCCAAGAAGACCACGGCGGCGGCCAAGAAGACCGCGGCGAAGAAGACCGCGGCGAAGAAGACGACCACCGCGAAGAAGACGACGACCGCCAAGAAGGCGACCGCGACGAAGAAGGCGGCCGCGGCGTCCGTGGAGGACTGACCGCACGAGCGGTCCGATCGCCGGAGGGGCTGGGTCTTCCAGCCCCTCCGGCCTTTGTGTACCAGGGTGTGCGCGAGGAGCGGAGCCCGTGCGGCGGGGGCCGTTCCGGTCCGGGAGAGGGCGGGCGCCCGGCCCGGTACCCCGCCCCTCAAGAGCCGATGGGGACCAAAGGGGCAGGGCGCGGCCCGTCGGTCGTCGGGGGGCCGGAGCACCCTCGGACGCCCATATGTTCGGGCGTGGCCTCCGGGGACCCCGCCGCTCCGGATAGGCTGGGCGGATGACGCGAGCCGAGCAGCCAACGGTCGTGAGCCCCACCTCCGACACACTTGCCGCAGACTCACGCGAGCGCGCCGTACGAGCCCTGCTGCGTGTTCCCCCGCTGAAGCGGTTGTGGAGCGCCCAGCTCGTCGGTGGTATCGGCGATGCACTCGCCCTTCTCGTGCTGGTGCTGATGTCGCTGCAAGCGGCGGTCCTTGAGGGCTCATTCGGAGCTGGGTACCGAGGGGCGGCGTTCGCCGTCGCCGCGGTGTTCGGTGCCCGGATCCTTGCCACCCTGCTCTTCGGAGCCGTACTCCTGGGGCCGCTGACGACGCTCACCGCGCCAGGAGGACCGCTGGACCGGCGGTGGCTGATGATCGGCACGGACGGGCTGCGGCTCGCGCTGCTGGTCGTCGCGCCGCTGTGGATCGACTGGATGCCGGACAAGGCACTCATGATGATCCTGATCACCGTCTTCGTCGTCGGTGCGAGCGAACGCCTGTGGACGGTCGCCAAGGACGGTGCGGCCCCGGCGCTGCTGCCCGCCCCGCCCCCCGAGGGTGCCGCGGTACGTCCTCTGCCCGACCGCCTCGACGCCCTGCGCCGGCTGTCCCTCCGTACCGACTTCGCCGCCGTCCCGGCCGCCGCGGCCGTCCTGCTGATCGCCACGCTCATCGGCAACCTGCTGGGCTCGGGCCTGGAGTGGTTCTCGCTCCACCAGGCGGCCCTCGGCTCGTACGTCGCGGCCGGGCTCTTCTCGGCCTCCATCTCGACCCTGTACTTCCTGGAGCTGCCCGGTTCGCAGACGCCCCGCCCGCGTTCGCCGCTGGAGGGCCTGCGCCGGCCGTCGACCGGCAACGGTCCGGACAAGGGCCGCACCGGAGCCGTACCGCTGATCGTCGGCGCCTCGGCCGCCGTCGCCGGAGCGATCGCCGCCGCCGCTGCCGTCGCCGTACTGCACGCCGCCGAGCTGGGCGGCGGACCCGCCGCCTTCGCCCTGCTGGTCCTCGGACTGACCGGCGCCACCGGGGTCGGTATCCGTACCGCCGGGAAGGTGCTGCCCGCGCTGTCGCGGCGCAGGCTGCTCGCCCTGGCCATCGCCGTCACCGGCGTCGCGCTCCTCGCCATGGGACTCGTGCCGGACACGGCGACCGTGCTCATGATCGCGGTGCTCGCCGGTTACGCGGCGGGCGTCGCCGCCCACACCGGTCATGTCCTGGTCGACCAGGAGACCGAGGAGTTCCGCCGGGCCAGGACCACGGAACACCTGCAGGCCGTCGTACGGGTCCTCATCGCACTCGGCGCGCTCGCGGGGCCGCTGCTGGCCGCGGCGATCGGCGCCCACCGGCTGACCTCCGGAGGCTTCGTCTTCGCCCACGGCGGAGCGGCCTTCGCGCTGATGCTGATCGGCGCGCTGCTGCTGCCCGTCGCCGTGGTCGTCCTCGCGAAGACGGACGACCGGTCCGGAGTGCCGCTGCGCCACGACCTGCGTGAGGCGCTGCGCGGCGGCGACCCGGCCGTCGCCCCCGCCGCGACCGGCTTCTTCCTCGCTCTGGAGGGTGGCGATGGCGCCGGCAAGTCCACCCAGGTCGAGGCGCTCGCCGATTGGATCCGCGCCAAGGGCCATGAGGTCGTCGTCACCCGCGAGCCGGGCGCGACCCCGGTCGGCAAGCGGCTGCGCTCGATCCTGCTCGACGTGTCGTCGGCCGGGCTCTCCCACCGGGCCGAGGCACTGCTGTACGCCGCCGACCGCGCCGAGCACGTCGATTCGGTCGTCCGTCCGGCGTTGGAGCGTGGCGCGATCGTCATCTCCGACCGCTACATCGACTCGTCCGTCGCCTACCAGGGCGCGGGCCGTGATCTCTCCCCGACCGAGATCGCCCGGATCTCGCGCTGGGCGACGAGCGGACTCGTACCGCATCTGACGGTGCTGCTGGACGTCGACCCGGAGACCGCGCGGGAACGGTTCACCGAGGCGCCCGACCGGCTGGAGTCCGAGCCGCCCGAGTTCCACGCCCGGGTGCGGTCCGGTTTCCTGACGCTGGCCGCCGCCGACCCGACCCGCTACCTGGTGGTGGACGCGGGCCAGGATCCGGAAGCGATCACCACGGTCGTACGCCACCGGCTCGACCAGCTCCTTCCGCTCTCCGAGGCCGAGATCAAGGCCCAGGAGGAGGCGCGCAGGGCGGCCGAGGAGGAGGCCCGGCGCAAGGCCGAGGAAGAAGCGGCCCGCAAGGCCGAGGAGGAGCGGCTGGAGCGCGAGCGGCAGGAACAGCTCGCCAAGCTCCGTGCCGAGGAGGAGGAGCGCAAGCGCCGCGAGCTGGAGGAGGCGCGTAGGCGCGAGGAGGAACGCCAGGCCGAGGAAGCCCGGCAGCGCGCCGAGGAGGCCCGGCGCCAGGCCGAGGAGGAGCGGGTCAGGCTGGAGGCCGAGGAGGCGGCCCGCGAGGCCGAGCAGGCCCGGCTGCGCAGGCAGGCCGAGGAGGAGGCCCGGCTGCGCAAGGAGGCCGAGGCACGGCGGCTGGAGAAGCAGCGCAAGGCCGAGGAGGCACTGCTGCGGGCCGAGGCGGCCCGTCGGCAGGCCGAGGCGGACGCGGCTGCCGCCGCGGAGGCGGCGCGCGCGGAAGCTGCCGCGGCGGCGTCCGTACCGGACAACGAGATCACGGTGCCGACACCGATCGTCAGCCCGAACGACGTGACACAGCAGGTGCCGTCGCCGGGCACCCCGACCGCGCCGTCCGACGAGGCCGAAACGGCGATGATCCCGAAGATCCACGACCGGTCCGACCGGTCCGACCGGTCCGATCGGTCCGATCGGCCGGATCGGGCCGACTCCTCCGACCAGCGGTCCGACCGGCCTGGCGCCGCTGGTGCCGCGGACGAGACGACGGTGCTTCCTCCAGTACGAGACACCCGGGACGCCCGGGACAGCCGTGGCGCTTGGAACGCTCGGGACGCGAATCCGTCGGACCGGGTTCCGCGGGGCATCTTCCGTGACGAGCGTCCGGCGGACGCCGCGCCGGAGCGCGAGAACGAGCGCACGCGCGAGCTTCCGCAGATGGGCGACCCGGGCGCGGGCACCCCGCAGCCGGTGCAGGACCACTGGGGCGGTCAGGAGGGACAGGAGCGTCGGGGCCGGCGTCCTCGTCCCGACTGGGCCGAGGAGACTCCGCTGGACGATCTGCCCACGCTGGCGGACGAACTGCTCGGCGACCACCGCGACGACGAGGGCCCGGGCCCCTCGGGCCGGGGACGCCGACCGCGCCGCTGATCCGCGACGGCTGCCGGGCGGGTCCGACGATCCCGGCAGCCGGGCAGCCGGGCAGCCGGGATTGTCAGACCCGTCCCCCACAATGAGAAGACGGATCGGGTTGCCGGATCCGGGCAGGGAACGCCGGATCGGCAAGCAGTGACATCACAGCCGCGCGGCCGCGTCGCACGACAGCCCTGCGGCCGCACACCACCGGAAGGGCGATGACCCATGACCGTATGGGACGACCTGGTCGGCCAGGACCGGGTGCAGGAGCAGCTCGGTGCCGCCGCTCGGGACGCCGATGCGCTGGTCACCGCCGCCGCTGCGGGGGAGCCGGTGCCGCCGGGGTCGAAGATGACCCATGCCTGGTTGTTCACCGGGCCACCTGGTTCCGGCCGTTCCACGGCCGCCCGAGCCTTCGCCGCCGCACTCCAGTGCACCAGCCCCGACCGCGCCCTGGGGGGTGCACCGGGCTGCGGCTTCTGCGACGGCTGTCACACCAGCCTCATCGGTACGCACGCCGATGTCGAGGTGGTCCGTACGGATCTGCTCTCCATCGGAGTGAAGGAGACCCGCGAGCTGGTCCGCCGTGCCCAGCTCTCCCCGGCCGTCGGCCGCTGGCAGGTCATCGTCCTGGAGGACGCCGACCGGCTCACCGAAGGCGCGGGGAACGTCCTGCTGAAGGCGGTCGAGGAGCCCGCGCCGCGCACGGTGTGGCTGCTCTGCGCACCCTCTCTCGAGGACGTGCTGCCCACGATTCGTTCCCGCTGCCGTCATCTCACGCTGCGCACGCCCCCGGTCGACGCGGTCGCCGACGTCCTGATCCGGCGTGACGGCATCGATCCGGAGCGGGCCGCGTCCGCTGCCCGTGCCACCCAGGGCCACATCGGCAGGGCCCGCCGCCTCGCCACCGACGAGAGAGCCCGTTCCCGTCGGGCCGCCGTACTCAAGCTTCCGCTGCGGGTCGAGGACATCGGAGGCTGTCTCAAGGCCGCCCAGGAGCTGATCGACACCGCCACCGATGACGCCAAGCAGGTCTCGGAGGAGGTCGACGCCAAGGAGACGGAGGAGATGAAGGCGGCGCTCGGCGCGGTCGCCGGGGGACGGATGCCACGCGGCACGGCGGGGGTGATGAAGGAGTTGGAGGACAGACAGAAGCGCCGCAAGACCCGTACGCAGCGTGACAGTCTCGATCTCGCGCTCACCGATCTGACCGGCTTCTACCGCGATGTGCTGGCCATCCAGTTGGGCTCGCGGATCGCCATCGCCAATGCGGACGCAGAGGACGCCCTCGACCGCATCGCCCGCTCGTCCACGCCCGAGCGCACCCTGCGCCGGATAGAGGCGGTGATCGCCTGCCGTCGGGCGCTGGACCGCAATGTGGCGCCACTGCTCGCGGTGGAGGCGATGACGATGGCCTTGCGCGCGGGCTGACGCCACTCGGACCGCCGCTCATCACCACGGCCCGGCGCTGCTCGTCGTCATCACCGCTTGTCGCCACTTTCACCCGTACGGGCGGAGAATCGGGCGAGCCGCCGAGCGGCGGCTACGCTCCGGGGATGGACACCAGGCGCCCGTTCCGCATCTTCGCCATCGCGCTCGGCACTGCCGGCCTCCTCATCTCCGGCTGCAGCAGCGGAAGTTCGACGAACGCCTCACCGTCCTCGTCCTCGCCGTCCGTCCCCGCCGCGCTCAAGGCGTACTACGCGCAACAACTGAACTGGCGGGACTGCGGCGTCGAGGGATTCCAGTGCACGACGATGAGGGCGCCGCTGGACTACGCCAAGCCGGACGGCGGCGACATCGAACTGGCCGTCTCCCGGGTGAAGGCCACCGGGCCCGGCGAGCGGATCGGCTCCCTCCTGGTGAATCCGGGTGGCCCCGGCGGCTCGGCCATCGGCTATCTGCAGGATTACGCGGGCATCGGGTACCCCGCCCAGGTCCGGGCCCGCTACGACATGGTCGCCATCGATCCACGCGGAGTGGCCCGCAGCGAGCCCGTTCAGTGCCTCACCGGTCCGCAGATGGACGCCTACACCCAGGTCGACCAGACCCCGGACGACGCCGCCGAGGTCGACCGGCTGAGCGCCGCCTTCCAACAATTCGCGAGCGGCTGCGAGCGGCACTCCGGCAAGATCCTTCCGCATGTCTCCACGGTCGAGACGGCCCGCGACATGGACGTGCTGCGGTCCCTGCTCGGCGACGAGAAGCTGCACTACGTCGGGGCGTCGTACGGTACGTATCTCGGCGCGACGTACGCCGAACTGTTCCCCGCCCGGGTCGGCCGCCTGGTCCTGGACGGCGCGATGGACCCGTCTCTCTCGTCTCTCGACGTCAACCGTGATCAGACCGCGGGCTTCGAGACCGCGTTCCAGTCCTTCGCCGCCGACTGTGTGAAGAAGGCGGGCTGCCCGCTCGGCACCACCTCCACCGCCGACGCGGCCGCCCGCCTCGAGCGGCTCTTCGCCGGCCTCGACGCCAGGCCCGTCCCCACGGGTGACTCCCGCGAGCTCACCGAATCCCTCGCCACCACGGGGGTCATCGCCGCCATGTACGACGAGTCGGCCTGGCCCCAGCTCCGCGACGCCCTCGCCGGCGCCGAGAAAGGTGACGGCTCCGGCCTGCTCTCCTTGGCGGACGGCTACTACGAACGCGAACCGAACGGCACGTACGCGAATCTGATGTCCGCCAACACGGCCGTGAACTGCCTGGACCTGCCACCCGCCTTCGCCGACGCCGATGCCGCCGCGCGAGCGCTTCCGAGCTTCGAGAAGGCGTCCCCGGTCTTCGGCAGGACCTTCACCTGGGCAGCACTGAACTGCGCCCACTGGCCGGTCCGGCCCACCGGCACCCCCCACCGCATCGAGGCGAAGGGCGCGGCCCCGATCGTCGTGGTCGGCACCACCCGCGACCCGGCCACTCCGTACAAGTGGGCCCGGTCCCTGGCCGGTCAGCTCTCCTCCGGCACGCTCCTCACCTACCGCGGTGACGGCCACACGGCGTACGGCCGAGGCAGCGACTGCATCGACACGGCGATCAACACCTATCTCCTGGACGGCACCCCGCCGGCCGACGGCAAGCAGTGCTCCTGAGCCCGCCCGGCCTGCCACCGACCGGCCGTCGGCCCTCACTGCCCCACCGCTGACCTGCGAGAAAGGCCCGCAGCCGGGCTGGTGCGGAGCACCCCCGGAAACTGTGTAGACTTGGCGACGCTGCTGATCGCACCATGGTGCGACAGGGCGTGCCGCCTTAGCTCAGTTGGCCAGAGCAACGCACTCGTAATGCGTAGGTCTCGGGTTCGAATCCCGAAGGCGGCTCCATGGTGAACCCCAGGTCTTGCCTCTGACCTGGGGTTTCTTGTTTTCGTTGACCTTGGAATTCGGGCAGGTCGGACACTTGCGGCCTGTGCATCGTAATGCGTCGGTCGCGGGTTCGCTCCTTGTTGTCAGCGGGCCGCGATAAGGCTCTGACCAGCAGTTTTGGCGCATTGGCCCTTTCGGCTGACTACGCAGGCAAACGCTCCGGTGGACAGTCGGTGGACAAGTGTGCGTGACGGCTTGTCAGAAACGCCTCGCCGCCCCTGGGGGAGGCGAGGGGTTCGGGTGCCTTGGGAATGGTGTTCGGCGGCGTAGGGCTTGTGCTGTTCCGACAGGCTGGGGGAAACCCTGGCTGCCGACGGGCGACGTCACTGGTGAGGTTCCCGCCGCAGCGTCGGCCACGGACGGAACCCCCGTCCGTGGCAGGATCGGCAGGTAGGCCGGAGTGCGGTGGAGGTAACAGCGTTGGTGGCGGACGAGGCGATGGCACAGCGCCTGCTGGGTTGGCTGGTGCCCGACGGTGAGCCGCTCGTCGCGCCCTCGGTGGCCGAGATCGAACGCTTCTGCTGGTACGAGCTGCCCCGTAAGTGGCACGCGGACACCCCTGACCAGCGGCGGGCTGTCGCCGTCCTGGCCGACCTGCTGACCGGAGTCGGCCGAGTCCGGGCCGCCTCGGTGTGCACGAGCGCGACCACCGCCCAGGTGCTGGCGGCCTGGCAGCGCTCCGAGGAGGCGGGCTTCGCGGCCTACCGCAAGGCCGCGGCCGCCTCGCCCACGACCCCGCCGGACGTACCCGAGCTGAGCTAGGGGCAGGTCAAGGGCATCCAGGAAGCGCTGGCCCGGGCCAGCCTCGAAGATCGACTGGAGAAGGCGCTGGACGAGGGCGAGCTCGACCCGGACGCGCGTACGTTTCCGGCCGCGCGCCGACGGTTCGTCCAGCACTGGCTCGCCACTGCGCAGCCCGTGTTCGAGGGCCGCGCCCCGCTGGAGGCCATCCGCCGCGAACGGCGAGAGTTGTGGGCCGCAGCTCCCCCGACTGAGCGCCGAGCTTTGCTCGCTGCCGTCCTGCCCGCCCTGGAGTGGCCGGCCGCGGCACCGGTGGACACGGCTGAGCCGCTGCGGTGGCTGCTGGAGCAGATCGGTGACGGCGTCACCCTGACCCAGGCCGGCTACCTGCCTCGGGAACTGGTGGCTGCCGCGTTCGCCCGCTACCCGCACTGGTACCCGATCGGCAAGGGGCCGCGCTCGGAGGCGGACCTGTTCCAGCTGGCCGACCTGCATGAACTCGCTCGCACCCACCGACTGGTGACCAAGCGCCTTCGTACGCTCAAGCTCTCGACTGTCGGCCGCGCCCAGCTGACGGACCACCAGCTACGCGAGCACACGGCCGCGCTGGCCTGGCTCGGCACCACCGCGGCTGAGCGGCAGGTGGCCGAGTCCGCCCTGGGCGCGCTGTGGGCGGAGCCCCGGCTCCGCGAGGACCTGCGCGATGCCGTACATCGGGTGCTTGCGGCGGGCTTCACCCACGGCGACGGCACCGCGATGGAGGCGAAGGACACGGAGCGGCTGCTGTGGAGGTTCTGGCACACCGGCCGCGAACTCGGTTACCTCGACGAGCGGGAACGGTCCGTCGACGCCCCGATCTCCCTGTCCGCGACTGGTTGCCCGGCCGCCCTCGCCGCGCTCCGCCTCCTGGCGGAGGGGCCCCGCGACCACATCTGAGCGCGCCTCAGCGGGCTGTCAGGCCGGCGTCGGTGAAGCGCCGCATCAGCGAGGACTTGCCGCGGTGCTGTTCGCGCAGGTCATGCAGGCGCCGGGCAAACTCCTCGGGGGTGCCCGCCCGGTCGTGGACCTCGCGGAGGTCCTTCAGGAGAGTGACGGCGGCGTCGTAGGGGCCGGGCTGCTTCTGCCCGATCAGGTGGGCGATGTCCTGCCAGGCCTGCTCGGTGTTCTCGGCCAGGCGGTCCAGGTGGCTCTCGCGAGCCCGCTGCTCGGCTCGGCGGGCCTGGGTGAGGGCCTGTTCCTGCTGCTGGGTGTGCTCGTTGCGCACCTCGTGGGCGGCGTCGAGGAGCTCCGCGGCTGAGCGGCGCCGGGCAGCGGTGGGCGGTTCGGCCGTACCACGGGACGCGGCGCGGTGGCGGGCCAGCAGCGCGGGGCCCGGCTGTGGGGCGGTGCCCAGGGCGGCGTCCAGCAGCAGGGCGTCCTTCTCACGTTCCGGCAGGGCGCGGATCCAGGCGGCGACTGCGTCCTTGTCGACTGCCGGGGAAGGGGCGGCACCACTGGCGCGGGCAGCCGCGGTGAGCAGATGCGGGTCGACCTGAAGGAAGTCGGCCAAGGCCTGCTGCGGCCCGGTGAGTTGGGCAAGGCCGGCGGGTACGGGCGGCTCGACGGTGGCGGTGTACTCGTCCTCGTCGACGTCCTCCTCCAGCTCCCAGCGGGTGAGCGCGGAGAGCCAGGCCAGATAGAGGGGGCGCAGGTCGCCCGCGGCGAGTTCGGTACGCAGGGTGGTGAACGAGGCGAGGGTGAAGGGTGTCTCGAAGTCCCATTCGCCGCCGTCCTCGGCCGAGTAGGCGAAGTCGAGCAGCAGGTGCCCGTTCCTGGTCCAGCAGGTCAAGGCGTCTTCCACACAGTACGGTTCGGCGTTGCGGGCGGGCAGCAGTGTGGTGGGCAGGCGCAGCATCAGGCGCCGCGAGCCCCAGTTGGCGAAGTACAGGTGTGCGTCGTACAGCTGCTCCATCAGTTTGCGCTCATCGCCGCGGAAGTTGCCGTAGTGGTACTCGTTGACGAAGTGCGTCGCGCTGATCCGGGCCCGGCTCGACAGGGCCCGGACCCCTTCGAGCTCGTCCTTGGTCAACGGCCGGTCGACGGCCTGGAACTCGTAGTACTGGTACTCGCTCACGGCCGTGCAGACTACCGACAGGCGCTGCGGCTCATCTCGTGGGGCCTGGATGTGATCCCTTGTTCGGGGCCCGTCCACGGTTATGGTCCTGGCGATGCCGTCGGTAGGCTGGCCCGTGCGGGTGACGGAGTGTGCCCGTTTCTATCCGTTCCGCTGCTCCCCGAGCGAGGTCGCTTGAGTACCGTCACGGTTCGCCCTCCCACAGCTGACGGCTCGGCTCCGCGGCCCGAGGGGCTGCCTGACGCGTTCGCGGTGCTGTTGGGCCGGCTGGGTGCGGCTCCGGTGGATCCGGTCACCTCGGTGCTGGTGGACGCGGCGGTGGAGGTGTGGCGCAGGCCCGGTTTCGACTCCTTCCTGTCGCTGCCGCAGCTGTCCTTCGTGCCGTTCGGGTACCAGATGCAGACCGCTCAGACGGTGCTGAGGCGGATGCGCGGCCGGGCGATCCTCGCGGACGAGGTGGGGCTGGGCAAGACCATCGAGGCAGGGCTGGTGCTGTCCGAGCTGCGGATGCGCGGGTTGGCGGACCGGACGCTGGTGCTCACCCCGGCCGGGCTGGTGGAGCAGTGGCGCGAGGAACTGGAGCGCAAGTTCGGCCTGCCGACGGTGATCGCCCGGGGCCAGGGCTGGGAGGAGGCGGACGCGGAGCGGCCGGTGGTGCTCGCCTCGATCGCCGCCGCGCGCCGGGAGCCGCTCAAGTCCCGGCTGACCGAGGGGCAGTGGGATGTGGTGGTGGCTGACGAGGCGCACCGGTTGCGCAATCCGCGCAGCGCCTCGGGGAAACTCGCCCGGGCCCTGCGTGCCCGCTATCTGCTGCTGCTCACCGCGACTCCGGTGGAGAACCGCCTGCAGGACCTGTACGAGCTCGTGAGCCTGGTCGCGCCCGGATTGCTGGGTACCCCTGCGCAGTTCCGCCAGCGGCACGTCGGAGCCGGGACGGATCCTTCGGCGCCGCGCAACCTGGACCAGCTGCGGGCCCGTACCCGTGAGGTGATGGTCCGGCACCGGCGCAGCGAGGTCGAGGTGCTGCTGCCACAGCGGTTGGCCGAGACGGTGCTGGTGACGCCCTCGCAGGAGGAGGCGGAGCTGTATGCGGGGATCGCGGCCAGGATCAGGGCGGAGGCCAGCGGCGCGTCCTCGGCCCGGCTGCTGACCCTGCGGGGTCTGACCCGGCTGGCGGGGTCGAGCCCGCAGGCCGCCGCGCCGACCCTGGCCAAGGCGGGCTGGCCGGACCTGGCGGCGCTGGCCCGCCAGATCGAGGGATCCACCAAGGCGGATCTCCTGCTGGAGCGGCTGCGTCGGCACAACGGACAGGGGGAGAAGGTGTTGGTGTTCACCGCTTTCCGGCAGACCCTGAACGCGCTTGCCGCGCGGCTGGAGCGCGAGGGCGTCCAGGCGGCGGTCTACCACGGCAGCCTCTCGCGCCGGGACAAGGAAGCGGCGGTGGCGGCCTTCCGCGATTCTGCGCCGGTGCTGCTGTCCACCGAGTCCGCCGGAGAGGGCCGCAATCTGCAGTTCTGCCATGTGATGGCCAACGTGGACCTGCCGTGGAACCCCATGCAGATCGAGCAGCGTCTGGGCCGACTGCACCGGGTGGGGCAGGAGCACGACGTGGTGCTGACCAATCTGGTCGCCCGGGGCACCATCGAGCAGCGGATCCTGCACGTCCTCGAATCCAAGATCAATCTGTTTGAGCTGGTCGTCGGCGAGCTCGACATGATCCTGGGGCGGGTGGACGAGGACTTCGACTTCGAGGCCTCCGTCTTCGACGCCTTCGCCACCGCGGGGGACGACGCGGAGTTCGCCGAACGCCTGGAGCGGCTGGGCGAGCGGCTGGTGAGTGCCCGAACGGACTACCTGGACAGCCGCGGCGCGGTCGACGCACTAGTCGGCGGCGATGACGAGCGGGAGGCGGGCCGGTGATCCGCAAGGAGGCCGGGCTGGCCTTCTGGCTGGACTGGGTCGAGCACCGCGGCGGGCTGTGGGAGGACGCCGGGGACACCACCCTGGCACTCCTGCCCACGGCCCTGGCGAGCGAGCTGGAGCTGTCCGAGGAGACCGCGGTCACCGCCGACCCCGATGTCGCCCGCGAAGACGGCGTCCTGCTGCTGGTGACCGGACACCCGGTGGTCGCCAAGGCCGCCGAGAGCGTTCTGGCCGCGGGCGACACCGGCACCCTCACCCTGGCCGCGCCGCGCTCCGTGCCGCCCGATGCCGCCACGTTGCTGTCCAAGGCCCGGGAGCATTTCCCGGTCGACCACGGCCGCCTGGATCCCCGCGCCGACGCCACGCCCGAGCGGGCCCTGCGGCCGGTGCTGCGCGTGGGCGCCCTGGTGGGCTACGAGCTCTCCGCGGAGGACCACTTCCAGGAGCAGGCCGAGGTGTTCGTCGACGTACCCAGCCGCCTGCGGGTGCCGGCGGGCGTCAGCGAGCGCCTTGCCCGCACCGGGCACGACCCCCGTGCCCAGGGCGCGCTGCCGGCCGGGCTGGCCGCCGCCGTGGACTACGCCTCCACCAGCCGGCCGGACCTGTCCGCAGCCCTCGTCGAGGCCCACCGGATGCTGGAGGCCGCCGCCGTGCTGCGCCGTGATGGGCTGGCCGGGCAGATCGGCGACGCGTACGCCAAGGAGCGCGCCCGCGCCGAGGAGTACTACGCCGCCGCCGTGGACTCCTTGGAGCGCCGCGCCGCCACCGCGCCCGAGGACCGTGCGGCGCTGCTGCGCGCCCGTATCGAGAGCACCCGCGAGGAGCGCGCCCGCCGTCTGGCCGAGATCGCCGAAAAATACCGTGCCCGCCACACGCTCACTCCCTACCGGCTGCACTTGCTGAGAGTCCCGGTACTGCGCCTCGCGCTGGACGTCCGCAGGGGCGAGCGGCGCTACCCGCTGGACCTGGACTGGCTGCTGCCCGCCGGAGAGTTCGCCCCATTGCGCTGCCCGGCTTGCGCCCACAGCGGTGCCCAGCTGGTCGCGGCCAAGACCCACCTGGGCTGCGCCCGATGCCTGGCCCCCAAGCGCCCCACCCCGCCTCCGTCCCCGGAGTCCGTACCGCCGCCCCGCGACGGCGCCGCCGCATCCGCGGAAGGCGCGGTGGCACCCATGCGTGCGGGCGCCACCGCCGCTGTGGGGCCGTCGGCCGCACGGAACGCCGAGGCCGCAGGCAAAGCCGCGCCGCGGAGCGGGGGTCGAGCGAAGGCCGGGCGCATCGCCGAGGCGTCCGGCACGCGCGCCGCATCCTCCCGCCCCGCCACACCCGGCCATGCCCCGTCCCCGCCGCAGCGCCGATCTGTCGATCGCCAGACCCTCCACAAGCGCGCCTTCACCTTCTGGGAGCACGCCGCAGGCGGCGACCGCCGCAAGCTGGAGCGGCTGTGCGCCCCGGACTCGCCCGCCGCCGCCCTGCTGCGGCTGTACGGTGCGGCCGGGCCGCTCTACGGGATCGGCGTCGCCCCCCAGGAGCGGGTGGAGTCTTGCAGCGCCGCGGTCTTCCCCGCCGACGGACGACGCGGCTGGGACAGCGCCGGAGGCGAGGTCCACACCGACCGGGGACGCCATGACTACCTGCTGCGCTGGTCCCTCGGGCCCGACTGGCTGATCGCCGAGGTCCTGCCCCACCAGAGCCCCTACGCGCTGAACGCCGGCACCATGATGGCGCGCTACCGCCCAGGTCGTACCGAGGCCGTCAGCCGCCTCCCGCGCACCGGTGCCGAGCTGGACCCGGTCGCCCACCTGCTGTGGCAGCGCACCCCTGCCCGGCACGGGGTGCACCTGGCCGCGCGGGCCCTGGCCTCTTGGTGGCGGCTGACCGACCCGCGGGCATTGCGGGAGCGTTTCCCGGCAGCGATTCTCGCTGCCGCCGCCGAGCGGTCTGCCTGCTACTGGAGTGGCGTCGGCGGGGGCGGTTACGGCGACGCGGCACGGCTGTGGCAGGTCCCCGAAGCCGACCTGCGCAAGGCCGGCACGCACCTGCAGCGCCTGCTGAAACTGACCCAGGACCAGCCCTGGTAACCGCGCACCGCGCCCCGCCCGAGCGGCCGGGCCGTCCCACCCGGAACGCACTGACGAAGACTGCGGGTGCCGATACATCATCCACCAGGTCACGGCCTTGACCGGCCATCTCTTATGCGCCTGCCGGCCGCCCTGTTGTCTTCACCTGCGCAGGCCGCGAACGGCATCATGATCGGTCGTGCTGCTGCGCCTGGCCTTGCCCTTGCCGGAAACCCGGAAATCTCACCCGTCCAAGCGGCAGGCCGCAGTGAACGATTGTTCCTTCTGCGCGGCTGCGGTGAGCGAGTTGTGCCGGGCTGCCAGTGGCCAGACTGAGCAGCAGCGCATGCGCCCCGGGCCCTGCCTGCATGCCTGGGACTCCGGCGTCCGTGAGTCCCCGCTCTTGCTTCAGGCTTTGACGAAGCAGCGGATCATCTCGTCCAGTCCGGTGGCGCCCTCAGCCCCAGGCGAGTTGCCCGGTGGGCGTCTGGCCGAGTGGGGTCGGGACGGCGGGCGTCGCGTCGGTGATGCGGTGGGTCAGGGTTGTGTTGCGGCGCTGTGTGTGGTTGTTGGCGACGGCTCGTTCGACGGCCTCGCTCTGGCCGATGAGCATGATGCCCTGACGGGCGCGGGTGACGGCGGTGTAGAGGAGGTTGCGCTGGAGCAGCATCATTCCGGCTGCGTTGATCATGGGGACGATGACGTACGGGTATTCGCTGCCCTGGGAGCGGTGGACGGTCAAGGCGTAGGCGTGGACCAGTTCGTCCAGGTCGGAGAAGGGATAGGTGGCCGTCTCTCCGTCGGTGAAGGTGACGGTGAGCTGGTGGGTCTCGGCGTCGAGGGCGGTGATGGCGCCGCTGCTGCCGTTGAAGACGCCCACCTCGCCCCGGTGAGGGTTGTTGCGGATCTGCTGGACGCGGTCGCCGAGCCGGAAGGCCGTCCCGCCGTGGTAGTGCTGGGGCTTGTCGGGTGCGGGTGGGTTGAGGCGCTGTTGGAGGCGCAGGTTGAGGTCGGTCATGCCGGCGATGTTCTTCTTGCCCGGGCACAGGACCTGGATGTCCTCCGGGCGGGCATTGAAGTGCGTGGGCATGAGCTCGCAGACCAGGTCCACCACGCGCTGGGCGATGTCCTCGGCGACGGGGACGGGCCGGTTCCAGAACGCCTTGGGGTCGTCGTGCGGGAGTTCGCCGTGCAGGATGCGGTGGGCGTTCGTCACGATCGCGGCGCTGTCGTCGTGCTGGCGGAAGACCTTGGTGAGCCGGGTGCGCGGGATGTCCTCGACATCGAGCAGATCCCGCAGGACGAGGCCGGGGCCGACGCTCGGCAGCTGGTCGGTGTCGCCCACCAAGAGGAGGTGGCAGCCGTCGCGGACGGCGGCGAACAGCTTGCGGGCCAGCGCGAGGTCGAGCATGGATGCCTCGTCGACGACCACTACGTCCGCGGTCTCCAGCACGCCAGCATGGTCGAAGAGGGAGTCGCCGTCGGGTGGACGGATCAGGCGGTGCACGGTCATCGCCGTCTGTCCGCAGGTCTCTTCCAGCCGCTTGGCGGCCTTCCCGGTCGGTGCGGCGAGTGCGACGACGGCGCCGGCTTCGTCGGCGACCTCCACCAGGGTGCGCAGGGTGTGCGTCTTGCCGCAGCCCGGACCGCCCGTCAGGACGGACAGGGGCCGGGTCAGCGCGGTGTGGATCGCCTGGTGCTGCTCGTCGGTCAGCCCGGCCGTCTCCGCCGTGGTGAGTGCGGTCAACCGCTCGCTCCACGGGGCGAGTTCGGCCAGCGCGGGCGAGGAGCCGAGCAGGCGCCGTACGTGCCGGGCAAGCTGGGTCTCGTCGCGGTGCCGGCGTGCGAGCTGGGCGATTTCGGTGTCAGCCGCGGCGTCGGTGCCGTCCATCACGGGCAGCGGGAGTGTCTCGGTGACCAGTTCGCCCTGCCCGCGCAGCATCTCCAGAGCGTGGCGCAGGACCGCGTTGTCGAGGATCTCTGCGGTGGCCGGGTCGTCGTCGGACAGCAGATGGCGGGTGCGGGTGAGCAGCACGCGTACGGGTAGGTGGCAGTGGCCCTGGATGCCGGCCTGGTCGAGTTCGTGGAGCATTGCGGCCTGGAGACGATCGTCGCTGTGCTTGGGTACACCCACGGCGAGCGCGATCCTGTCGGCGATGTGGAATCCGACACCGTGTACGTCCCGGCACAGCCGGTAGGGGGTGTGGCGCACGATGCCGATCGGATCGTCATCAGTGTCGGCGTAGGAGGTGTAGATCTTCACCGCGAGGCCTGGGGTGATGCCCAGGTTCTGCAGGAACAGCATGATCTCGGCGATGGCCTTCTGCTCCTGCCAGGCAGCCGTGATCCGCCCGAGCCGGACTTCGCCGATGTTGTGCACGTCCAGCAGCCGCTTCGGCTCGGCGTCGATGACCTTCAGCGTCCGCGCGCCGAAGGTGTCCACGATCGCGGAGGCGAGGACCGGTCCGATGCCGCGGATCATCCCGGACGCGAGATAGAGGCGAATCGCCCGTTCGTCCGCGGGCATGGTCCGTTCGCACTGGCCGACCGTGAACTGTCTGCCGTGGCGAGGGTGCTGGGTCCATGTGCCGTGCAGGCGCAGGCTCTCCCCCGGCCGCACGCCGAAGAGTGCCTTGCCGAGCGCGGTGACGGTCTCCTCTTCGCCGGTCGTGGCGGTCAGCCGGAGCACTGTGCGCTCGTCGTAGCTGATGTGCAGGAGGTGATCGACGACGCCCTCGACCACATCGTGGGTCTCCAGGCGCACTTGATGTGCCACGTGCTCCGTCTCCAAAGATGCGTACAGCGTCGGACGAGGCCGGGTTGTGGTCCAGCAAGGTCAGCATGAACCTTGAGACGGCGATCTGTCGCACGACTCAGGGACTCTGCTCACCGGAACGAGCGACAGGACTGTCCAAGAAGCCCGGGACCGCGTAAGACGGACGGCCGGTTCGCAGGCGCCAGGTGAGATCGGCACCGGCACGGAGCCAGGCGGCGGGACACCGGCCGCCTCGGGTGAGCGGCAGCTGGCCGTCGTCGCCCAGACGCTCCCCGCGCTCCGTAAAGCCCTGCTCGCCCGGGGCTACCCACTGGCCCGACCCGGACGGATCCGCTCCGGCTCAGCCTCCTGCAGGCCCTGATCGGCGGCGCTCCCTGAAGAGATGGTTGTGGGCGTTCGGGGCCGAGGCTGGGCATACTGGACGCATGGAGACACGGGTGCGGTATGCGGAGATCCGGCCGTACACGGTTCCGGAGACCCTGGATGAGCTGGCCGGGCCGACGGACGGGGTCGTGGTTTTGCCGACCGCGTTGGACTGGACACCGAAGAGCACATACGACCTGTCGGACGACGTTGACCTGCGGATGCTCTATGAGACGGTCATCCGCGAGGCCATGCATGTGGAGGAGCTGCGGCAGTTCCTCGCCCCCGTGCTTCTCTCAGCCGTGTGGCAGAGGCTGTGGCTTCCGCCGCGGGTGCGGCAGATGTGGGAGGGGCGCTTCCCGGAGCTGGCCCGCAGGGCTGCGTAGTATTCGTCGGCATGGATCCGTTTCACTCCCGGCTCGCCCGTATCGGTCTTGGAGCCGCCGCGAGTTACGGCTTTGTCCTGGCCGGCGGGTATGCGGTGCAGGTGCACGGGTTCCTGGAGCGGCTTTCGGACGACGTCGACCTATTCACGGACAACGCTGACCCGATTGCCTTCTCCGAGGCCGTCGATGAGGTGGCTGCGGCG
This sequence comes from Streptomyces sp. NPDC014727, assembly GCF_043083485.1. Classification (NCBI taxonomy): domain Bacteria; kingdom Bacillati; phylum Actinomycetota; class Actinomycetes; order Kitasatosporales; family Streptomycetaceae; genus Streptomyces; species Streptomyces sp. NPDC014727. The sequence continues at coordinate 96,845 of NZ_JBIBYR010000012.1, read as the reverse complement.
TACCGGGCGGCAGACCTGACCGTTGAGGTGGAGAAGTCCGGTGGGGTGTTCGCCCGGTTCGCGGTTGCTGACGAACAGGGACACACGGCGAAGGTAGAGCTCGGGTGCGACTGGCGGGCTCGGCCACCTGCTGTTTTGGAGATCGGTCCTGTACTGCACCCCGATGACGCGGTGGCTAACAAGGTGACCACGCTGTTCGGACGGGCCGCGCCGCGTGATTACCTCGATGTGAATGCCGCGCTCGCTTCCGGGCAGTACTCGGGTGATCGGCTGCTGGAGTTGGCGTCGGAGCACGATGCTGGGTTTGATCCGGGCTATTTCGCCCAGGCGCTGCGGGCGGTCGACCGTTGGCCGGACCGGGAGTACGAGGCCTACGGCGTCGATGGTGGCCAGGTGGAGGCCATGCGTCGACGGCTGCGTGCCTGGGCTGCCGAGATCCTCGATGAACGTATCGACGAGAGATGACCCAGCCGACCCCGGCGCCAACGGGTGCGGGCTCTTTCACCGGTTATCGGCGCTTCGGCGCACGAGCAGGAGCAATACGGACACGGCGGTCGGCGAGTATTCCGAATGTGAGGCTGGGGGCTAGGTCGCAGCTGCGGTGAGGTGGTACGTGGGGCTGCGCGCAGCCCGCACCCACAGAGGGGCGCTTGTAGAGGTCCCACAGTGACTTCCGCTCGGCCCTCCGACCGCTCGACAGCAGCGCTGATCGCCGGGCGGCAGTCTCACTGGCGGGCCGGTGAGGACTCCACCGGTGGACAGCCGGTGGACAGACGCCTTTGGACGGTGCATCACGGGGTGGCACGGGCCAACCTGTTGCACCTGCTCTGATCAGGAAAAACGTCACTAGGCGGCACGACAAGGTACGACGCAACATGATCGCTCATGGTCTCGTAATGCGTAGGTCTCGGGTTCGAATCCCGAAGGCGGCTCCGGAAAACCCCAGGTCACACAACCCGTGACCTGGGGTTTTGTCGTGTTCGGAGTATGACGGAACGGATCGGCGAATCCGTGAACCGCGAACCCGGCCATGCCGCGCGCCTCGGTGAGGGAATCGGGCCGGTCCGGCATGCGGCCGGCGGGGCCGGTGGCAGGCGGCGGTTGGCAGTCGCGGCGTTCCGGTAGCGGCGCGTCGTGGCCGGGAGGGTGAAGCGGGAGCGTCGCCCGGTCCTATGCCCGGGACACAGCGTGCGGCAGGTCTTCGACGCCGCCCGTTCATCCGCGTCCGCCAGCCAGAAGTACACGGGCGGCAGGACGAGTTCGATCGCGGTCAGGACCAGCTGGAACGAGTCCGGCCGTCCTGCCACGGCGAGCGACGACAGACGGCTGAGTCCACCCACGCACCTCGACTACTTCATCGAGAACAGGAACGCCGTCCTCGCCGCGAACCGGGTCCTCGCCGGCGACCCTGTCATCCAGACGATCATGACCAACGAGCTCGACGGCCTGCTCAATGTGCTCCCCCTGGCCGACGAGAATGCCCGTGAGGCCGTCTCCGGAGTCCTGAAGAGCTGGCTGGTGTTCGTCCAGGTGCTCTGCGTCGACTGGCTGACCCGGGAAACCTACAGCCGCACCGAACTGCGCGATGTCTGCATCGGCGCCGTGCTGGGCGCCATCCGTCCCCTGCTCGCGGTCGACCCCGCATCCGACTGGCCGCGCTGAGAGGCGGCGGCCTCGGTGTCGGTGTCGTCCGCCCCCGAACTCGCGAGACCCCGGGTCGGATCCGTGCCGATGGCTCGGGAAGATCAGCCCGACCGGTACGGGCGGTCGAAGGCGGTTCGGACGGGCCGGGGCGCGGTGTGTCGGTTCACCGCGTCAGCTCGGTGATCAGTGACGTGGCCCGGCCGATGAGTGCCACCTCGTGCGCGCTCATCGTCGGGTTGGCGGCGCGCAGGCCGGCGGCTTCGGCGAGGTGGTGGGCGGGTATGCCGCCGGAGGCGGAGAGACGCGGGATCAGGGCTTCCAGCAGTGCGCGGGCACCCGTCGATGCGGGGGACCGGGGATCGACCGCGACCTGGGCGAGGATCAGGGACGACATGGCCCGGTCGGCGGCCGGTGCGCCCTCCCTGGTGTTGCTCCAGTCGATCACCACCGGGCCCCGGGGCGTCAGCATCACGTTGTCCGGGTGCAGGTCGAGATGGAGGATCCGGTCCCCGGGGTGCGGGGAGAGCCGCGCCGGGACGGTGTGCAGTTCGGCGAGGAGAGCGGCCAGCACGGCGCCGGCCTCGGCCGCGGAGAGGTCCCCGGACAGCAGGGACCGCAGCATCGTCGGACCGGTCAGCCGCTGCAGCATCAGGTCGCAGGGAGCCGTTTCGGCGTCGCGGGGGCCGAGCCGGGGCACCGGGTAGCCGTGGGCGCTGAGGTAGGACATGACCGTCCACTCATGGGTCGCGTCCGTTCCGTCGCGGTAACGGCGCAGGACCCACTTCTCGTCGAGCGCGTACACATCCGCGGACCGTCCGGTACCCAGAAGCTCACCTATTCGCATGGGGCGAACCTATGGGCACCGGCGGCGGGGAGGAGAGATCACCAGCGCATATGGACGTCCTCGGCCCAGCCGAGGAGCTGATCCACGGCGATCTCGCGGCCCTCGTCGTCCCGGACGAGGCCGGTGTAGTGGCCGAAGCACTGGTCGGTGCGGTTGGCGATCAGACCGGCGTCGGTGCGGGTGGAGCGGTTGTGGAAAGGGGTGAACGTCAGGTCCACCGCGGGCCGTTCGCCCGCGGATGTGATGGTCCACGGGGTCATGAAGTCGGTGGGCGACCAGCGCCACTCCAACTCCTCGCCGATCTTGGTGAGTCGGCCGTCCACGCAGAGCGCGTTCTCGGTCGCGCCGGTGCCCCGGGTCCAGCGGCCGCCGAACTGCAGACCCACCGTGTGGCCGCCCGTGCGCCCCGAGGCGGCTCCCCAGTTCCAGTCGACCGAGCGCGGCCAGCGCCCCCGGCCGTGGTCGAGCACGGCCCAGGCGTCCTCACCGAACTCCAGGATCCTGTCGCCGATCCGGACCGTACCGGAGGCGGGGCGGGCCGTGTGCTTCGACGTGTACTGGAAGCGGCGTCCGCTCCACGGCACGACGACGGACAACGTCTCGTGGCCGACGGGCAGCGAGGCGAAGAGGTCGACCTCCACGGTCTCCACGGCCTCTTCGCCTTCCCGCGTGCCCCTGGCGCCCTGCGGTGAGCGCGGCGTCAGGCACCGAGCCCGCAGCCGGGTGCCCCCGTCCTCCCCACGGATCTCGATCCTGACCTTGCCGCCGGTGGGGCGCTGCGGACCGACCACCACGGCGGGTGAGCCGACCGTGCCCGCGATCACCTCCGGGAGACGGACGCCGCGCCCGCCGGGAACGATCGAGGTGCGCTCGAACTCGCGCCCTTTTGGCCCGTATTCCAGTACGTACACCGTGTTCAGGGCCAGGAAGTCGAGGTCACTCACCGTCAGGGCGACGAGATGGGTCGGGGTGGTCACGCACCAGTACTCCCAGCGCTTGGTCCGCCCCCAGCCCCGAAGATTCGCGCGGTGCAGCGGCTGCCTGGACCAGCCGCGGGCCGCCGGGTTCAGCCGGCCGTCCGGCAGGCACAGGTCGACGGGCTCGGTGATCTCGTGTTCACGCGTGGCCATGCGCGGAGCCTACCGACCTGGTGCGCGATGGAGAGTGGATCAGGTCGTATGGGCTGCCCCGTCACCCCGGCGGAAGAGCTGTCGGTACCGCCGGTCAAGGGGCCCCATAACAACCACCGACGCCGCGGACACCGCCCGAATCCGTCGGGCCGGCGCCCGGCCCGTCGTCGTCGAGCACAGCCTGGCCGAACTCGACGCCGCGAAGGCCGCGTTGGACCGGGTCGCGCGGCGCAGGGCCCCGGAGGACATACCCGCCTGGTACGTCGACGTGGCCACCAATCGCGTGGTCGTGGAGGCCGCCCGCGCCTCGGCCGCCGATGCCTTCCTCGCCGCGGCGCATGTGCCGCGCGGGGTGGTGACGGTGAGCCGGTCGGCCGAGCAGCCCCGTACCTTCACGGATCTGCGGGGTGGTGACGCCTACTACATGAACGGCTCCGGGCGCTGCTCCATCGGCTTTCCCGTGAAGCGCGGCAGCGGCCAGTCCGGTTTTGTCAGCGCCGGTCACTGCGGCACCCCCGGGGTCAGCACCAGCGGTTACAACCAGCAGGCCCAAGGCTCCTTCCAGGGCTCCACCTTCCCCGGCCGCGACTATTCCTGGGTCGCCACCAACACCAACTGGACGCCGCGCGCTCTGGTCAACGGGTACGGCAACGGCGATGTGACGGTCACCGGATCACCGAGGCGCTGGAGGGTTCGTCGGTCTGCCGCTCGGGCTCGACGACCGGCTGGCACTGCGGAACGGTGCAGCAACGCAACACCAGCGTCACCTACCAGGAGGGCACCGTCTCCGGAGTCACCCGCACCAATGTGTGCGCCGAACCCGGCGACTCCGGCGGTTCGTTCATCTCCGGCAGCCAGGCGCAGGGCGTCACGTCCGGCCGCTCCGGCAACTGCTCCCAGGGCGGTACGACGTACTTCCAGCCGGTGAACCCGGCGCTCCAGGCGTACGGGCTCACCCTGGTCACCAGTGGCACCCCGACCGATCCGCCCACCGATCCGCCGACCGACCCGCCCGGCTCCACCTGGGCGGCCGGAACGCTCTACAACGCGGGAGACCGCGTCACGTACGGCGGGGTCGCGTACCGCTGTCTGCAGGCGCACTCGGCCATGACCGGCTGGGTACCGCCGAACGTCCCCGCGCTGTGGGAACGCGGGTAGACACGCAGCACGGCAAAGGCGCACCACCGCTGCGCGGGTGCGCCCCGGGGTTTCCCTCGCGGGGCGCACGCCGCGCTCGGTCCGGGCCGGAGCTTCTCATCCGGTCCGGACCCTTCCGCTTCCGCGGGAGGACGCGGGCGCGGACACGGACCGGGAGGGCACAGGGGTGGACACGGACCGGGAGGACACGGGAGCGGACACGGGTGCGGATGCGCCGTCCGGCCGACGAGCGTCCGTCCGGGCGCGGAGTAGCCTGGATGTGTACGGCTCCCGATGAGCCGCTTTCGTCGGCCTGCGCATCGAAGGGGGCCGGTATCGCATGAACACCCTGGTCACCGTGGTGGTCGTCCTCGCGATGATCGCGATCGCGGCGTTCGTCATCCATCGGCTCAATGCCCGGCATCGTCATCAGCATCTGCGTCCCGCACACTACGACCACGGGCTGGCCGGTTTCGGCGAACAGAACGCTCCGGGCGCCCGGCCCGCGCCGGGACATGATGCGCGGCCGGACACGGGTGAACAACGGGGGCGCGGGGAGTCCGGCACGCCTGGCTCCGGTGCGTGAGCGAGGGGCGGGCTACTTCGCGTCCGAATAGCGCTCCACCACCGCCGTGGTGAACGGAAAGCGCACCGGCGTGTCGCCGAAGACGGTCCGCCCGGCGGTGTCACCGGCCGACCGGATCGCCTCCACGACCGCCTCGGTCTCCTCCTGCGGACAGTGCACGATCACCTCGTCGTGCTGGAAGAAGACCAGCTCGGCCCGGAGCCCGGCGGAGCGGAGCGAGTGGCGGAGGGCGGCGAGGAGCAGCAGCGCCCAGTCCGCCGCGCTGCCCTGCACCACGAAGTTACGGGTGAAGCGGCCCCGTGCGCGGGCATGGGACGATGCGTATCCCGGCGTGAACCCACCGTCTCCGGAAGGCTGTTCGGTGCTCTCCTGTGGAATACCGGCCTCGTCGTCGTCACCGCTTCCGGCCGCAGGGGGACTGGTCCGGCCCAGATACGTCCGTACGAGGCGCCCCTCCTCGCCCGCTTTCGCGGCGTCGTCGACATAGGCCACGGCCAGCGGGAATCTTCGGCGCAGGGCGGCCAGATTCTTCAGGCCGTCGCCCGAGGTCTGGCCGTAGATCGCGCCCAGCAGGGCGAGCTTGGCGTGGTCCCGGTCGCCGTGGAAGGCCCGGTCCGACAGCGCCGTGTAGAGATCGCCGTCATGGCCCGCCACCTCCATCAGACCGCGGTCGCGGGAGATCGCGGCCAGGACCCTGGGTTCCATCTGGTCGGCGTCCGCCACGACCAGGCGCCAGCCCTGGTCGGCGACGACCGCCTGCCGTATCACCTTGGGGATCTGCAGCGCCCCTCCGCCGTTGGTCGTCCAGCGCCCGCTGACCGAGCCGCCCGGCTGGTACTCGGGGCGGAAACGCCCGTCGCGCACCCAGTCCTGGAGCCAGCTCCAGCCGTGCGCCGTCCAGATCCGGTACAGCTTCTTGTACCGGATGAGGGGCTCCACCGCGGGATGGTCCAGCTCTTCCAGCTCCCAGCGCCGGGTGGACTTCACCTTGATGCCGGCCTGTGCGAAGGCCTTCACGACGTCGGCGGGGAGGTCGGGGCGGACCCGTCTGCCGAAGGCGGCCGACACCTCGTCGGCCAGCTCGGCCAGCCTGCGGGGCTCGCCGCCGCCCGCATAGCGCTCGCCGAGCAGTTCCTGGAGCACGTCCCGGTGGACATCGGCGCGCCAGGGGAGGCCGGAACGGTTCATCTCGGCGGCGACCAGCATGCCGGCCGATTCGGCGGCCGTCAGCAGGCGCATCCGGCCCGGGTGCGCCGTGGCGTCATGGCGGCGGAGCTGGTCGGCATAGACCTGGAGCAGGTCGTCGAACGGCAGGCCGGTGCCGGACCGCGGCTCGAAGAGGGAGGACTGCGAACCGGGCTCGGCGGAGCGCGGCGGCGGATCGGGGGGCACGGGAGCGCCGTGCAGACGGGCGTGGGCGGCGGCCGCGGAGCGGGGTTCGCCGAGACGGCCCTCATGGGCGAGGAGGAGGGATTCGGCGACCTCGATGTCGTAACACCGGGCCACGGGGACCTCCGCCGCGAGCAGGCGCGGGTAGATCTCGGCAGTGGACCGCCAGACCCAGCGTGTGACCTCCGGGCGGGACCGGACGGCCTCCACGAGGTCCGCCTCGGTCAGGACCGGGGCGGTGGGCAGGCCGGTGGAGTCCAGCGGGGCGAGCAGGGCGCCGCCGGTCTCCGTGGCGGCCAGAGCCCAACGTTCGGTCATGTGGTCGAGTCTGGCACCCGGCACTGACACGGGGGCGTTGCCGGGGCGCGCCGGGGTGGCGGGAGGCCGGGAACGGCGTGAGGGTGCGGGGCGGTGGCGACGGGCGGTGGCGACGGGCGGGACCTCGCGCGGCGCGGTGCGGACCGTCGTGCGCGGTTCCGCCCCGCCCGGTCCTGCCCTGCCGCTCCCCGGAACCGGGGTCCGTCCCCGGAGCCCGTCCCGGGATCCCAGGGCCCTCGCACGCCGGGAGGGCCGTGGCCTAATCGGAGCCCGTCGTCCAGGTTCCCAGGGAGATTTCGGCGGTGATGCCGGGGCCGAAACCGGCCATCAGTCCGCGGTGGCCGTCGAGGGCCGAAGCCTCGTCGAACATTCGACCGAGGGCGTCGAGCACCACCGCGCTGGCTATGTTGCCGTACTCGGTGAGCGTGGCCCGGCTGAAGCGGAACGCTTCGGGCGGCACATCGAGGAAGCGGCTCAGATCATCCAGGATGCGTGGGCCGCCCGCGTGGATGATGTAGAAGTCCAGCTTGCCGGCGTTCCACTGGTGTTCGTCCGCCACGGCGTTCAGGGCCGGAGCGAGGGGCTCCATGGTTCCGGGAACGCGCTTGTCGAGCTGGAAGTGGAACCCGGTGGAACGGACCGCGTAGGAGATCCAGTCCTCGGTGTCCGGAATGATGAACGAGCCGTTGCGTTCCAGGCGGACCCCGGTGCCTCCATGGCCTCGCAGGACGACGGCGGCTATGCCGTCGCCGAACAGGCCGTTGGACAGCAGGGATCCGACACCCAGGTCGGTGGGCTGATAGCACAGGGAGCAGAACTCGCAGGCGACGACCAGCACATTGGCGTCCGGGTAGGCCCTGCAGAAGTCGTGGGCCCGGTTGACGGCCGCGCCGCCCGCGGCACAGCCGAGTTGGGCGATCGGCAGCTGGCGCGTCTGAGGCCGGAAGCCCATCTCTCCGATGAGCCACGATGTCGGCGGCGGCATCATGAAGCCGGTGCAGGAGACGTACACGATCAAGTCGATCTGCTGCGGCTCCAGTTCGGCCTGGTCGAGCGCCCGGCGCACCACTTCCGGAACGCGGGCCTTGGTGTGCTCCTCGTAGGTGATGCTGCGGGCGTCGAAGCCCGGGTGCTGCAGCACCTTCTCGATGGGTTGGATCAGGTGCCGTTTCTGCACCCCGGTGTGTTCGATGAGCCGAAGCACCAGGTCGATCTGCGGATGGTCGCCGTGCAACCGTCGTGCCAGCTCAAGGGTTTCCTCGTTGGTGATGACGTACTCGGGAACCGCGATGGCCGGCTTGCAGAGAACCGCCATGGAACTCCTCCTAGCGGACTTGGTCCACGCCGCCGGGCCCGGGACGGTCACGGGGGCGTCCGCGACGCGGGAACGGCCACCACGGCCCCGTACGCGCGGCGCGGGACAGGGTTTCGGTGGATTCCTGCGCCGGGTTCGGTACCCCTGGAACGGGCGCGGACGGGCCGACCGTCGAAGACTGAGTTCTAGCCGTTCGTGGACGGACGTTTGATCGGTCATTGATCAGACGTTGATCCGCCACGGCTGGGTGGCCGTCGGAACCACGTTACGGCAGGCCGATCGGGGCCGCATGTCGAGCCGGCGCGGGCGGGGCGCCGACGCGCGGCAGGGCGCCCGGCGCCCCGGGACCGTGCCGGGTGGCCGGGCGCCCTGCCGCGACGCATCATCGAGGACAGTCGCCGTCCGTGCGCGGCGGTCCGGTGCGCTGCCGGACCGCCCCTGTCACCAGGTGACGGGCAGTTCGAGGGGATAGCGCCAGATGGCGGTCCTGTTCCAGCGCACCTCCTCGGCCGGCGTCGCCAGCTTCAGAGCGGGGAAGCGCTTCAGCAGGGTTCCGATGGCGGCCTGGAGCTCCGTGGCGGCGAGCGGGGCGCCGAGACAGTGGTGGCCGCCCCAGCCGAACGTCATGTGGGACGGATTCTCGCGCTGCAGATCCAGTTCGTCGGGCCGGTCGAACTTCCGGGGGTCGCGGTTGGCCGTCAGATAGGAGACGTGCACGATGTCCCCCTCCCGGATCAGCACCCCGCTCAGCTCCACGTCCTCCAGGGCGACCCGGGGGATGCCGACGCCCTTGCGGAACGGGATGAAGCGCAGCAGTTCCTCCATGGCCTGCGGGAGCATGTCGGGGCGCTCGCGCAGCATGGCGAGCTCGTTCGGCCTGGTGAGCAGCGTGTAGGCGATGTTGCCGATCTCGTACGTGGTGGTGTCCTGGCCGGTGATGAGCAGGACCATGGCCATGACGGTCAGCTCCTGGTCGTTGAGGATCTCGTCCCCGTCGCGCGCCGTGGCCAGCGCGCTGATCAGGTCGTCGCCCGGGTTCGCGCGCCGCTCGGCCGTCAACTTCTGGAAGTAGGCGCGGAGATCGGCCTTGGCGCGTACCGCGGCGTCCTTGTTCTCGACGGTGGTGTCCATCATGGTCCGGGCGTGGGCGCGCAGTTGTGCGCGGTCACCCTCGGGAATGTCGAGGACTTCGCAGATGGTGGTCAGGGGCAGCGGGGCCGCCAGGTGCTCGAAGAGATCGGCGGGGGAACCGTGCTCCTCCATGCGGTCCAGCAGTTCGTCCACGACATGCTGGGTACGCACCTTCATGCGTTCCATGTGACGGGGCGCGAACCCCTTGGAGATCAGGCTGCGCAGCCGGCTGCTGCCCGGCGGGTCCATCACGTTGATGGCCTCGTCCTGGACGATCGGCTCAGGGGTCATGCGCGGAAAGTTCCGGCCGATGATGGCGCTCCGGCTGAAGCGCCGGTCGGTGGTCACCGTGCGCACGTCGTCGTAGCCGGTGACGAGCCATGCCTCGCCGTCACCGTGCGGCAGCCGGATGCGGGAGACGGGTTCTTCGGTCATCAAGTGCCTGAGCACCGGGTCGAATTCGAGGGCCTCGGCGTAGTCGAACGGGCAGTACCGGGCGCCGGCGACTGGTTCCATACGGAGCTCCAGAGGGGAATCTGACGGGTGGTTCGGGGAATGGGCGGGCTGGACGGGACATGGGTGCCCGGCCGTCCGCACGGGCACGCGCCGCTCCGGGTCGATTGGTCCATATGAAGAGCGGATTCGGCGGCCGGGGTCGCTGGACCGGCGGAATCGGTCCGCGGCCCCGGCCGGCCGGTGGGGAGCAGGGGCCGACGGGCACGGCAGCGTCGGTGGGGGCCCGGCGGCCGGGGAGGGCCGGCGCGTCCGGCGTGCGGGGGCGCTCTCAGCCGGACGGTACGACGTCGGTGGCGTCCACCGCAGGGCGCAGCGCCCGTGCCAGCTCGACGCCGTCACCCACGGCCCAGAAGTGGGTGAAGAACAGGCGGGGGTCCTCCGCCAGGTGGTGGTTGTGCAGCTCGACGAGTTCGATCCCGCCGCGTCGCAGGGCCTTCAGTACGTGCGGAACCTCGTCGGCGAGCATGGCGCAGTCGCCGCTGAGCGCGGCACGCCCGCCACCCAGCGGCTGGAAGGTGAACGCGCTGCTCGACCCCAGACCGGGCGGCAGGATCAGATGGCCGTACATGATGGTCTCGCGCCGGACGAAGAGGATCTTGTAGAGCCCGTCCTCGACGGACCCCTTGGTGCCGAGCACCGCCTCCATCCCCGCGACGTCCAGGTCGACCGTGGTCACGGGGCCGGGGGGCACGGCGGGCGGGGTGCCGGTGCGGTCGAATCCGGCGCGCAGCCCGCGGGCCAGGGCCACCGCGTCGTGGCCGTGGGCGTGGACATGGGTCCACCAGAGGTCGGGGATCTGGGCGAGCAGGTGCTTGTGGAGCGCGGTCTGCTCGATTCCGTGCGCCTGCCAGGCGTCGGTCACCCGCTGCAGTTCCTTCTCGGTGACCACCACGTCGCCCATCAGCATCGTGGAGCCGTCCGCGTAACGGACGAAGGCCACGTGCGTGCCCAGTGCGAGCCCCGGTGTGACGAGGACGCCCTTGGAGACCACGTGGAGGTCCCGCCGGGGGAAGCCCGTGTGGTACGTCGTTCCGCGCAGCATGTTGCCGCTGCGGCCCAGGGCCCGTGCCACGCCCGCCCAGTCCGCCAGGTCGGTCCGCACCGGCTCGATCCGCCCGGTGTGCCCCGTCCCGGCCATCTTCGCGGGCAGGGCGCGAGCGGCGGCGGCGGGCCCTGCCGCGGTCAGCACCGGTGCGAGCGCGGCGGCGGCCAGTACCCGCCGCCGCGACGGGATCGCCCGTGCGCGGGTGTCCTGCTGTCGGTCTCCAGTCATCACTTGATCGCCTCCATGGCGAGATGAAAGCACGCGAAACCTGGATAAAAGGATGAAAGCGGATGCATCGTCAGCGGGTCGGGCTGGATGGACCAATCGCACCGCCCGGCCCGGCCGGGGCGTTCCACCGGGCCAAGCGCCTCGCGCGTGGTCGCCCTGCAGTTCGATATCCACAGGGTGTGGACGGGTGGGTCCATGTCCGGCCTCCGCCGCGGACGGCCCGCACCGCCTCGCCGACGGCCGGGGTTCAGAGCCCGCCGGACCGGACGGTCACGGCCGCCGCGCCCGTCCACGGGCACGGGGCCAGGCGTACCGTGCCGTACCGCCCTGCCTACCCTGACCTCATGGAACCGGTGATCGACCAGGCATTCGCGGCGGCCCTCTATTCGGACGGCGACGCCGGTCTCGACAGCGGCGCCTCCCTCCTGGCCGCCCACCCCGCGGTCGACGCCGAACTGCACCGGCGCGGTGAGGAGTTCGTCCGCCGGGCCTGGGAGCGCGGCTGGCTCCCCGCCGACGTCGTACGCATCGTCCGCCGCGAACTCGACAAGACCGCCGTCGGACTCGTCGCCGGGCTGATCGGCTCGGAGACCGGACGGTACGAGCGGCTGCCGCCCCGCTGGCGGTCCCAGCTCGACGGGCTGCCCGCCGCGCCGGCCCGGAACCGGCCCGACAGGTTCTCCTATGCCTCCGCCCTTCTCGGCCTGTACCGGCTGCTGCTCCGGCTCCCCGCCATCGAACCGGTCGGTCCGCCGCCCGGTGCCCTTCCGCACGGACTCCGTCTGCCGCCCGCGCACGACGAACCCCGGATGCTGACCCGGATCCGCGCCCTGCTCGCCAAGGCGGAGGCGACCGGGTTCCCCGAGGAGGCGGAGGCCCTCACCACCAAGGCGCAGGAACTGATGGCCCGGCACTCCATCGACGAGGCCCTGCTCGCCGCCCGTACCCACAGCAAGGAGGCGCCCGGGGCGTGCCGGATCGGGGTCGATGCCCCGTACGAGACGGCGAAGGCGATCCTGCTCGACGCGGTCGCCTCCGCGAACCGCTGCCGGGCGGTGTGGAACGGCGATCTCGGCTTCTCCACGGTGGTCGGCTTCGATCCGGATCTGGACGCCGTGGAACTGCTGTACACCTCCCTGCTGGTCCAGGGCACGGTGGCGATGACGAAGGCCGAGGCGGGCCAGCGGGCGGGCGGACGCAAGCGGACCAAGACGTTTCGGCAGTCCTTCCTGATGGCGTACGCCCAGCGCCTGGGCGGCCGGCTCGCCGCCGACGCCGCCCGCGTCACCGCGGATGCCGAGGCCGAGGAGGCCGGGACCGGGGCCCGATCCGGGGCTGCGGGGTCCGCGACCCCCCACCTGCTCCCGGTCCTCGCCGCCCGCGACATGGCGGTCACGGACACCGCCGAGCGGATGTTTCCCGAGACCACGACCACGCGCGTCCGGGGCGCCACGGACCTGGACGGATGGACCCACGGCACGGCCGCCGCGGACCGGGCGAGGACGGGCGGGAACGGGCCGGGGATCGACGGCGGGCGCGGGAGCCGGTAGGCGCCTCGGGCGCCCCCTCCGCTCCGGGGCCGTTCCGGCGTTTCCGTCATCGGCCCCTCCGAACGGCCCCGACGGCCCCGATGGCCCCGATGGCCCCGATGGCCCCGACGGCCCCGACGGCCTCGACAGCCCCGGCGGACCTTCCGGTGGTTATGTGGTAATTCCGGCTTATCGGCTGTTCCGGCTAGGCTCTGGGCATGAGCTGGCTCCGGGCGCTGAAGGAGACGGCCCGCTCGGGGCTGACGATCGAGCGGCGGCGTCTCGAACCGCTCATCGCGATCCGCGGTGCGGTCGGTCTCGCCCTCGTCATCGGGGTCGGCCTCGCGTTCTTCGGGCCCGTCGTCGCCGCGAGCTCCGCGTTCGGTGCGTTCCAGGCGGCCATCGCCACGTTCCAGCGCAGCTGGCGTCCCCGGCCCGTCCTCGCCCTGGTCTCCGGGGCGAGCCTCGCCGTATCGACGTTCCTCGGCTATCTCACCGGCTCTCACACACCGCTGTTCCTGGCCCTGCTGGTGCTCTGGACGTTCCTGGCGGGCCTGGCCTGGGCGGCGGGGCCGACGGGCGGGATCATCGCGTCGTCGAACGTGGCGATCATGCTGGTGACGGTCACCCTGCCCAGCTCCGTCGCGAACTCGGCGGTGCACGCCGCGATGATCCTGTTCGGCGGTGTGGTGCAGGCCGCGCTGATCGTCCTGTTCCCGGTACGGAGATGGGGCGCCCAGCGCGACGCCCTGGCCGACGCCCTGGCCGCCGAGGCCGACTACGCGCGGCGGCTGCGCCACGACCCGCTCTCCGCCTTCGACCCGGTACCGCTGATGAAGGCCCGCAGCGCGGCAGCCGTCACGCCCTGGCAGGCCCGCCGCCGACCGCCCGAACTGCGTGGCTCCCGGGGTGTCGCCGAACGGATCAGGCCGGTGCTCGCCTCGCTCGCGGACCCGGCGATGGGCGTGCCGGCCGAGGGGCCGGAGCGGGACCGGGTCCGCGAGCTCCTCGCCGCCGCCGGATCCGTGCTCGACTCGGCGGCACGCGCGATCCGCCACGGCGACCCGGTGAAGCTCTCCCCGTCCGCCGTCGCCGTACTGAAGACGCCCGACACCGGCTCCCTCCTCGTCGGCCCGCCCCGCCGCGCCGCCGACCGGCTCGGCGCGCTGCTCTCCGACGTCATCGAGACGGCCGAGGGGGCGGGGACGAAGGAGGAGGACGCCGAGGCCGAGAAGGCCGCCGAGGCCATCAAGGCCACCGGCGAGGCGCCCGGCGCCCCGCACCGCCGCCGCCCCACCCTGCTGCGGCTGGTCCCGGTCGTCGTGCGGGCGATGCGGGCCGAACTGCGCCCCGGTTCACCGATCCTGCGGCACGCCGTCCGGGTCGCCGTCGTCGTCGCCGTGGGCTACCTCATCGGCGTGTCGCTGCCGTTCGGCCACGGCTACTGGGCGCCCATGGCGGCCGTCATGGCGATGCGGCCGGAGTTCACCCAGACGTACGGGCGTTCCGTGGCCCGTTTCGGCGGGACGATCGTCGGCGTCTCGCTCGCCACCGCGATCGTCCGGACCGCCCACCCCGGCGTGACGCCGTCCGCGGTGTTCGCCGTGCTCTGCGCCCTGCTGATGTATCTGCTGATGCGCACCGGATACGTCGTCGGCCAGGCGTGCGTCTCCGCGTATGTCGTCTTCCTGCTCGGCATGGCGGGCGAGGCCTGGTCGCAGACCGTTTTCGAACGGGTCGTCCTCACCCTCGTCGGCGGCCTGCTGGCGATGATCTCGTACGCCGCCTACCCGGCCTGGGAGACCCCGAGGCTCCGCGGCAGGCTCGGCGACTGGCTGAAGGCGGACGGGCGGTACGCCGCCGCGGTCGTCGACCAGTACGCCGAGCCGGCCGAGCGCGGTCACGACGACGTCCGTTCCGCGCTCCTCGACACCCGTGAGGCACGTGTGGCCTGGCAGGAGGCGCTGGCCACCGCCCAGCACGAACCGGTGCGCAACCGCGGCCTGTCCCGTGCCGCCGCCGACGACACCCAGCACGCCCTCGCCCAGCTCGGCCGGGTCGCGATGCTGCTGGAGGCCCACCTCCCGTGCGGCGGCGCCACCCCCGTACCGGCCGCCGCGCGCCTGGCCGAGGCGCTGCGCCGGGCCACCGAACGAGCGGCGAAGGAGGTGCGGGAGCGGCGCGTACCGGACTGGGCGGAGGTGCGCGAGGCGCTGGAGGCGTGGGACGCGCGGCAGCGGACGGACGAAGGCGGGGCGGATCCGTTCGTACGGAACGGGGCGGGCCTCCTTCTCGAAGCCCTGGAGGAGTTCTCCCGGGGGCTGGACGGGACGTCGAAGCCGGCCCGGCCCCGGGACCGGGCGGACTGACGGGCGGCGCGGTCGGCCGTCAGGGGGTCGGCAGGCCCGGCAGGCCCGAAGGGATCGCTCCCGGTTCGGTCTTGGCCAGGGTGTCCTCCGTCCCGCCGTCCCAGGACACCTTGATGGTTTTGCCGTCGTTGGAGACGACCGATCCCGTGGTGCGGGCGGTGTCGCCGTCGGCGCACTTCAGGGCGAGCGTCACCTTGCCCGTCTCCTTCACGGTGCCCGTGCAGGCCTGCTGCTCGGTGACGAGCACGGCCTTCCCGGACGCGACGGACAGGATCACCGCCTTGCCGTCGGTCTTTCCGGCCCAGCCGCCTTCCAGCGAAGCCGCGTCGGCCCCGGCGCCGGAGCCACCGCCGCCCGGGACCCGGCCGGTCTTCCCGGCGTCGGAGCCGCTGGCCGACTCGCTCTTCCCGTTGCCGCTGCCGCAGCCGGTCAGTGCGACGGCGATGACGATTCCGGCGATGATTACGCCGCCGGAGCGCATGACGGTGTGCACGTGGAATTCCCCCTCGTCGATGAAAGACCGCGCCAAGCTACCAGCGGGGCTCTCGGGTATGGGGTGCTCGGCTCGGGGTAGACGGAGCCGAACAGGCCTCCCGTGCGTCTATGCATATGCCGTAAAGCTGTAATCGTGGGAACACCCCGCGTGCACGTGCATCCGCGCATGCATCTGCTCATGCAGCAATATTTGAACAGAGCTATGATCCGAGACAGTTGACACTTGCACCTTGCAACTCGGGGAGCGTCCTGTGCACGACGTGTACAACGGCATGGCGGCCACAGAGCTTCGCGGAGTCGTCTGGCAGAAGAGCAGACACAGCAACTCCCAGGGTTCCTGCGTGGAGTTCGCGAAACTGCCCGGAGGGGATGTGGCGATGCGTAATTCACGCCACCCCGACGGGCCTGCCCTGGTCTATACGCCCGCCGAGATAGAGGCGCTGCTTCTCGGGGTGAAGGACGGGGAGTTCGACCACCTCATAGCGGGCAGCTGACCGAGCCCCCGGGCCGGTGCCCGGCCCGTACCGGCCCGACGCGATCCGCCGACGGCGGCCACGCGCCGGGCACGCGCCCTCAGTTGTCGGACAGCCGGAACAGCGCCCAGACCACCTTGCCGCGCGGCGCCGCCGCGCTGTTCAGGTTCTCCGCCCCCAGGGCGGGGGAGGGGTGCCAGCCCCAGGAGTCGCTGAAGGACTCCACCAGGAAGAGACCACGGCCCGATTCCGCCGAGTCGGCCGCCTCGGAGGCGACGGGGCTCTCCTGGCTGGGGTCGCGCACGGCGCACACCAGGCGTGAGCTCCAACGCATCAAGTGCAGCCGTACGGGCGGTTCCTGGAAGTCCGGTGCGGTGTCCCCGGGCAGGGCGTGCCGCAGGGCGTTGGTGACGAGTTCGGAGACGACCAGTGCGACGTCGTCGAAGCGATCGTCCAGTCCCCAGCCGCTCAGCGTCTTCCTGGTGAACCGCCGTGCCCCGCCCACGGCTTCGTACCGGGCGGGCAGTGTGCAGGTGGCCGAGCCGGAGACGGCTGAGGGATCGATGGGGGGAAGCCCCTGCCTTAACGGCTCGAGCATCGTCGATCCATTCGTCCCCATGCGAGGCACTCCCGGGATTCGCGGCTGTACCCGTACTACGGGGTACAGCGGCACAACACGAACGAGCACGCAGGTGCGCGAGAGCCATGGTTCCGAATGCGCAGGGCAGATGCAAGGGCAGATGCACGTGCACGCGCCGGACCTGTCCGAACCCGTGCCGGTTCTTGGTCATTTCTTCCTGCGTGTATTTCCGTAGCTTTGCGGCGGCCTTGCCATTTCCGTAATCGAATGAGTACGGGCTGAAGCGTTTTGGTGGCAGAATCCGGCACTTGGGGTTCAGGGGGAGCCCCGGTGTCCAGGAAGCGATGGGGAGGATCGGGTCAGTGGCGGCAGGCGAGTCGAGTGGATCTGTGGTGCGGCGCATCCTGCTGGGCTCACAGCTCAGGCGGCTGCGCGACTCCCGGGGGATCACCCGGGAGGCGGCCGGCTACTCCATCCGGGCTTCCGAATCGAAGATCAGCCGCATGGAGTTGGGACGGGTGAGCTTCAAGGCCAGGGACGTCGAGGACCTGCTCACGCTCTACGGCGTCACGGACGATGCGGAGCGCGACGCCCTGCTCGGCCTGGCCCGTGAGGCCAACATGGCGGGTTGGTGGCACAGTTACGGGGACGTGCTGCCCGGGTGGTTCCAGACGTACGTCGGTCTGGAGGGAGCGGCATCGCTCATCCGGGTGTACGAAGTCCAGTTCGTCCACGGTCTGTTGCAGACCGAGTCCTACGCGCACGCGGTCGTCGCGCGGGGCATGGGTGACGCCCCCGCCGTCGAGATCGACCGCCGCGTCGCGTTGCGGCTGGAGCGCCAGAAGGCCCTCGTCTCCGAACGTGCACCCCGCTTCCACGCCGTACTGGACGAGGCGGCGTTGCGCCGGCCGTACGGCGACCGTGAAGTCATGCGCGGACAATTGCGGCATCTGATCGAAATGTCGGAACAGCCCAACATCACTCTTCAAGTGATGCCCTTCAGTTTTGGCGGGCATGCCGGCGAGAGCGGTTCTTTTACGATGCTCCGATTCCCCGAATCCGATCTGTCGGACATTGTCTACTTGGAGCAGCTGACAAGTGCGCTCTATCTGGACAAGGCCGAAGAAGTCGCTCAGTACGAAAAGGCCATGGCGCGGCTGCACGAGGACAGTCCCGGCCCCGAGGAGAGCCGCGATCTGCTCCGTGGTCTACTCCAACTCACTTGATTCATCAGTACGATGGCGGTTCGACGGGAGTCTGCACCTGAGTTAAGGGATCGCATGTCCTTCTTCTACGAGCTGGCCGACCAGTACATCGACGGTGAGTGGCGGACCGGAACCGGCTCGTGGGACATCATCGATTTCAATCCCTACAACGGGGAGAAACTCGCCGCGATCACCATCGCGACAGCGCACGAGGTCGACCTCGCCTATCGGGCCGCCGAGCGTGCCCAGCGGTCCTGGGCCACCACCGGCCCGTACGAGCGCCGCAGGGTTCTGGAGCGAGCCCTGGACGTCATCGGGAAAATGCGCGACGAAATCGTCGAGGCGATCGTCGACGAACTGGGCGGAACCCGTCTCAAGGCGGAGTACGAGGTCCGGGTCGCCGAGGAATTCCTGCGCGACGCGATCCATCGGACACTGCGCCCCCGGGCCCACATCCTGCCCTCCGTGGCCGATGGCAAGGAGAACCGCCTCTACTGCGAACCGGTCGGCGTCATAGGGGTCATCAGCCCCTTCAACTTCCCCTTCCTGGTGACGATGAAATCCGTCGCGCCGGCCCTCGCGCTCGGCAACGCGGTCGTCATCAAGCCCAATCAGAACGCCCCGGTCGTCGGCGGCGGACTGATCGCCAGGATCTTCGAGGACGCGGGCCTGCCCGCCGGGCTGCTCAACGTCCTGATCACCGATGTCGCCGAAATAGGGAACGCGTTCATCGAGCACCCCGTACCCAAGGTGATCTCCTTCGCGGGCACGGACCGCGTCGGCCGCCAGATCGGCGCGATCGCGGCCGGGCACTTCAAGCGGACGATCCTCGAACTCAGCGGCAACAGCGCCCTGGTGGTGCTGGACGACGCGGACATCGACTACGCGGTCGACGCGGCCGTCTTCAGTCGCTTCGTGTACCAGGGGCAGGTCTGCATGGCCGCCAACCGCATCCTGGTGGACCGCGGTGTCGAGCGGGAGTTCACCGAGAAGTTCACCGCCAGGGTGGCCGCACTGAGGACCGGTGATCCGCGTGACCCGGAGACCCACATGGGTCCGGTCATCAACACCTTCCAGGCGGACGCCCTGACCGCACTGGTCGACCAGGCACTCGCCGAGGGGGCCACCGCGCTCGTGCGGGGCGGGACCCGCGGCAATCTCGTCGAGCCGACCGTGCTCACCGGGCTCCCCGAGGGCTCCCCGCTGCTGTCCCAGGAGATATTCGGCCCGGTGGCGCTGCTGGTGCCGTTCGACGGCGAGGACGATGCCGTACGGATCGCCAACGACACCCCGTACGGGCTGAGCGGCGCCGTGCACACGCGCAGGGCCGAGCGCGGAGTGCGGTTCGCGCAGCGGGTCGTCAGCGGCATGTTCCACGTCAACGACTCCACCGTCCAGGACGATCCGCTGGTCGCCTTCGGCGGCGAGAAGTCCTCCGGGATCGGCAGGCTGAACGGCGAGGCGACCGTCCGCGCCTTCACGACCGAGACATGGATGTCCATTCAGCACGGCCGGAGCGCGTTCCCCTTCTGACAGCCGTTCCGCCACATCGAGGACAGAAGCTGACCGCAAGGGTCCGTAGCTTGGTCGGTGTCAGGAAGAAACCGGCACGGCTCACCAAGGCGGTCATCATGGTCACTCACGTTCCCGCGGAGACCTCTGGCGACGAGCGCGGCGCGCTCCTCTCCTTCGTCGAGGCGCAGCGCGGCGCGATCCGGCGCTCCCTCATCGGTCTGACCGAGGAGCAGGCGGCGAGCCGGCCCAGCGCGAGCGAGCTCTCCCTGTCCGGGCTGTTCAAGCACGTCGCCGAGGGAGAGCTCAACTGGCTCCGGATGGCGCAGCAACGGCCGAGCGAGACCTCCCGGACCGAGGAGACCTGGGCGGACAGCTTCCGGCTCGTCGGCGACGAGACGGTGGAGGGGATGCTGGAGTTCTGGGACGGCGTCGCGGCCGAGGTCGAGGAGTTCATCGGCTCGTTGCCCAGCTTGGACGACACCTTTCCGCTGCCCGACGCGCCGTGGTTCCCGAAGGAGGGGCGGGTCTCGATGCGGTGGCTGCTGCTCCATCTCGTCGAGGAGCACGCCCGGCACGCCGGGCACGCCGACATCATCCGCGAGTCCCTGGACGGCCGTACCGCGTTCGAGTTGGTGGCCGAGGCGGGCGGTTACGCTGATCAAAGTTGAATAGAAGGGGTGCGTGACATGTCCGCGATCCGGCTGCTGGTCCTCTGCGCCGTGCGTCAGCACGGCCGGGCGCACGGCTATCAGGTCCGCAACGACCTGGAGTACTGGGGTGCGCACGAGTGGTCCAACGCCAAGCCCGGGTCGGTCTACCACGCGCTGAAGCAGATGGCGAAGCAGGGACTGCTGATCGCCCACGAGACCGCTCCGAGCACGGCGGGCGGTCCGCCCCGTACCGAGTACGAGATCACCGAGCGGGGCAACGAGGAGTACCTCACGCTGCTGCGTGCGGCGCTGACCTCGTACGACCAGAAGCTGGACGTGCTGTCGGCGGGCCTCGGCGGCATCGTCGACCTGGAGCGGGCCGAGGCGGTCGCGCTGCTCAAGGAGCGGGTGGCCGGCCTCGCGGCCTGGCGGGCCTCGGTCACCGAGTACTACACGCCGGAGGCCGGACCGGGGTCGCTCGGCCACATCGGCGAGATCATGAACATGTGGGTCCACTCGGCGGACGCCGGTGCGGAGTGGACGCGCGGGCTGATCGCCCGCATCGAGGGCGGCGCGTACACCTTCGCGGGGGAGGGTGAACCCTTCATCGGTGTGCTCGCCGAGGGGCAGGAGAACCCGTACGCGACGGGTGTCCGGGACCCCGGCGACGACGAGTAATCAAGTTTGACGAATGGGGTCGGCGGCGTTACCTTCGACCTCGCTAGTCAAGTTTGACTACGGGAAGGTGTGGGGACTTTGACCGACGCGATCGTTGTCGAAGGTGTGCACAAGCGATACGGGGAGAAACGCGCCCTGGACGGCTTGGACCTCACGGTCCGCCGCTCCACCGTCCACGCCGTGCTCGGCCCCAACGGCGCGGGCAAGACCACGGCCGTACGCATCCTGTCCACGCTGCTGCGGCACGACGAGGGGCGGGTCGAGGTGGCGGGGTTCGACGTACGGGAGCGGGCCGGCGAGGTCCGGCGCCGCATCGGGCTGCTCGGGCAGTACGCGGCGGTCGACGAGGAACTCGGCGGTCGGCAGAACCTGGAGATGTTCGGCCGGCTGTACCACCTGGGCGCCCGCCGGGCGGGCGCGCGGGCGGACGAGCTGCTGACCCGCTTCGGTCTCGTGGACACCGGACGGCGGCCGGTGAAGCAGTACAGCGGCGGCATGCGGCGACGGCTCGATCTGGCCGCCTCGCTGATCACCGACCCGGAGGTGCTCTTCCTGGACGAGCCGACCACCGGACTCGACCCGCGCGGCCGGGCCGAGGTGTGGTCGGCGGTGCGCTCCCTGGTGGGCGGCGGCACGACCGTACTCCTGACCACGCAGTACCTGGAGGAGGCCGATCAGCTCGCGGACCGGATCTCGGTCGTCGACGCCGGACGAGTGGCCGCCGAGGGGACGTCCGACGAGCTGAAGGCGATGGTGGCCGGGGACCGCATCGATGTCGTCGTCCGGGACGGGTCCCGACTGGCCGCCGCGGCACGACTGCTGGGTGACGGCGCGGTCGTCGACGCGGACCGGCGGCTGATCGGGGCACCGGCGCCGGACCGGATGGCGGCCCTGACCCGGACCGTACGGGCCCTGGAGGAGGCGGGCATCGAGGCGGAGGACATCGCGGTGCGACGCCCGACACTCGACGAGGTCTTCCTCGCGCTGACCGAGCGGAAGCTGGAACACACGGAGGTGGCGGCATGAGCGCGATGAGCTGGGCGGTGTCCGACTCCTGGACGATGACCCGGCGCGAACTGGCGCACTGGGCGCGCCAGCCGGTCCGGATCGTCGTCGGACTGGTCTTCCCCGTGATGCTGCTGCTGATGTTCAACTACCTGGTGGGTGGCGGGCAGGGAGTCGACGGCGACAATACCGAGTTCCTGGTGCCCGGCATGCTCGCGCTCACCGTGGCCTTCGGCCTGGAGTCGACCATGATCGCGGTCACCCAGGACCTCGACAAGGGCGTCATCGACCGGTTCCGCGCCATGCCGATGGTCTCCGGTTCGGTACTGGTCGGCCGGAGCGTCGCGGACATGCTCCAGTCGGTGGCCGCGCTCGCCGTGATGACCGGCGTCGGCTACGCGGTCGGCTGGCGCTGGCACCACGGGCCGGCCGCGGCGCTGGTGGCGATGGGGCTGCTCCTGCTGCTGCGGTTCGCGATGCTGTGGACCGGCATCGAGCTGGCCCTGGTGGCCGGGAAGCCGGAGCTGGTGCAGGCGGTGCAGATCCTGGTCTGGCCGGTCGGCTTCCTCTCCAATGTCTTCGCCACCCCCGATTCGATGCCGGGGTGGCTGGGCGCGGCCGTCGAATGGAACCCGATGTCGGCCACGGCCACGGCGGTGCGTGGCCTGTTCGGCAATCCGGGCGGGGCGGGCGGCACCTGGGCGTCCGACCATGCCGAACTGCTCGCGGTGGTCTGGCCGCTGGTGCTGCTTGCGGTGTTCTTCCCGCTGGCCGTAAGAAGGTTCGCCCGGATCGGCCGCTGATCGGGGTGCTCGGCGCTCAGTGGTGGAAGGACGTCGCCGCCTGTTTGTCCTGGCTCAACGGGTGCGGCTGGCGGCGCAGGTCGGGCAGGATCAGCCGGAGGTCCTCCAGCAGCAGCTCGGCGAGGTCCGACGAGAAGCCGTTGCGGCACACCACCCGCAGCACCGACAGGTCCTGCCGGTTGGCGGGGAAGGTGTACGCGGGCACCAGCCAGCCCTGCTCCCGCAGCCGGCGGGACACGTCGAAGACGTCGTACGCCTCCACGTCCGGCGCGGTCGTCAGCGCGAAGACGGGCAACTGGTCGCCCTGGGTGAGGAGCCGGAAGTCTCCGAGCTTCTCGATCTGCTGCGCCAGCGCGGTCGCGACGTCCCGGGAGGCCTGCTGAACGGCCCGGTAGCCGTCCCGGCCCAGCCGCAGGAACGTGTAGTACTGCGCCACCACCTGTGCGCCGGGCCGGGAGAAGTTCAGCGCGAAGGTCGGCATGTCGCCGCCCAGGTAGTTGACCCGGAAGACCAGCTCCTCGGGCAGCTCGGCGGGCGAGCGCCACAGCGCCCAGCCGACCCCCGGGTAGACCAGGCCGTACTTGTGCCCGGAGGTGTTGATCGAGGAGACCCGGGGCAGCCGGAAGTCCCACACCAGATCCTCGTCCAGGAACGGCGCCACCATCGCACCGGACGCCCCGTCCACGTGGACGGGGATGTCCAGGCCGGTGCGTTCCTGAAGGGCGTCCAGGACCGCGCAGAGCTCCGCGACGGGCTCGTAGGAACCGTCGAACGTGGAGCCCATGATGCCGACGACGCCGATGGTGTTCTCGTCGCAGAGATCGGCCGCGGCCTGCGGGTCGAGATGGAAGCGGTCGCCCTCCATCGGGACCAGCCGCGGCTCGACCTCCCAGAAGTTGCAGAACTTGTCCCAGCAGACCTGCACATTGATGCCCATGACCAGGTTCGGCCGGGCGGTCGCCGGGTAGCGGTCGGCGTTCCTGGCGGCCCAACGGCGTTTCAGCGCCATTCCGGCGAGCATGCAGGCCTCGCTGGAGCCGGTCGTCGAACAGCCCACGACGGTCGAGGGGTCGGGGGCGTTCCACAGATCGGCGAGCATCGCCACGCACCGCCGTTCCAGCTCGGCGGTGCGGGGGTACTCGTCCTTGTCGATCATGTTCTTGTCGCGGCACTCGCCCATCAGCACCCCGGCCTGGGGCTCCATCCAGGTGGTGACGAAGGTGGCCAGGTTGAGCCGTGCGTTGCCGTCGAGCATCAGCTCGTCGTGGACCAGGCCGTAGGCGATCGAGGGTGACATCGGCCCGTCGGGAAGCCGGTGCCGGGGCGGCGCCGACTCCATTCCGGCGATCGGGTCGGCCTCTCCGTAGAACGGGTTGAGGGCGAGTCTGCGGCGCTTCTCGGACGGCTCCGTACCATGCGAACCCTTGTGGAGAGGCATCGGTGAACAGCCTTTCTCGGCTCTCGGCGGTCTTTTGTGAACCGCCACGGTCCTGTGGGCGTGCGGTGCGTTCAGCTCTCGGCGGCGAGGCCGTCCTTGATGGCCCGGGTGAACCTCACGACCCGTTCGGCTTGGACCCGGGCGGCGGTCAGGGTCTGCACACCGACCGGGATGTCGCCCTGGCCCGCCACGTGCGAGGTGCCGTACGGGTTCCCGTCGACGAACTTCGACGGGTCCGTGTAGCCGGGGGCGATCAGGATGCCGCCGAAGTGGTGGACCGTGTTGTAGAGCGCGAGCAGCGTGGACTCCTGGCCACCGTGCGCGGTGCTGGTGGAGGTGAAGCCGCTGTAGACCTTGTCGGCGAGACGGCCCGCCTGCCAGAGGCTGCCGAGGGTGTCGATGAACTGCTTGAGCTGGGAGGCGACGTTGCCGAACCGGGTCGGCGTACCGAAGATCACGGCGTCCGCCCAGATCACGTCGTCGTGCGACGCCTCGGCGACGTCCGCGGTCGCCCGCGCGTTGGCGGCCCAGGCCGGGTTGGAGTCGATGGCCGCCTGCGGGGCGAGTTCACGGGCCCTGCGCAGCCGTACCTCCGCACCGGCCTTCTCGGCGTCCTGCGCGATGGCCTCGGCCATCGCGGCGACGGTGCCGGTCGAGGAGTAGTAGATGACGGCTACGTTGACGGGCGTGGGCATCGCGGCGACCTCCGGCAGAGCCTGAAGGGGCGTATCGGGGCATATCCGTACGGAGGAGACGATACGGATACCGGTGGCATCCGGCGCGTCGAGCGGAGTCCGGGCCGGAGGGCGCGTCGTACGCTCCGGCGCCGCTCGGGGCTGGGGCCCGGTACTCGTCGCCGCGCCGGGCTCACCTCAGCGGCGTACCGTCCTCGTGCAGTTGCATCTGCGGTCGCCCGGTCACCAGCAGCCAGGCCGGCAGCGAGGCGATGCACAGTATCGGGAGGACGGCCGCGCCGCCGACCAGCACCGCCGCGGTGAACAGGCTCAGCCAGCCCTGCCGGGTGACGGCCAGCAGTACGCCCAGCACCGCACACGGCGCCGCGAGCGCCACCGGCACCGAGGGGACCAGGGCGTGGGCGCAGAGCCCCAGGGCCACCCCCGCGAAGACGGCGGGGAAGATCCGCCCGCCCCGGAAGCCGCAGGTCGCCGCGATCAGCAGTGCGGCCGTCTTCACCACGGCCATGACCGCGAACTGCCCCGCCGACCAGCCGCTCGGGTCGGCGGCGAGCACCCTCACCTCGTCGAGCCCCTTGAACAGGGTGAGATGACCGCCCAGTGCCCCGAGCAGGCCGAGCAGCAGCCCGCCGAGGGCCGGCGCCAGGACCGGGTGCTTCAGTGCCCGGAAGAACCGGTGCGTGTACGGGAAGGCGTACACCGCCGCCAGGCCCAGTACCGCACCCGCCAGGGCGATGACGACCGAGGAGAGCAGATCGCCCCAGTGCGGGCGGGTGTACGGCGGCAGCGACAGGTCGAAGCTGGGGTGGGCCAGCAGCGTCATGGTGAGCGCGCCGGCGGTGCCCGCCGCGAGCGGGCCGAACAGCCGGTCCCAGAGCGCACCCGGTCCGGGGCGCGAGGCGAGCGTCTCGGAGAGGATCAGCGCGGCGGCGACCGGGGTGCCGAAGAGCGCGCCGATGGTGCCGGCCGCCGCCAGCGAGATCCACAGCTCCGCCGTCGTGCCGGGAGCGAACCGGCGGCCGAGCCAGTAGGTCAGCGCGATATTGGCGGCCGTGATCGGATTCTCCGGGCCGAGGCTGATCCCGCCCGCGAGCGTGAGGACGGTCACGAGCAGCAGTCCCGGAACCACGACCGGCGCGAGAGGCGGATCCACCAGCCCGGTGGTCGCCGGATCGGGACCGGCGTGACCGGGCACCACCCGGACCAGCAACCCGACCACCAGCCCGCAGGCGGTGAGCATCACGATCATCCAGAGCGAGGAGTAGCGGCCGATGGAGAGCGCGTCGGGGACCGTCCCCCAGAGCACGTCCTGAAGCTTCTCCGCGAGCAGGCTGATCCCGAGCAGGACGAGGGCCGAGGCGACGCCGACGGCGAGGGCGGGCACGATGACGGGCAGCAGCCGGTGTACCGGAGTGGTCCCGGCGCGGGCGGTTGTGGCGGACGTCGGTCGGGCGGGAGGGATTTCGGCGGGCGGGGGAGAGTCTGCGGCCATCGGCTCACCATAACGACGCAAAAGCCATATAACCCCTCCAATGGCGCCGGAGGTGGTGGTGTTCCGGGCTTGCACCTCACGTCACGTCAGGACCCAGGCTCGGTACGTACCGGAAACGGAGAAGGGAGCGGGGAGTCGTGGACTACTCCGTGGGACAGGTCGCCGGATTCGCCGGGGTCACGGTGCGCACTCTGCACCACTACGACGGCATCGGACTGCTCTCGCCCGGCGGGCGCAGCCACGCGGGGCACCGCCGCTACGACGACGCCGACCTCGACCGGCTGCAGCAGATCCTGTTCTACCGGGAGCTCGGCTTCCCGCTCGACGAGATCGCGGTACTGCTCGACGATCCGGCCGCGGACCCGCAGGAGCATCTGCGCCGCCAGTACCGGCTGCTGACCGACCGGATCGCCGAGCTCCGGAAGATGGCAGCCGCCGTCGAGACAGCCATGGAGGCACGGAAGATGGGCATCAACCTCACGCCCGAGGAGAAGTTCGAGGTCTTCGGGGGCAAGGACCCCGAGGAGCACGCGGAGGAGGCCGAACGCCGCTGGGGCGGCACCGCCGCCTACGCCGAGTCGCAGCGCCGGGCCGCCCGCTACACCAAGGAGGACTGGAAGCGGATGCAGGCGGAGGTCGCCGACTGGAGCGCCGCCTACGACGCGCTGATGGAGGCCGGTGAACCGGCCACCGGCGAACGGGCGATGGACCTGGCCGAGGCCCACCGGCTCCACATCACCGGGTGGTTCTACGAGTGCACGCCCGAGATGCACCGGGGGCTCGGCGAGATGTACGTGTCCGACCCGCGGTTTCGCGCGTACTACGAGTCGATGTGGCCGGGCCTGGCCGCGCACCTGCGGGACGCGATCGACGCCAATGCGGAGCGCCTCTCATAACCCGCGCACGTAACCCGCGCACGCGCGGCCGGCACGGGGGCGGAAGCGCCCCCCCGTGCCGGCGTCACTCAGATCTTGCTGATCACGGCCGCCGTGCCGTACGCGCAGACCTCGGTGCCCACGTCGGCCGCCTCGGTCACGTCGAAGCGCATCATCAGGACCGCGTTGGCGCCCCGTGCCCTGGCCTGTTCGACCAGCCGCTCCATCGCCTGGTTCCGGGTCTGGACGAGCGTCTTGGTCAGCCCCTTCAGCTCGCCGCCGATCATGGACTTCAGCCCGGCGCCGATCTGGCTGCCGAGGTGGCGGGAGCGCACGGTCAGACCGAACACCTCACCGATCACGCGGGTCACCTGGTAGCCCGGTACGTCGTTCGTGGTGACGACCAGGACATCCGACTGGTCCGCCTGCCCGCCGCCGAAATCCTCGATACTCATCGTGTGGCACCTCCTGGAGAGAGCTTTGTCCCGGTTGGCCCCGTGCCTATTTTCGCGGGGGCCACTGGAACCCGTGGACGTCATTCTCCGTTGATAGCTTTGGGCGGCCACGCAGCCCCCATCGAACGATCCAGGAGCCCGGACCCTTGAATACGCTTGCGCTCGGACCGAGCTGGCTGGACCCGGACTATCTCATCAACACCTTCGGACTTCCCGGCGTCCTCCTCGTCGTGTTCGCCGAGTCCGGACTGCTGATCGGCTTCTTCCTGCCCGGTGACTCCCTGCTGTTCACCACGGGGTTGCTGGTGACCACGGGGCAGCTGAAGTCTCCGCTCTGGCTGGTCTGCGTCCTGGTGGCGCTGGCGGCGATCATCGGCGACCAGGTGGGGTATCTCTTCGGCCGCAAGGTCGGCCCGTCGCTCTTCAAGCGCCCGGACTCCCGCCTCTTCAAGCAGGAGAACGTCGAGAAGGCACACGAGTTCTTCGAGAAGTACGGGCCCAAGTCGCTGATCCTGGCCCGTTTCGTGCCCATCGTGCGTACGTTCACGCCGATCATCGCCGGTGTGAGCCGGATGAACTACCGCTCATTCATCACGTTCAACATCATCGGCGGGGTGCTCTGGGGCGTCGGGGTCACGCTGCTCGGCGCCGCACTCGGCAAGATCGAGTTCGTGCACCAGAACATCGAGGCGATGCTCATCCTGATCGTGCTCATCTCGGTGGTGCCGATCGCGATCGAGTTCCTGCGGGCCCGCTCCAAGTCGAAGAAGGAGGCGGCGGTGGCCGGCGGTGGCGAGGGCCAGAGCCCGGTCACCGGCCAGCGAGGCCGCCACGCCAAGCGCTGACCCGGGGAGCCGGTTACCCGGCGGCCGGTCAGAAGCCGCGCGTCCGCTTGGCCGCGCGGCGGTTCGCTCCGCCGACCGCCCCCGGCACCCGCATGAACAGCCGGGAGATCTCGCTTCCCAGGTTGACCCCGATCGCGATGGCCAGCGCCGTCGCGACCGCGGTCGACAACGAGACGAGCCCCGCGTTCACATCGCCCTGCGCCATGCCCAGCAGACCGAAGTACGTGGCCGAGCCGGGCAGCAGCGGGCCGATCGCCGCCGTGATGAACGGCAGTGACGAGGTGTTCCGGTAGCGCGCGAGCAGCTGCCCGAACAGACCCACCAGGCCGGCCGCCGTCGCCGTCGCCAGCACCGGTGAGATGTGGGCGGTCCTGGCCATCGCGCCGAAGATCACCCACGCCACGGCGCCGTTGAGGGTCACCGCCAGCACCGTGGACCGGTCCTGCTGGAGCAGGATCGCGAACGCGAGACAGAGCGCCATCGACGCCAGGATCTGCACCACGGGCCGGTCCGGGGCGAAGAACCGGGTCCCGGGGTTCAGCTGGGCACCCAGCTGAACGCCCAGATACAGCACGAGCAGCACACCGACGACGATGCCGATGAACAGGTACATGACTTCGAGCAGGCGCGCGGCGGCGGTGATGTAGAAGCCGGTCAGCCCGTCCTGCACGCCCGCTACCAGAGCCCGCCCCGGCAGCAGCGCGAACAGCCCACCGGTGATGACCGCGGACGGCCGCACGTCCGACCAGTGGGTCAGCGTCAGCGCCACACCCAACGCGGCGGGAGGCATCGCCGCCACCACGAACTGGTAGAACTCCGGCAGCCCCCGCCCGGCACAGAGCCAGGCGAGCCGGTCGCCGAGCATCGCGCCGACAGCGGCCACCACGAACACCAGCGCACCACCGCCGACCAGTACTGATGCCGCACCGGCGAGTCCGCCGCCGGCCAGCGTCAGCACCCAGCCGGAATAGGGATGCCGGTTGCGCCGGATCTCCGCCAGGCGCCGGTACGCGTCCTCCAGCGTGACCTCGACATCCTCGGCGGTGATGTCGTCGATGAGCCGGAAGACGGCGGCCAGCCGGGTGTAGTCGGTACCACGACGGCGTACGGTACGGCTCGCCGTCACCGGGTCGTCGACCAGCGAGGGCTGGTGCGAGATCGACAGCAGGGTGAAGGTGACGGTGGGCTCGCTGCGGTCCAGACCGTAGCTGCGGGTCACCGCGAACATCGCCGCCTCGACGTCCTCGGCACCCTCGCCGCCGGCGAGCAGCAGCTCGCCGATGCGCAGCGTCAGGTCGAGCACGCGCGGCACCGCGGGGCCCGCCTCGTCGGACTTCTGCACCGGCTCGGGCGCTGGGCGCTCGGCGACCGGCATCCGCAGCATCGTGCGCATCCGGTCCTGCCAAGGGGCCTCCTTGGTCAGCCGGATCATCGGGCTGCCGTGCGCCGGGGTGAAGGCGGGCGGTGAGTGCTGGGCGCTGTAGGTGCGCGGCGGGGCGAAGGCGGAGCCGATCGTGTCCGAGCCTGAAGTCTGACCGGAACCGGAACCCGAAGCGGAGCCCGTTCCCGCCCCCTGGGGCTCGGTCGTCAGACCAGCCGGAATGGCAAACTCCGATGTCGGCTGGTCGTCCTCGGACGCGGACGTCCGCCGTCCCACCCCGGTCGGCGGGACGAAGGCGCTGCGCGCCTCGTCGGACTGGGGCTTCTGGTCCTCCGGACCGCCCGGTTCCGCCACCACTCGGCCTCGCTCCTCATTGGCTGCGCGTCTTCGATTGCGCTTGTGCCCAGTATGGCCACGGACAAGTACGCGGAGGCGAGGCGGGCGGAATCACGGGGCGCACGGACCCGCGGAGGGACCGGTACGCGGTCCGGACGGGCGGGCGCACGGAACGGGCGCGGCACACGGAAAACGGGCGGCACTCCATTGAGAGGAGTGCCGCCCGGTCCAGCACGGAACCGTAAACGGAACCGTGCGACGTACCTCGGCCGGAATCCGGACGTGACCCTCGGGTCAGTGCGCGCCGCCCTGCGCCTCAAGGCGCTTGTAGGAGGCCTCGATCTCGGCCTCGGCCTCGGCGCGGCCGACCCAGTCCGCGCCCTCGACGGACTTGCCGGGCTCCAGGTCCTTGTAGACCTCGAAGAAGTGCTGGATCTCCAGGCGGTCGAACTCCGACACGTGGTGGATGTCGCGCAGGTGCTCCACCCGGGGGTCGGAGGCCGGCACGCACAGCAGCTTGTCGTCGCCGCCGGCCTCGTCGGTCATCCGGAACATGCCGATGGCGCGGCACTTGATGAGGCAGCCGGGGAAGGTCGGCTCGTCCAGGATGACCAGCGCGTCCAGCGGGTCGCCGTCCTCGCCGAGGGTGTTCTCGACGAAGCCGTAGTCCGCCGGGTAGCTGGTCGAGGTGAAGAGTCGACGGTCCAGGCGGATCCGACCGGTCTCGTGGTCCACCTCGTACTTGTTCCGCGAACCCTTCGGGATCTCGATGGTGACGTCGAACTCCACGGGTGGCTCCTCCATGATCAACACATACGACTGGTGATTAAGTGTCCCCCACGCAGATGTGTGCTCGCGAAAGGGGCTGGTCAACGGTGGACGAGCCGGTGAAGAGACCGTCGGTCGACCTGCTGGACAAACTGAGCAGGCTCACCCGGCAGAGTGGCTTGATCGGGTTGAGGGGACTGAGTGATCGGCAGTTCACGGCCGTCTCCGCGGGCCTCGGCCTGGCGCTCGCGGCCGGCGTCGTCCTTGCCGCCGGCCCCTGGGACTCGGGTCAGCGTAAGGCCGAGCAGGACTGGGCCGCCGCCCGGATCCGTACAGGTGGCGCAGATCACGGATCCGGCACACCGTCCGGACCGGAACCCGCGCCCAGCGCCCCGGCCGTCCTCCAGCCCCTCTCCGCCGCGACCGACAACTCCGCCCCGGACGCGCGCGACACCCCGAACGGCGCAGCCGCCCTCCGCGCCGCCCTCGGACCGCTGCTGAAGGCCCCCGCCCTGGGGACCGTGCGCAGCGCCGTCGTCATCGACACCGCCACCGGCGAGCGGCTGTACGGCCAGGGTGCCGACACACCCATGACGCCCGCCTCCACCATCAAGATCGCCACCTCGGCCGCGGCGCTGAGCGCGCTCGGCCCCGGTCACCGCATCGCCACGACGGTCCGGGCGTCCCCCGACTCCCGCGGTCTCACCCTGGTCGGTGGCGGCGACCCCACCCTCGACAAGGCCGCTCTGCGCGCCCTGGCCGCCGACACCGCCCGCGCCCTGAAGGACCGCGGCGTGACATCGGTCCGCCTCGCGTACGACACCTCCCGCTACTCCGGCCCCGCACGGCACCCGATCGGCCCCAACGAGAACATCGCCCCCGTCAGCGCCCTGATGACCGACGAGGGCAGGCTCGACACCAGCGACAGCGGGCCCGCCCCCCGCAGCGACGACCCGGCCGGCGACACCGCCCGGACCTTCGGCGAACTGCTGCACGACGCCGGGATCGCGACCCGGTCCGACCCGGTGCGCGGCCGGCCGGCCGCCAAGTCCCGGACGGTCGCCACGCATCTGTCGGTCCCGCTCTCCGCCCTGGTCGAACGGGCCCTGACCAACAGCGACAACGACATCGCCGAGGCACTCGCCCGGCAGACCGCCCTGGCCACGGGCGAACCGGCCGACTTCGACGGCGGCCGACGGGCCGTCACCGCATGGCTCAAGAAGCTCCGCCTGCCGCTGACCGGTGCGAACCTCGCCGACGGCAGCGGGCTGAACCGCAAGGACAAGGTCACCGCCGGACTGCTGGCCGGACTCCTCGCCCGTGCCGCCGATCCGGACCACCCCGAACTGCGCCCTGTCCTCACCGGCCTCCCCGTGGCCGGCTTCACCGGCACCCTCAGCGGCCGGTACGACGAGAAGTCCGAGGGCACCGGCCTGATCCGGGCCAAGACCGGCACCCTCACCGGCGTGAACTCCCTCGCCGGGACGGTCGTCGACCGGCGGGGCCGACTGCTCGCCTTCGCCTTCCTGGCATCCGGGACGACATCCCCGTCCGAGGCCCAGTCCTCCCTCGACGCCCTCGCCACCGGCCTCAGGTCCGTCCGGTGATCCCCGGCGGGCGCGCGACGACGGCCGGGGCGCCGCGCCGCGTCACCGGAACGCCTCCCGCACAGGGGCGTCCTGCGCCTCGCGGGGCTCCCCTACCCGGGCGCTCCCCGGCCTCGTGCGCGTCCGGTGCGTGAGCGCCCCTGCGCCGTGCGACGCACCGCCTTCGGCCCCCCGCGCGGATCCGTCGGGGAGCACCGGACCACCCTCGCCGCCGGTACCCGGTGAGCCGGTCAACACCACACCGCGGACGGAGCCGAGCACGTACGGTTGACGCATGACGAGCATCGGTGGTGCAGAGATGGTCGACTGGAATCTCGCGGTCGCGACCGCGACCCGACTTGTGCGGCCGGGGCCCGAGATCAGCCGCGAGGAGGCCCGCGAGGTCGTCGCGGAACTGCGCCGGCATGCCAAGGCCGCGGAGGAGCACGTCCGCTCCTTCACCCGGATGATCCCCGAGGGGACCGAACCGGAGGACACCCCGGTCCTGATCGTGGACCGGGCGGGCTGGATCAAGGCCAATGTCGCGGGATTCCGCGAACTGCTCCGCCCCCTGCTGGGAAAGATGCAGGACCGGCGTGGCAACGGGCCCGGCGGCGCCGTGCTCGGCGCGGTCGGCGGCAAGGTGACCGGTGTCGAGGTGGGGATGCTGCTGTCGTTCCTGGCCTCCCGGGTCCTCGGCCAGTACGAGACGTTCGCCCCCGCCACCCGTGACTTCCCGGCCTCGGCCGTCGGCGGCGGCAGGCTGCTGCTCGTCGCCCCGAACATCGTCCACGTGGAGCGCGAGCTGGAGGCCGACCCGCACGACTTCCGGCTCTGGGTCGCCCTCCACGAGGAGACCCACCGCACCCAGTTCACCGGGGTGCCCTGGCTCCGCGACCATCTGCAGGGCGAGATCCAGTCATTCCTCGAAGAGACCGATGTCGACCCGGTGACCGTGCTGGAACGACTCCGCGAGGCCGCCCAGTCCCTGGCCGGGGGCCGCCCCGAGGGAGAGAACGGCGAGGACGGCGGCCGCAGCCTCGTCGAACTCGTCCAGACGCCCGCCCAGCGCGAGATCCTCGGCCGGCTCACCGCCGTGATGTCCCTGCTCGAAGGGCACGCCGACTATGTGATGGACGGCGTCGGCCCCGAGGTCGTCTCCTCCGTCGGCGAGATCCGGGAGAAGTTCCAGCAGCGCAGGGCGCGCGGTGCGAGCCGCCTCGACCAGGCGCTGCGCAAGCTCCTGGGCCTCGACGCCAAACTGCGTCAGTACCGGGACGGCGAACGATTCGTCCGCGCCGTGGTCGACGAGGTCGGCATGGACGGCTTCAACCGGGTCTGGACCTCGCCGAACACCCTCCCGACCAAGGCGGAGATCGCGAAGCCGGCGGACTGGATCGCGAGGGTGCACCGTAAGGCAGAGTCCTGATCGCGACGGGCCCGACGGCGGACGACAGGACGAGAACGCGCCGGTAATCACCCATCCGAGGGACCGTAGGGGCATGGGAAGGCGTGCAATGCTCGATGGACGGCTTGCCTCTGTCACCATCGACGCACTCTGAGTGACGGCACTCTCCCGTCCCGGCACTCCGAGCAACCTCCCCCCGAACTTCACGAAGGGCACCGGACATGGGTCCCCATCCTGCGGTCGCGGCGATACGCCTGGCGGTCCGCCGCGTACTCCACGACGTACTCACCGAACACACCCGGCGCACCCCGCACCCCGAGCTCGCCGAAGCCGGTGCGGGCAGGCGGCGCGCCCTGCTCCCCGACCGCCCGGACACCCCACTCGTGCTGGTGGCATGCTCCGGCGGCGCCGATTCCATGGCACTCGCCTCCGCCCTCGCCTTCGAGGCCCGCAAGCTCGACGTCCGGGCCGGCGGCATCACCGTCGACCACGGTCTCCAGGACGGATCCGACACCCGGGCCGCGGAGGTCGTCGACCGCCTCACCGCCATGCATCTCGACCCGGTCGAGTCCGTCGCCGTGCAGGTCGGCCAGGAGGGCGGCCCCGAGGCCGCCGCCCGCGACGCCCGCTACGCCGCGCTGGACGCGGCGGCCGAACGGCACGGCGCCGCCGCCGTCCTGCTCGGCCACACCCGTGACGACCAGGCGGAGACGGTGCTGCTGGGACTGGCCCGCGGCTCCGGGATCCGCTCGCTCTCCGGCATGGCCGCCGCGTCGGGACCGGCCGGCCGCTACCGCCGCCCCTTCCTCCAGCTCGACCGCCAGACCGCCCGCAAGGCCTGCCTCGTCCAGTCGCTGCCCGTCTGGGACGACCCGCACAACATCGACCCCGCCTACACCCGCTCCCGACTGCGCCACGAGGGCCTGCCCGCCCTGGAGAAGGCGCTGGGCAAAGGAGTCGTCGAGGCCCTCGCCCGTACGGCGCAGCTCTCCCGCGACGACGCCGACGCCCTGGACACCTGGGCCGCCGAGGCCGACCGCACCGTGCGGGACGACGCGGGCCGGCTGGAGTGCGCCAAGCTGTACGCGCTGCCGCCCGCCGTGCGCCGCCGGGTGCTGCGCCGGGCCGCCATGGAGGCGGGCTCCCCGCCCGGTTCCCTCTTCGCCCGCCACATCGAGGAAGTCGACCGTCTGATCACCGGCTGGCGCGGCCAGCGGGCCATCAACCTGCCCGGCCGCGTCGAAGCCAGGCGGCAGGGTGGCAGACTGGTGATTCGGCAGAGCTGAAGCACGAGCGGCTGACACGCAGGCGAGCGGCCGCGCAGGGCCGGGGCACCACCCCGGACCCGGCAGGCAAAGAAAGAGACGCGGGTGAACGAGAAGGACATGGGCACCGACCTTCAGTCGGTGCTCCTCACCAAGGAAGAGATCGACGCGAAGCTCGTCGAGCTGGCCGCGAAGATCGACGCGGAGTACGCGGGCAAGGACCTGCTCATCGTCGGCGTCCTCAAGGGCGCAGTGATGGTGATGGCGGACCTGGCGCGTGCGCTGTCCACCCCCGTCACCATGGACTGGATGGCCGTCTCGTCGTACGGCGCGGGCACCCAGTCCTCCGGAGTCGTCCGGATCCTCAAGGACCTGGACACCGACATCAAGGGCAAGCACGTCCTGATCGTCGAGGACATCATCGACTCGGGCCTGACCCTGTCCTGGCTGATGTCGAACCTCGGCTCGCGCGAGCCCGCGTCCCTGGAGATCTGCACCCTGCTGCGCAAGCCGGACGCGGCCAAGGTCGCGCTCGACTGCAAGTGGGTCGGTTTCGACATCCCCAACGAGTTCGTCGTCGGATACGGGCTGGACTACGCGGAGAAGTACCGCAACCTCCCCTTCGTCGGCACGCTCGCCCCGCACGTCTACGGCGGCTGACCGCCTCCCGGTCCTGGGGGCCGGCGCGACCGCGACGGGGCGCCGGGAACCTTTCACCGCATTCCCGCCGTTGAGGATTCGAAGGCGGGTTTTGACAGACGTCCCCGGCGGTCGCGGGTGACAATGCTGGGGTACCGTCCGAAGAACAGTCTTTTCTCACAGCAGCATTTACCTACGGGCAGGAGGGACGGGGCGTCATCGCCCCGTATGGATGGACGTGAAGCGATACTTCCGTGGGCCGGTCATGTGGATCGTGCTGGCCGTCCTCGCCGTGGTCGTGTTGATGCAGGTCGTCGGCTCGTCAGGCGGCTACAAATCGGTGGACACCGGCAAGGTGGTCCAGGCGATCAGCAAGGACCAGGTGGCGCAGGCCAAGCTGACCACCGGTGACGAACAGATCATCAAGATCGAGTTGAAGAAGGACCAGAAGCTCTCGGGCGAGTCCGGCAGCAAGTTCCAGGCGAGCTACATCGGCGACCAGGGTGTCCAGCTGGCCGACACACTGCAGCAGAAGTTCGAGAGCGGCAAGATCGACAAGGGCTACACCGTCTCGCCGTCGAAGCAGTCCCCGTTCATCTCGATCCTGCTCTCGCTGCTGCCCTTCGTCCTGATCGTGGTCGTCTTCCTGTTCCTGATGAATCAGATGCAGGGCGGCGGCTCCCGGGTCATGCAGTTCGGGAAGTCCAAGGCCAAGCTGATCACCAAGGACACCCCGAAGACGACGTTCGCCGATGTGGCGGGGTCGGACGAGGCCGTCGAGGAACTCCAGGAGATCAAGGAGTTCCTCCAGGAGCCGGCGAAGTTCCAGGCCGTCGGCGCCAAGATCCCCAAGGGTGTCCTGCTGTACGGGCCTCCCGGTACGGGCAAGACGCTGCTCGCGCGTGCCGTCGCGGGCGAGGCGGGCGTCCCGTTCTACTCGATCTCCGGCTCCGACTTCGTCGAGATGTTCGTCGGTGTCGGTGCCAGTCGGGTCCGTGACCTCTTCGAGCAGGCCAAGGCGAACGCCCCGGCGATCGTCTTCGTCGACGAGATCGACGCCGTCGGCCGGCACCGCGGTGCCGGAATGGGCGGCGGCCACGACGAGCGCGAGCAGACGCTGAACCAGCTGCTCGTGGAGATGGACGGCTTCGACGTGAAGGGCGGCGTCATCCTGATCGCCGCCACGAACCGGCCGGACATCCTCGACCCGGCGCTGCTGCGTCCGGGCCGCTTCGACCGGCAGATCGCGGTCGACCGGCCGGACATGCAGGGCCGTCTCGAAATCCTCAAGGTGCACCAGAAGGGCAAGCCGGTCGCGAAGGACGTCGACCTCGGCGCCGTCGCCCGTCGTACGCCCGGCTTCACCGGTGCCGACCTGTCGAACGTGCTGAACGAAGCGGCGCTCCTCACGGCGCGCGGCAACCAGAAGCTGATCGACAACAAGATGCTCGACGAGGCCATCGACCGCGTCGTGGCGGGCCCGCAGAAGCGGACCCGGATCATGTCCGAGAAGGAGAAGAAGATCACCGCGTACCACGAGGGCGGACACGCCCTGGTCGCGGCGGCTTCCCCCCAGGCGGACCCGGTCCACAAGATCACGATCCTCTCCCGCGGCCGCGCCCTCGGTTACACGATGGTGCTCCCGGAGGAGGACAAGTACTCCACGACGCGCAACGAGATGCTCGACCAGCTGGCCTACATGCTGGGCGGGCGCGCGGCCGAGGAACTGGTCTTCCACGACCCGACCACCGGTGCCGCGAACGACATCGAGAAGGCCACGGCAACGGCCCGCGCGATGGTCACGCAGTACGGCATGACGGAGCGGCTCGGCGCGATCAAGTTCGGCGGCGACAACACCGAGCCCTTCGTGGGCCGGGAGATGGGCCACCAGCGCGACTACTCGGAAGAGGTCGCGGCCCTCGTCGACGAAGAGGTCAAGAAGCTCATCGAGACCGCGCACAACGACGCGTGGGAGATCCTCGTCGAGAACCGCGACGTGCTGGACGCCCTCGTTCTCCAGCTTCTGGAGAAGGAGACGCTCGGCAAGGAGGAGATCGCCGAGATCTTCGCCCCGATCGTGAAGCGCCCGGCCCGCCCGGCCTGGACCGGTTCCGCCCGACGCACCCCGTCGACGCGGCCGCCGGTGCTCTCGCCGAAGGAGCTCGCCCTCACCAACGGCGCCACCACGGCGAACGGCTCGGTCGTCCCCACGGACACCGTCCCGGCCACCGAGGTGATCCCGGAGGAGCGCCCGGAGAATTGATCCGCGACCCCGGTGTGGCCCCTGTCACGGGGCCGCACCGGGCCCGGAATGGATGCCGCGCCTCCGCAGGTTCTAGCCTGTGGGGGCGCGGCATTTTCGTACGCCCGTACGGAGTTAGGTGCGGGTGACAGCTCAGAGGAACGAGGCACAGATGACCGACCCGGTGACGTTGGAGGGCCAGGGTCCGATCGGTGAGTTCGACGAGAAGCGGGCCGAGGCCGCCGTTCGCGAACTCCTCATCGCCGTGGGCGAGGACCCGGACCGTGAGGGACTGCGTGAGACACCGGGACGGGTGGCACGGGCGTACAAGGAGATATTCGCGGGTCTCCACCAGGAGCCCCAGGATGTTCTGACGACCACGTTCGACCTCGGCCACGACGAGATGGTGCTGGTCAAGGACATCGAGGTGTTCAGCACCTGCGAGCACCACCTGGTGCCGTTCCGGGGCGTCGCGCATGTCGGGTACATCCCGGCGACCAGCGGAAAGATCACCGGCCTTTCGAAGCTGGCCCGTCTGGTCGACGTCTACGCCCGGCGACCGCAGGTCCAGGAGCGGCTCACCACCCAGATCGCCGATTCACTCATGGACATCCTGGAGCCGCGCGGGGTCATCGTCGTCATCGAGTGCGAGCACATGTGCATGTCGATGCGCGGTATCCGCAAGCCCGGTGCGAAGACGCTCACGTCGGCGGTGCGCGGGCAGCTCCGTGATCCCGCGACGCGAGCCGAGGCGATGAGCCTGGTCATGGCGCGCTGAGTTCCGGCACAGCGACGAAGGAGAGCTCGGTGGCCCTACGCGGCCGCCGAGCTCTTGTCGTTGTCCTCGTCCTCCGGGAGCTTGCAGATGCGCTCCAGCCAGAGGGCCGCGGCCACCACCCCGATACCCGCCAGCACCGCGAAGCCCGCGTAGATCGCCTGGTCGCGACGGGCGGGGATGTCGAGGGAGCCGAGCAGGAAGACGCCCGTGCCCCCGTACATGCCGGACACCAGGGAGACGACCAGCGCGCTGGCCTGACCGAAGACGAGGGCTCGCGCCGCCATCAGTGGTTCGACGCCCTTGGCTCCCGGCCGACGCTCGCGCTGGGCGCGCAGCCGGGAACGGATGGAGAGTGCCGTGGCGAGCAGGATGACCGCGATCACCGCGAGCACGATCGGTGCGGCGAGGGGAACGCTCGGCAGGCTGCCGACGGAGTCCCAGAGGCGGGCGCCGCCCCAGGAGAGCACTCCGGCCGCGGCGAAGAGGCCGGTCAGTACCCCGAGCCGTAGTTGCTTCACCGAGTGCTCCGCCCTTCGCTGCCGGTGGCCCGTGTCGCCACCGGTCCGTATCGCCAGTGATCCGTGTCCGTCGAGCCTAACGACTACTCGGGCAGACGGAGTTCCAGATCGGCCCGGGGCAGTACGCCCTCCCGGCCGACACCGGCCAGCAGCTCCGCGACGGGGCCGGCGCCGGGCAGCTGGGCCTCGGGGTCGACGTCGTGCCACGGAGCGAGGACGAAGGCCCGCTCACGGGCCCGGGGGTGAGGCAGGGTGAGCACCGGGTCGTCGGAGACGACGTCCGCGTACGCCACGATGTCGACGTCGATGGTGCGCGGGCCCCAGCGTTCCTCACGGACCCGGTCGAAGGCCTCCTCGATGGCCTGGCCGCGTTCCAGGAGCGAGGACGGGGGAAGCGTCGTCTTCACGACGATCACCGCGTTGAAGTACGAGGGCTGAGAACCGGGAGCGACGCCCCAGGGCTCCGTCTCGTACACCGGGGAGACCGCCTTGACCCGCAGGCCGGGGGTGTCCTCCAGAGCGTCTATGGCGCCCTGGAGGGTCTCCAGGCGGTTGCCGAGGTTGGAGCCCAGGGAGATCACGGCACGTTTGGGATTGGAGAGGGTGATGTCCGCGGCGTCCACCTGCTCGACCACGGAGGCGGGCACCGGCTGTACGGTCGGGTCGCTCTGCCCCTCGGTAGAAAATGCAGTCATACTCGGCTCCGGGTGATGGTGATGGTCACATCGTCAAACGGGACGGTGATCGGCGCATCCGGCTTGTGCACCACCACCTCCACCTCCTCGACTCCTTCGTGCTTGAGGCACTTCTGGGCGATGCGCTCCGCGAGCGTTTCGATCAGATCGACCGGTTCTCCCTGCACCACGTCGACGACCTCCTCGGCGACGACGCCGTAGTGCACGGTCTTCGTCAGGTCGTCGGCGGCTGCCGCGGGGCGGGTGTCGAGGCCGAGCACCAGGTCCACGATGAACGTCTGACCCTCTTCGCGTTCCCGGGGGAAGACGCCATGGTGTCCACGGGCCTTGAGGCCGCGCAGCGCGACACGATCCACGCGAATCACTCCTGCTGTCGTAGGGCGTAGAGACACGGGGCCGCGTGCGGACGGCGAGGTGCTCTCTTTCGAATCTACCTGCGAGCACCGACAGTGCTCGCCCGCGGGGGGCTGTGGGGAGGCCTCGCGGGGCTGGTAGCCGCTACTACCCGCGGACCCGGATTCCAACCCACCCATCGGGCGGATGCCTCGGTCAGGAGGGGGTTTCCTCGTCCTCGTCCTCATCGGATTCGGTCAGTACGGGCGAGCCGTGATGGGACCAGAGCTTCCAGCCGTCCGGAGTGCGCCGGAACACATTGGTGGCCACGACGAGTTGCCCGACCAGCGGTCCGAGCGCGTTGCCGTCCTCCGCGGGGCCGCCGCTGAGAATGTTCTCGGTGCAGGTCACCAGTGCCGTGTCGCCGGTCATCGAGATCCCGACGTCGGTCAGGAAGAACTGGATGTACTCGGTGTTCGCCATGATCAGGGCGTAACTCCGCAGCACCTCGCCGCGGCCGGTGAGCACCGGCCAGCCCGGGTGGACGCAGGAGACGGTGAGGTCCTCGCCCGGCAGCCAGAGGCCGGAGAGCTCCTCGAAGTCGCCGCGCTCCATCGCCTCGTAGAAGGAGGTGTTGGCCTGCTCGACGGCCGCGATGTCGGCGGCCGCCTCCGCGTGCTCGTCGCGGGGCCCGCTCATGCGGCACCCTCGACGGCGCGGGCCACCCGTACGGCGTCGGCCGTGGCCCGGACCTCGTGGACCCGGACGGCCCAGGCGCCCGCGCGGGCGGAGAGCGCGGAGATCGCCGCGGTGGCGGCGTCGCGTTCGCGCGCGGGGGGCGGCGCGGCGCCGTCACCGGCCAGCACATGGCCGAGGAAGCGTTTGCGGGAGGCGGCGACCAGCAGCGGGCGGCCCAGGGCGCGCAGTTCGTCGAGGTGGGCGACCAGGGAGAGGTCGTGGCCGGCCTCCTTGGCGAAGCCGAGACCGGGGTCGATCACGATCCGTTCCGGGGCGACTCCGCCCGCGACCACGGCGTCCATCCGCTCCCGCAGTTCCGTGACGACCTCGGCGACGACGTCCTCGTAGACCGCCCGGCTGTTCATGGACTCGCTGAAGCCGCGCCAGTGCATCACCACGAACGGCGCGTCGGCCGCGGCGACGACCCGGACCATGTCGGGGTCGGCGAGGCCGCCGCTGACGTCGTTGACCAGGGCGGCCCCGGCCTTGACAGCCTCGTCGGCGACACGGGCCCGCATGGTGTCCACCGAGACCGTGACCCCTTCGGACGCCAGGCCCCTGACCACCGGGACCACGCGGCGCAGCTCCTCCGACGCGTCCACCCGGCTGGCGCCCGGACGGGTCGACTCGCCGCCGACGTCGATCAGGTCGGCGCCCTCGGCGACCAGGTCGAGGCCGTGTTTGATCGCGGCCGTGGTGTCGAACCAGCGGCCCCCGTCGGAGAAGGAGTCCGGGGTCACATTGACGACACCCATGACCGCACAGCGGTCCCACTCCGGCAGGCCTTGGACCGTGCCTCGTCCACGCAACGTACTCATGCGACCAGCGTAGGCCGATACGGCGTGCTGTTATGCCGCGCGGGCGTGGTGCTCCTGGCCCGGCGGCGGGGTGTGGGCGCAGGGGCGGGCCCGGCGGCGCGGGAAGCGGCGGGCGAAGGGACGGGGCAGCGCGAGGTTCACGAAGCCCTCGGCCTGCATCGCCGCGAGGGAGATGCGGGGCAGGTCGCCGGCGGCACGGTAGACCACGAAGCGGGGCTCCCAGCGGGGCCGGAACTTGGCGTTGAACTTGTACAGCGACTCGATCTGGAACCAGCGCGACAGAAAGATCAGCAGTCCGCGCCAGGTCCGCAGCACCGGTCCCGCACCCAGCTTCTCGCCGCGGGCGAGCGCCGAGCGGAACATCGCGAAGTTCAGCGAGACGCGCTCGACGGAGAGCTGCGAGGCGGACTGGAGGGCGGCGACGATCAGCAGTTCGTTCATGCCGGGGTCGGCGGAACGGTCGCGGCGCATCAGGTCGAGGGACATGCCGTCTTCGCCCCACGGGACGAAGTGGAGCACGGCCTTCAGGTCGCCGTACGGGGAGTCGGCGGTGTGCTCGTCGGCCTTGTGGGCGGTGGCGATGATGCAGTCCCCGTCGGCCGGGTCACCGATCCGGCCGAGCGCCATGGAGAAGCCGCGCTCGTTGTCGGTGCCGCGCCAGTCGGCGGCGGCCCGCCGGATGCGGGCCAGTTCGGCCTCGTCGATGTCGCGGACGCGCCGGACCCGCGTCTCGTAGCCAAGTCGTTCAATGCGCTTCACCATCTGGCGTACGTTGCGCATCGCGCGCCCGGCGAGCGAGAAATCCGCGACGTCCACCACCGCCTCGTCGCCGAGTTCCAGCGCGTCCAGCCCGGTCTCGCGGGTCCAGACCTCGCCGCCGGTCTCGCTGCAGCCCATCACGGCCGGGGTCCAGGAGTGGGCCTTGGCCTCGTCCATGAAGCGTTCGATGGCGCCCGGCCAGGCCTCCACGTCGCCGATCGGGTCGCCGCTCGCCAGCATCACCCCGGACACGACGCGGTAGCAGACGGCGGCCTTGCCGCTGGGGGAGAAGACGACGCCCTTGTCGCGGCGGAGCGCGAAGTGGCCGAGCGAGTCGCGGCCGCCGTGCTTCTCCAGCAGGGCGCGCAGCCGGGCCTCGTCGTCCTCGGTGAGGCGTGCGGCCGGGTGCTCGGGGCGGAAGGCGAGGTAGATGGTGGTGACGGCGGTCAGCAGCCCGAGAGCGCCGAGTGAGTACGCCACGGTCGAGGAGGTGACTCCGGCGTACTCGACAGGGCCTTCGAATCCGAACAGCCCGTACAGCACGTGCTGGAGCCGGTCGGCGACGCTGGGGCTTCCCACGACACGGCCGGGGTGGACGCTGACGATGATCAGGCCGAGGCCCAGCGAACCCGCTCCGAGGAGCACGAAGTTGGCCAGGGCCCGCCAGCGGCTCCGGGGATCGGGAAGCGCGGCGAATTCGCCGCGGTGGCGGACCAGCAGGAGGCAGAGCGCCAGCGAGACGAGCGTGCCGATGACGGAGTGCCGGTAGGCGAACTGCGCCAGCGCGCCGGCCGGCAGCAGGAGGGCGGCCGCCCGCCAGGCCCGTCGCTTGCGTCGCTTGAGGCCGTGGGCGAGGAGGAGCAGCAGGACGCCCGCGCTCAGGGAGAGGGCGGCGGCGAACGGTCCGAGGGCGCCGGGGAGCACCTCGGCGAGGGTGTGCATCCGGCTGTGCCGGAAGCGCGGGAAGACGCCCGCGGCCACGTCGATCAGGCCGACGACGGCGCAGGCGGTACCGACCAGAGTCGGTACGGATTCGGGTCGCGGGCCGCGTACGAACTTGCGTACGGGACTCGGAACCGATCCCGATTTATCCCCATCTAGCGTGACAGACATCGCTTCCCGTGGTTCCGCGAGAGATTCTTGAGTCCTTCGGCCGTGGCGCTCCGGACGATGTGCGACCTGTAGGACGAGGCTTCCAGGCCGGGGGTTCACCCGCCGGCCGGAAAATTCCAGACAAGAAAGCTCACCCCCTCATGGGTCTTACCAGCAAGGCGTTCCTGGCCGCCGCCATCATGCTGGCCGTGGTGTTCTTCGCCGCCACGGTCTGGCTCTGGCCGCGGCTGGCCCGGCGCAGTGTGCCCGCGGTGTTCGGCAGGGTCGGTCTGCTGCTGGCGACCCAGGTGACGGTCTTCGTCTCCGTCGCACTGGTGGCGAACAACTCGTTCCTCTTCTACGGTTCCTGGGCCGACCTGTTCGGCCAGAAGCAGGAGCTGGGTGTGGTCACGGACCACGCGGCCGGCGCCCTGGCCTCCAAGAACATCGTCCGGGTCGGAATACAGCGCCCGGACGGGCCGGGCGGCTCGCTGCCCACGAGGAACGGGCGGATCGACAAGGTCGTCATAGCGGGGCGCGAGTCGAAGATCGAGAGCTCGGCGTACGTGTATCTGCCGCCGGAGTACTTCCAGCCGGCGTTCGCCCGCCGGAAGTTCCCCGCGGTCGTCGTCCTCACCGGTTACCCGGGTGTCTCGGAAAACCTTCTGAAGGGCCTTCGGTACCCGCGGACGGCACACGACCGGGTGAAGGCCGGCCGGGCCCAGCCGATGATCCTGGTGATGCTGCGGCCGACGGTGGCGCCGCCGAGGGACACCGAGTGCGTGGACATAAAGGGCGGTCCGCAGACGGAGACGTTCCTGGGCAAGGATGTGCCGCGGGCGGTCTCGGACGAGTACCGGGTCGGCAGGCTGGCGCGCAACTGGGGCATCATGGGCAATTCGACCGGTGGCTACTGTGCGCTGAAGATAGGGCTCCACCACCCGGACCGGTTCGCCGCGAGCGCCGGGCTCTCCGCGTACTACAAGGCGGCCGAGGACCCGACGACCGGTGACCTCTTCCACGGCGACCAGGACGCGCGCAACCACTCCGATCTGATGTG
This sequence comes from Streptomyces sp. NPDC014727, assembly GCF_043083485.1. NCBI lineage: Bacteria > Bacillati > Actinomycetota > Actinomycetes > Kitasatosporales > Streptomycetaceae > Streptomyces > Streptomyces sp. NPDC014727. The sequence continues at coordinate 52,044 of NZ_JBIBYR010000012.1, read as the reverse complement.
GAGCCTGGACAATCTGCCGCAGCCCGACTCGTCCTTCCTGGTCACGACCTCCAAGCACGGCGAGGGGAACTACCACTCCACGATGCGGTTCCTCGACAAGGTGAAGGCGCCGGCCCAGGCCTCGTCGATCGTGCTCGACAGCGGCGGGCACAACTTCAACACCTGGCGACGGGAGATCCCTTCGGCGCTGGACTGGATGAGCAGCCGACTGAGCGAGAGCTGAGCCGCCTCCGGCTCCGCTCCGACGGGGCCGGCTCACCGTGCGGCGGTCTTGGCGAAGCTCTCCACGGTCTCGACGGCGACCTCGGTGCGTGGGACGGCCTGGGCGTCCGCGTCGATCGAGCGGCGCAGCGCTTCATGGAGCCGGGCCGGGGTGAGCACGCCGAGGAAGCGGCCGGTGCTCTCCTCGTCGATGACGGCGATCCAGCCGGCGTCGTGCTGGAGCATGGTGGCGAACGCCTGCTTGAGCGGGGCGCCGACGGGCAGCCACGCCTCCATCCTGCGGGCGTGGGCGCGCACCGTGTCCCCGTTCCCGCCGTCGGGGCTGTCGGCCGGGATCCAGCCGTGCAGATTGTCCTCGCCGTCCAGGACGACGGCCCAGCGCGCCCCCTCGGCCCGCAGCCGTTCGGTCGCCCTCGCGAGGGAGTCGTCGAGGTGGACGACCGGCGGCTGGTCCAGGTCGCCCTCCTCGATGGGGGTGACGGAGAGTCGCTTGAGCCCGCGGTCGGCGCCGACGAAGTCCGCGACGTAAGGAGTGGCCGGCGCGCCGAGCACGGTCGCCGGGGAGTCGAACTGCTCGATGGATCCCTGTCCGTAGACGGCGATGCGGTCACCGAGCCGGACCGCTTCCTCGATGTCGTGCGTGACGAACAACACGGTTTTGCGGACCTGCGCCTGGAGTTTCAGGAATTCGTTCTGCAGCCGTTCCCGTACGACGGGGTCGACCGCGCCGAAAGGCTCGTCCATCAGCAGCACCGGCGGATCCGCGGCCAGTGCCCTGGCCACGCCCACGCGTTGGCGCTGACCGCCGGAGAGCTGTTCCGGATAGCGGTCGCCATAAACGGAAGGATCAAGTCCGACAAGGTCCAGGAGTTCCGCCGCACGCTCACGGCCCTTTCCCCGTTTCCAGCCGAGGAGATGGGGAACGGTCGCGGTGTTCTCCAGGATCGTACGGTGCGGGAAGAGCCCCACCTGCTGGATCACATAGCCGATACGGCGGCGCAGCCGAACAGGGTCGATGGCCGATATGTCGTCCCCGTCGAGGAATATCCGTCCCTCGGTCGGTTCGATCAGCCGGTTCACCATCTTCATGGTGGTCGTCTTGCCGCAGCCCGACGGTCCGACGAGCGTGACCAGTTCACCCTCGGCGACCTCGAAGGAAAGATCGTCGACGGCGGTGGTGCCGTCCGCGTACCGCTTGGTGACGTGCTCGAAACGGATCATGGTTCCCCATTGTCGCGCGTGTTCTGTGAAGGACATGTTGCTGGAATACAACGGCTTCGGCGATTGTCAGTGGTCGGGGATAGGGTCGCCAGACATCGGTACGAGGCGGAAATCAGGAGGTGGGGGACGGATGGCTGCCGCACAGAACTGCATGGTGACGAACGACTGGATCTGTGGGGAGTATCTCCGTTCCCGCAGCCAGGAGTTGACCGATGCGACGGTCCAGCACATCTGGATCACCGCCGTCTCGGTGGCGATCGGACTTCTGGTGGCCTTTCCGCTGGCGCTGCTCGCCCGTCGCAGCCGTCGCTTCGCCGGACCGGTGCTCGGGCTGACCACGGTGCTCTACACCGTGCCCTCGCTCGCGATGTTCTCGCTGCTGCTGCCCCTGTTCGGACTCTCCGCGGCACTGGTCGTCACCGGCCTGGTGCTCTATTCGCTGACCATTCTCGTGCGGAACATCCTGGCCGGCCTCGAAGCGGTGCCGCAGGAGGCGAAGGAAGCCGCGAAGGGCATGGGATACGGGCCGGTGCGCCTGTTGTGGGAGGTCGAAGTCCCTCTCGCCATGCCTGCGTTGATGGCCGGTGTACGGATCGCCACGGTCTCCACGATCGCGCTGACGACGGTCGGATCGATCATCGGCAGAGGCGGCCTCGGCAACCTCATAGGGGACGCCCTGCCCAGCTTCTTCAAGGCCCAGGTACTCACCGCCTCGGTCCTGTGCGTACTGCTCGCGGTCGTCGCGGATCTGCTGTTGCTGGGCCTCCAACGACTGTTGACGCCCTGGACCCGCATACGCGCCACGCACGCGGGCGCGGGCACCACGGCAAAGGCGGTCTGAACCATGGGAGTTCTCGGCGAGGCCTGGACCTGGCTCACCACCGGCGCCAATTGGTCGGGGGAGAGCGGTGCGGCGCACCGGCTCGGAGAGCATCTGTACGTCAGTGGTGTCGCGCTCGCCCTGGCCTGCCTCATCGCGCTGCCGATCGCGCTGTACCTCGGGCACATCGGGAAGGGGGGCGCGCTGGCGGTCAACCTCTCCAATGTGGGGCGGGCGATTCCGGTCTTCGCGGTGCTGGCCCTCTTCATGGTCTCGCCGCTGCGCAACGCCGGATATGTGCCGACGGTCATCGCGCTGGTGCTGTTCGCCGTTCCGCCGTTGCTCACCAACGCCTACGTCGGGATGACGGAGGTCGACCGGGCGGTGGCCGAGGCGGCGCGGGGCATGGGCATGTCCGGGGGGCAGCTCTTCGTACAGGTCGAGCTGCCGCTGGCCTACCCGATGATCATGACCGGGCTGCGCTCGGCCGCGGTCCAGGTGGTCGCCACCGCGACGATCGCCGCGATGGTCGGACAGGGCGGTCTCGGCCGGATCATCACCGCGGGGTTCAACACGTACAACACGCCGCAGGTGGTCGCGGGGGCGCTGCTCGTCGCCGTGCTCGCTCTGCTGGTGGAGGCGGTGCTGGTGGCCCTGGACCGGATGCTGTCACCACTGCGCCGCCGGCGCGGGACGGCATGACGGCCCCCCACGTCCGTCCGTCACCATCCGTCGGGCACGCGCCCTCACATGCCCGACGCCCCGGCGATCTCTCCCGGTCCCGGAATCCCTTCTCGAACCATCCCTGTTGCTGTGGACGGAGACAACTCATGAGCAAGACCTCGCGAATAGCGGGTGCGGTCATCGGCATGGTCGCTCTGGCCGGCTCGCTCGCCGCCTGCGGCGGCGACAGCCTGGAGAAGGACAAGGGGGGCTCGGCGTCCTCCGGCGGCGGCTCGGGAAAGAAGGGGTCGCTCGTCGTCGGCGCGGCGTCCTTCACCGAGTCCAAGGTGCTCGCGGAGCTGTACGCGCAGATCCTGGGCGATGCCGGATACAGCACCTCGATCACCACGGTGGCCAACCGGGAACTGTACGAACCGTCCCTGGAGAAGGGCGAGATCGATGTCGTCCCCGAATATGCCGCGACGATCGCGGAATTCCTCAATGCCAAGGTGAACGGCGCGAAGCAGGCCGAGAAGAAGCCGGTCGCCTCCGGTGACGTGGCCGCCACGGTCGCGGCGCTGGAGAAGCTCGCCACCCCGCGCGGACTGAAGGTGCTCCCGGCCGGCGGGGCCGTCGACCAGAACGCCTTCGCGGTGACGAAGGAATTCGCCGCCCAGCACAAGCTCAAGTCCCTTTCGGATCTCGGCAGGTCGAAGGCCGAAGTGAAGATCGCGGCTGGTGACGAGTGCGAGGTGCGGCCGTTCTGCGCGCCAGGTCTGAAGAAGACGTACGGCGTCAATGTCACCGGTATCGACCCCAAGGGAGTCGGTACGCCGCAGTCCAAGCAGGCGGTCAAGGACGGCAAGGACCAGTTGGTCCTCACCACCACCACGGACGCGGTGCTGGACAGCTATGGACTGGTGTTTCTGGAGGACGACAAGAAGCTTCAGAACGCGGACAACGTTCTGCCGGTCGTCAATGCCGAGAGTGCGGGTTCCCAGGATGTCGCCGATGCGCTCGGCAAGCTCACCAAGGCCCTCACCACCCAGGATCTGGCGGAACTGAACCGCAAGGTCGACGCGGAGCGCGCAAAGCCCGCCGATGTGGCCAAGGACTATCTGCGGTCGAAGGGCCTCATCAAGAAGTAGGGATCGGGAGGATTGGGGGGCCGTCAGGTAACCGGCCGGGAACAGATTGGCGGGCGGCTCCCCAAGTGCCTCCTACACACGGTAAATTTCAGGCCATGCCACGTGGACGTCATCGCCATTCGCCACCTCTGCACAGAATCCTTCCGCCTTCGGCCGTCGTCGGAGTCTCGGTCCTCTGTGCCGGGGGTGCCTGGCTGCTCGCCGAGCCCCTGGTCCTGCGCGGTCTGGTGGCCGCCGCGGCGGCCGCTGCCGTGACCGGTGCGTATCTGATGCGCAGCTGGGATCGGGAAGCGGGCCGTCGCGTCGCGGAGCTGACGCGCGCTCGCGCCGGGGACGAGTGGCGGGCCGAGGAGCGCGTGGCCGAGCTGGAGGCGGACCTGGAGGAGTCGCGGGAGCTGCGCGTACGGCTGGAGACGAAGCTGCGCCGCAAGCGCGTGGAGCTCGCCAACCTGCGTGGTGAGCACGCCGCGCTGCTGCGTCGGTACGCCAACGCCGAGACCGGGCGGGCCAGCGCGCTGGAGGGCCGCAGGCAGCTCGCGCTCGAAGCCGCCGTGCCCCGGGAACTGCCCGCCGCGCGCAGCACACCGACACCGGCCGCCTACCTGCGTGCCGCCCAGGCGCTGGAGGACCTCTCGCGCAACGGGGCCCTCCAGGAGGCGCGCCGTATCGCCGAGCAGGCCAGGAAGCGCGATCTCGCGGAGCGCGCCCGGGAGGCGGAGGAGCGGCAGGGGAAGCACGCGGCCGCCGCGGACCCGTCAAACGCGCGGCACCTGCGCCCGCCGACCGCCCTTCCCGCGTCCCGGCCGTCCGCCGCGCTGCCCGCGGCCCGCACCGTGCCGGTCGCCAGCACGGTCGCTCCGTACGCGGCCCCCCGGCGCCATCCGGTGCCGCAGGGCAGCTTCGACTTCTTCGGAACGCAGAAGGCGCGCGCCGCGATCGAGTCCGTGCAGAACGAGGACCTCGCGGACGTCGTGGGCGAGGAGGCGCTGGCCGCGCACCGTACGGGATCGGCCGAGAACCGGGCCGTCGGCAAGGTCATCGACCTGACCGCGCACGACGAGACCGAGCAGCTGGACGTGGTGCAGCTGCGCAGCGCCATCTCGTAGGGCCTCTCGTCCGGATCCTGGCGGGCTCGTGCCCCGGTCGCTGATCAGGCCCGATCCAGACGGAAGACCCCGGCACGGGCCGTCCCGCCAGACGGCCTACTTGTCGATGTCGCCGACGACGAAGAAGAGCGAGCCCAGGATCGCCACCATGTCGGCGACCAACGTGCCCGGCAGCAGTTCGGTGAGCGCCTGGATGTTGTTGTACGAGGCGGAGCGGAGTTTCAGCCGGTACGGGGTCTTCTCGCCCTTGGACACCAGGTAGTAGCCGTTGATGCCGAGCGGGTTCTCGGTCCAGGCGTAGGTGTGGCCCTCGGGGGCCTTCAGGACTTTGGGCAGCCGCTGGTTGATCGGACCGGGTGCCAGGCCGGCCATCCGGTCCAGGCAGGCGTCCGCGAGATCGAGGGCGTTGTGCGTCTGCTCCAGCAGGCACTCGAAGCGGGCCAGGCAGTCGCCCTCGCTGCGGGTGACGACCCTGAGCGTGTCCTGGAGCTCCCCGTACGCGAGATACGGCTCGTCGCGCCGCAGATCGAAGTCGACCCCCGAGGCGCGGGCGATCGGCCCGGACACCCCGTACGCGTGGACGGTCGCGGCGGACAGCACGCCCACACCGCGGGTACGGCCCCGGAAGATCTCGTTGCCGAGCACCAGGTCGTCGTACACGTCCATCCGGGAGCGGACCGAGGCGACGGCGTGCCGGGCACGGCCGAGCCAGCCCGCGGGGAGGTCCTCCTTGAGGCCGCCGACCCGGTTGAACATGTAGTGCATCCGGCCGCCGGAGACCTCCTCCATCACGGCCTGGAGTTCCTCCCGCTCGCGGAACGCGTAGAACACCGGGGTGATCCCGCCGAGTTCGAGCGGGTACGAGCCGAGGAACATCAGATGGTTCAGGACCCGGTTCAGCTCGGCGAGCAGGGTGCGCGTCCAGACCGCGCGCTCCGGGACCTCCATGCCGAGCATGCGCTCGACGGCCATCACGACCCCCAGCTCGTTGGAGAACGCCGACAGCCAGTCGTGGCGGTTGGCGAGCATCACGATCTGCCGGTAGTCGCGGGCCTCGAACAGCTTCTCCGCGCCTCGGTGCATGTAGCCGATGACCGGTTCGGCGTGCTGGATGCGTTCGCCGTCCAGGACGATGCGCAGACGGAGCACGCCGTGTGTGGAGGGGTGCTGGGGGCCGATGTTGAGCACCATGTCGGTGCTCTCCGCCGCGCCGCCGATGCCGACTGTCGTCTCCGTCATACGGCCAGTATTCCCTGAGCGGTGGGGTGATGGGCGGTGCGGGGTGGGGTGCGCGAACGTTCCCCCGTCCGCCCCTTCCTGGAACCCGGACTCCGCCCCGGACCCGCGCCTCAGACCCCGGCGGGGCCGTCCTTGCGCTGCATCAGCCAGCCGAAGTCGCCCAGGCCGCCCCGGGCCGTCAGTTCCGCCGCCTCGCCCGCCGAGGCGAGGGCCCGTACGTACCCGGCCGGGTCGGCCGACGCCAGGGACAGCGGGGGGCGCCCGCCGTCGACGCCGAGGCGGCGCAGCGCCTCGCGCTGCGTCAGCACCTCGGGCGGTGCGTCGGCCCCGGCCGCCGCGGCGCACGCGTCCAGCGCCACGTGCGAGGTGAGGTCGCAGCTGCCGTCCGGCACCGGTCGCACCTCGCGGCCGGACCGGAAGCCGGTCAGTGTGCCGAAGGGCGGCCGCGCCTCCCGTGCGTGGGCGTAGTCCACCGCCACCGCGAGGCCCGCGGCCAGCGAGGACACCGCCCCTGCCCAGGCCTCGTCGCGCGGGCGGCCGATCTCCGCCCGGCCGCCCGGCCCGGCCGACGGCCACCAGCGGCGCAGCCACTCGGCATCCGCGCCGGTCACAGGATCGCCCAGCCGTTCCGCGCCGTCCGCCGTCCGCACCAGGACATACCGGTCGACGCCGTCCTCGTCGGTCTCGACGACCTCGGTGGGGACGTTGTCCAGCCATTCATTGGCGAACAGCAGACCGTACGTTCCCCGTGGGGGTTCGGCGCACCACTCGATCCGGGGATCCAGACCGTCCGGGCGCGCGGCGAGCTCCACGGCGTACGCCCGCACGTCCAGATCACCGGCCCCCGCGGCCGGCAGCGCGGCCAGCACCCCCGTCAGCAGTTCGCCCCGCCCCGCGCCCAGGTCCACCAGGTCGACCGAGCCGGTGTCCAGCTCCCGCGCCGTTCCGACCAGCAGCCGGGCGACGGCCGAGGCGAACAGCGAAGACGCGTGGATGGAGGTGCGGAAGTGGCCCGCCGGCCCCTCGGGGCTCCGGTAGAACCCCCCGTCTCCGTACAAAGCGGCCTCTGCCGCCTCCTGCCACCCACGCCACTCATCCGTCACGTTCCCAAGTCTCCACCTTGGGGAGTACGGTCCCAGGAGCTGGATCGGCCCTTCGGCTGACCCATGCACCCACTGCCTGTCCCTACGCTGGGTTACGTGCAGCGCCTCTACGACTTCATCCGCAGACACCCGACGGGCGTCGACAGCTGCTGGGCTGTCTTCCTCCTCGGGCTCTCCGGCCTGTCCATGGTGGCGGATCCCGGCCGCGGCAGTGAGCGGCTGCCTGCCGTGCCGGTCGTGATCGGCCTCTGCACCGTCGTCGCGCTGCGTCGGCGTGCGCCGGAGAAGATGCTCCTGCTCGCCGTCGCGATGGGCGTCGTGCAAGTGGTGTTCGGGGTCAAGCCGGGCGTCGTGAACTTCGCGATGCTGGTGATCGTCTTCACCGTGGCCACCGTCGGGCAGCGCTGGGCGTCCCGGCTCGCGCTGATCTGCAGCCTGAGCGCGGCCACTGTCGCCCAGCTGCGCTGGCCGCAGGACGTGCCCCAGACCGGTTGGCTGCAGCAGGTCTTCGTCGTCGTCGTGATGACCGTGCCGTTCGTGCTCGCCTGGGTGCTCGGCGACTCGATGCGCACCCGGCGCGCGTACTTCGACCAGCTGGAGGAGCGCGCGGCCCGGCTGGAGCGGGAGCGCGAGGCGCAGTCGAAGGTCGCGGTGGCCGCGGAGCGGGCCCGTATCGCCCGAGAGCTCCACGACGTCGTCGCGCACAACGTCTCGGTGATGGTGGTGCAGGCGGACGGCGCGGCGTACGTCATGGAGGCGGCCCCGGACCAGGCCCGGCAGGCACTGGAGACCATCTCCAGTACCGGCAGGCAGGCGCTCGCCGAGATGCGGCGGCTGCTCGGGGTGCTGCGGACCGGGGACGCCAAGGAGAGCGGGGAGTACGTCCCGCAGCCCGACGTCGAGCAGATCGAGGACCTCGTCGAGCAGGTCAGGCAGACCGGCCTGGCCGTCGACTTCAAGATCGAGGGCACGCCCCGCCCGCTGCCCAGCGGGGTGGAACTGACCGCCTACCGCATCGTGCAGGAGGCGCTGACCAACACCCGCAAGCACGGCGGCCCGGACGCCGGGGCCAGTGTGCGGCTGGTCTACTTCGACGACGGCCTCGGACTGCTGGTCGAGGACGACGGGCGGGGCGCGGCGCACGAGATGTACGAGGACGGCGGCGCCGACGGCGCGGGCCACGGGATGATCGGTATGCGCGAGCGGGTGGGCATGGTCGGCGGCACGCTGGACGCCGGGCCGCGCCCCGGCGGCGGGTTCCGGATCAGCGCACTGCTGCCGCTCAAGCCGGCTCACTAGAACTTCCGATCCTTGCGGGACAGACAGCAGGACAGACAGGAGACAGGACACCTCATGGCCATCCGCGTGATGCTCGTCGACGACCAGGTGCTGCTGCGCACCGGCTTCCGGATGGTGCTTGCCGCCCAGCCGGACATGGAGGTCGTGGCCGAGGCCGGCGACGGCGCGGAGGCGATCGAGATCCTGCGCTCCACCGCCGTCGACGTGGTGCTGATGGACGTCCGGATGCCCAGACTCGACGGTGTCGAGGCCACCCGGCGCATCTGCGCGCAGCCCGGTGCGCCCAAGGTGCTCATCCTGACCACGTTCGACCTCGACGAGTACGCCTTCTCCGGGCTGAAGGCCGGGGCCAGCGGTTTCATGCTCAAGGACGTGCCGCCGGCCGAACTGCTCGCCGCGATCCGCTCCGTGCACAGCGGTGACGCCGTGGTCGCACCGTCCACCACTCGCCGACTGCTCGACCGCTTCTCACCGATGCTGCCGAGCGGCAACAGCGAACCGCAGCACAAGGGCATCGCCAAGCTCACCGAACGCGAACGCGAAGTGATGCTGCTGGTCGCGCAGGGGCTGTCGAACGGTGAGATCGCGGCCCGCCTGGTGCTCTCCGAGGCGACCGTGAAGACGCACGTGGGCCGCATCCTCACCAAACTGAACCTGCGTGACCGGGTGCAGGTCGTCGTCCTCGCGTACGAGACGGGGCTGGTCAGGGCAGGCGGGGGCGGGGCGGGCTGACACCGCCCCTCGCTCAGCGCAGGATGCCCTCCAGGAAGTCGCTGCCGAGCCGGGCCACCACGGTCAGGTCCAGCTGGTGCTGGACGTACCGGCCGCGCCGCCTGGTGGTGACCAGGCCCGCCTTCTTCAGCGCCGCGAGATGCCGGGAGACCTCGGGCGCCGTGATGCCGTACGTGTCGGCGAGTTCGCCGGTCGTGTACGCGGACCGGGCGAGATGACGGCACAGGCGCATCCGCATCGGGTGGGCCAGCGCCTCCATGCGCAGCTGGAGCAGTTCCACGGAGGCGGGGGAGGACAGCTCGGGGCGGTGCACCGGGTAGTGGATCACCGGGCGCCAGCCCGGCGCGTGCAGCAGGTTCAGGTGCGGCCAGCCGAAGGCGGACGGGACAAGGGTGAGTCCGGGGCGGCCGACAGCCGGGTCGACGGCATCGGCCCGGCCCTCGGTGAGCTTGTCGGCGCTGATCCGGGTCCCGGCCTCGTCGAGCGAGAGTGCCGTGGACACCGCGCCTATCGCCACGCGGAGCCCCTTGCGGCGCAGCAGATCCGTCTTGTGCCGGGCGTCGGCGACCAGCTGGACCTGCACCCTGCGCCAGGTGTCGGAGAAGAACGCCTGGTCGCAGTCCTCGAACAGGCGGCGGATCCAGCGGCGCAGGGGGGCGGGGTCGGCCAGCAGCTGCTGGGTGAACTCCACCTGCTGGGGGCCGCGCGCCGCCGCCATGTCCAGGGCGCGGGCGCGCATCGTCGCGTCGCAGAGCGGGGAGGGCGCGCCGAGCCCGTACAGGCTGGAGCAGGTGAACTCCAGGGCGGCGGCGACGAACCGCTCGTCGTCCAGCCGGTCGAGGATGTCCAGGTCCTCGGCGAGGTTCGCGCCCGTTCTGCCGTTGCCGCCACGGAGTCCGGCGAACGGCATGAAGACGTCCGAGAACGTGTTGCGCCACAGGAACTCGGCCTCGTGCAGGCGGTCGGCGAGGTCGGGTTCCAGCGCGCTGGCGGTCGCCGTCGCCCAGCCGTGCAGCCCCGGGTGGTGTCCGGGTTCGGAGAGGGCATGCAGGGCGAGCCCCAGCTCGGCGAGGGGGGAGGTTTCGAAGACGATGCTCTCGGGCGCCAGCCCGGCGATGTCGATGTGCACGCTCACCCCTCCATGGTGCGGGGTGCGCGCAGAAGCTCACGTGCCATTTGACGGTGGTCGTCAATCGGTGGGCCGGACCGGCCGGGCCCGGCCCACGCTGAGGCCATGGACGCCATTCAGCAGCACATGTTCGACAGCTACCGGGCGGCTCGGCGAGGTGAGCTGCCGCCGCCACTGCCGGGACGGCACGACTGGGGGGTGGTGCGCGAGGCACGCGACCGGCGCCGCTTCGACCTGGTGATCGCGGGCCGCCCGGCGCGCCGCCGGTGGCGGACGGCGCTACGGGCGCTGTTCACCCGACGCCACCGCACCGGTGCCGTCGGCCGGTGCGGTGTCTGAGGACCGAACGGGGCAGACGTGTCCGGCCACCCGATCGGCCCGGCCGCCTCCCGTCAGGCCAGCCGCTTCACGAACTCCGCCACTGCCTCCCGTACCTCCTGCGCCGTCCACTCCAGGCCTTCGCGTCCCACCGTGACCTCGGTGAACGACACCCCGGGCGGCCCGGCAGCCGCCGGGGACCAGGTGCGGAAGAGTGCCACGCCCGTCTCCTCGGCCTGCCGTACCGCCGCCTCCGTCAGGACATCCGCCTCGTACGGCAGCCACACCTGGAACTGATGCGTGTGCGGTGGTTCCGGATGCACCCGGAACCACCGGGCGCCGGCCGCCGAGAGGCCCTCGGCCAGCGCCTCGGCCACCACCTTGGCCTGCGCCACGTACGACGGCAGGCTCGGCAGCTCCCGGTCCAGGCCGATCAGAGCGGCGAGCGCCGCCGGGAACTGCTGGAAGAGCTGCCCCCCGTACCGGTGCCGCCAGGTACGGGCCTCCTCGATCAGCGATTCGGGCCCGGCCAGCGCGGCCCCGGAGATTCCGCCGAGGGTCTTGTAGAACGAGACGTACACGCTGTCGGCCAGCGCCGCGATCTCCGGCAGCTCCCGCCCGAAGTGGGAGGCGCATTCCCACAGCCGCGCGCCGTCGAAGTGCACCACCGCATCGCGTTCCCGGGCGGCCGCCACCACGGCCTCCAGCTCCTCCCACGTCGGCAGGACGAAACCGGCGTCGCGCAACGGCAGCTCCAGCATCAGCGTGCCGAACGGCTCGGCGAAGTCCTGGATCTCCCGCGCCGTGGGCAGCCGGGGCTCGGATGTCGGATGGACGGTACGCAGCCCGCTCACCGCCCCCAGCGCGCCGCGCTCGTGCACCTCGGGGTGGGCCAGGGGGTGCAGCGCCACCGTGGGATCACCGGTCCGCCCGGCCCAGCACCGCAGCGCGACCTGCTGCGCCATCGTCCCGGTCGGGAAGAACGCGGCGGCCTCCATGCCCAGCAGGCCGGCGATCCGCCCCTCCAGCTCGGCGACGACGCCGTCGCCGTAGATGTCCGCGGGACGGTCCGGGTCGGTGACCGATCCGGCTCCCGCCGCCAGCGCGGCCAGCCGCTCACCGAGCGGAAGGTGCATGGGTGGCCTGACCAGGACCCGCTCGGCCGCGCGCCAGGCGCTCAGCCTGCGCAGCCGCTGTGCCTCCTCCCGCGACGGCTCCGGCTCGTGCGCCGGAGCATCCTCGGCCGGCCCGGTCTGCCCGGCCTGCCCGGCCTGCTCCGTGCCGTACCGTGCCCCGCTCCGCGCCTGTCGTACCTGCTGATCCGTGTCCGGCGTGTCTGTCATGGGACGATCATCACGCAGAGTGCGGCTCGCACCTGAACGAATTCCGGGCTCACCAGGCACCCGGCCGTGCCCCGCCGGACTTTCCCACAGGCTGTGGACAGCCGGGAACCCGGACGAAACGCTGGCGTAGCATGCAGAGGAATCGTCCGGTACCCCCCGCGGACTGGAACGGAAGGCCACCCCCGCGTGAATGCAACAGCCCCCAAGGAGCCCCTCGACGCGAGGGACCGCCCCGCCCGCCTCACGGTCGGCGTCGTGGGCGCGGGCCGCGTCGGCCCCGCCCTCGCCGCGTCCCTGCAGCTCGCCGGGCACCGACCGGTCGCCGTGTCGGGCGTCTCCGACGCGTCCGTGCGCAGGGCGGCCGCCCTGCTCCCCGACGTACCGCTGGTGCCGCCCGCCGAGGTCCTCGCGCGTGCCGAGCTGGTGCTGCTGACCGTCCCCGACGACGCCCTGCCCGGCCTGGTCGAGGGCCTCGCCGAGACCGGCGCGGTACGGCCCGGACAGCTGATCGTCCACACGTCCGGGCGGTACGGGACGAAGGTGCTGGACCCGGCGCTGCGGGCGGGCGCCCTGCCGCTCGCCCTGCACCCGGCGATGACGTTCACCGGCACCTCCGTCGACGTCCAGCGGCTGGCCGGCTGCTCCTTCGGCGTGACCGCCCCCGAGGAGCTGCGGCTCGCCGCCGAGGCGCTGGTCATCGAGATGGGCGGCGAACCCGAATGGATCGCGGAGGAGTCCCGCCCGCTCTACCACGCGGCGCTCGCCCTCGGCGCGAACCACCTGGTCACCCTGGTCGCCCAGTCGATGGAGCTGTTGCGCACGGCCGGGGTCGCCGCCCCCGACCGGATGCTCGGCCCCCTCCTGGGCGCCGCGCTCGACAACGCCCTGCGCTCCGGCGACGCGGCCCTGACCGGCCCGGTGGCGCGCGGCGACGCCGGCACCGTCGCGGCGCACATCGGCGAGCTGCGCGAGCACGCTCCGCAGGCCGTGGCCGGCTATGTCGCGATGGCCCGCGCCACCGCCGACCGCGCACTCGCCCACGGCATGCTCAAGCCGGAGCTGGCCGAGGACCTGCTCGGCGTCCTCGCCGACGGCACCGGAACCACGGGCGGCACCGGATCACAGGAGCCCCGATGACCCCCACGACCGGCAGGCCCGGCACGCCGCACACGCCCGGCGCCCCGCCCCGTGCACCCGGCACCGCCCCGGCGGCCCCCCTGCTCCGTACGGCCGCCGAACTCGCCGCGTTCGCGCCCCGCAAGGGACCGCGGGCCGTCGTCATGACCATGGGCGCCCTGCACGAGGGCCACGCCACCCTGATCCGTGCCGCACGCGCGGCCGCGGGCCCGGACGGGCAGGTCGTCGTCACCGTCTTCGTCAATCCGCTCCAGTTCGGCGAGGCCGCCGACCTGGAGCGCTACCCCCGTACCCTCGAAGCCGATCTCGCCGTGGCGGGCGCCGCCGGGGCGGACGCGGTCTTCGCACCGTCCGTCGAGGAGGTCTACCCCGGCGGCGAGCCGCAGGTCCGGATCTCGGCGGGGCCCATGGGCGAGCGCCTGGAAGGGGCGTTCCGCCCCGGGCACTTCGACGGCATGCTCACCGTCGTCGCCAAGCTCCTGCACCTCACCCGGCCCGATGCCGCGTTCTACGGGCAGAAGGACGCCCAGCAGCTCGCGCTGATCCGCCGGATGGTGCGCGATCTGAACTTCCCGGTCGAGATCGTCGGAGTGGAGACGGTCCGCGAACCGGACGGCCTCGCGCTCTCCAGCCGCAACCGCTTCTTGGACGCCGAGGAACGGCACACCGCCCTCGCCCTGTCCCGCGCCCTGTTCGCGGCGCGGGACAGGCTCGCCGCCCAGCAGGCTCTGCACGCCCGCGCGCAGACCACCGCGGCGACCACCGGCCGGGCCGCCGCCCTCACCGCGCTGGGCGAGACCCGAGCGGCGGCCGACACCCAGGCGGTGGCCCTGGCCCGCCCCGTGGACGGACCCGCGGCGGTACGCGCCGCCGCGCAGTTGATCCTGGAGGACGCGGCCGCCGAACAGCCGCCGCTCGCCCTGGACTACCTCGCGCTCGTGGACCCGGCCGACTTCACCGAGATCCCCGACGACCGCACCACCGGTGACGCGATCCTCGCCATCGCCGCGAAGGTCGGCAAGACCCGCCTCATCGACAACATCTCGCTGACCTTCGGAGCCACCACGTGACCGGAATACGGCTGACCGCCCCCGCCCCCGGCTGGTCCATCGACGCCGATGTCGTGGTCGTCGGCTCCGGCGTGGCCGGTCTGACCACCGCGCTCCGCTGCGCGGCCGCGGGCCTCGCCACCGTCGTCGTCACCAAGGCCCGCCTCGACGACGGCTCCACCCGCTGGGCGCAGGGCGGTATCGCGGCGGCCCTCGGTGAGGGCGACACCCCCCAGCAGCACCTGGACGACACCCTGGTCGCGGGCGCGGGCCTGTGCGACGAGTGGGCGGTACGGACCCTGGTCACCGAGGGCCCCGACGCCGTGCGCAGGCTGATCGGAACCGGCGCCCACTTCGACACCACGGACAGCGGCGACATCGCCCTGACCCGCGAGGGCGGCCACCACCGCCGCCGCATAGCCCACGCGGGCGGCGACGCCACGGGCGCCGAGATCTCCCGCACCCTGGTCGAAGCGGTCCGCGAAGCCGCCCTGCACACCGTCGAGAACGCCCTGGTCCTGGATCTGCTCACGGACGCCGAAGGCCGGACCGCGGGCGTCACCCTGCATGTCATGGGCGAGGGCCAGCACGACGGCGTCGGCGCGGTCCGCGCCCCCGCGGTGGTCCTCGCCACCGGGGGCATGGGCCAGGTGTTCTCCGCCACCACCAACCCGGCGGTCTCCACCGGCGACGGCGTCGCCCTGGCGCTGCGGGCCGGCGCGGAGGTCTCCGACCTCGAATTCGTCCAGTTCCACCCGACAGTCCTCTTCCTCGGCGCCGACTCCGAGGGCCAGCAGCCCCTGGTGTCGGAGGCGGTACGGGGCGAGGGCGCCCACCTGGTCGACGCGTCCGGCACGCGCTTCATGGCCGACCAGCACGAACTGGCGGAACTGGCCCCGCGCGACATCGTCGCCAAGGCCATCACCCGTCGGATGCAGCTGCACGGCACCGAACACATGTATCTCGACGCCCGGCACTTCGGCGCCGCGATGTGGGAGAAGCGCTTCCCCACGATCCTGGCGGCCTGCCGCGCCCACGGCATCGACCCGGTCACCGAACCCATTCCGGTCGCGCCCGCCGCGCACTACGCCTCCGGTGGCATCCGCACCGACCTGCGGGGACGTACGACGGTGCCCGGCCTGTACGCCTGCGGCGAGGTCGCCTGCACCGGCGTGCACGGCGCGAACCGGCTGGCGTCCAACTCCCTCCTGGAGGGGCTCGTCTTCGCCGAGCGCATCGCGGCCGACATCGTCGAGGACCGCCCCCGCGCGGGCGCCCCGACGACCGACGCCCTGCCCGACCCCTCGCCGCTGCTCGCCCCCGAGGCGCGCGGCACGATCCAGCGGATCATGACCCGGGGCGCCGGCGTCCTGCGCTCCGCCGAGAGCCTGGCCGCCGCCGCCGAGGAGCTGGAGGCTCTGCACGACGGCGCCGCCCGCGCCGCCGAGGCGACCGAGCCCAAGGTCGCGATACCCGGGGTCGAGGCGTGGGAGGCCACCAACCTGCTGCTCGTCTCGCGCGTCCTGGTCGCCGCCGCCCGTCGGCGCGAGGAGACCCGAGGCTGCCACTGGCGCGAGGACCGGCCCGAGCGCGACGACGAGAACTGGCGCCGTCACCTCGTCGTCCGGCTCACCCCGGAGCGTCAACCGGTCCTCCGTCGGACGGAGACCGAGGCATTCGGGCCCGTACGCCCCGAGCAGGCACCAGACTGCGCAGCAGCACCCCCGACCCACCCCGCCGACGTCACCGAGGAGCCGTAACCGTGAGCACGCCCGAAGAGAATCCGCGCCCGACACCCGTGGACGTACCGCTGATCCAGATCGGCGCGCCCGCACCGTCCGCGGGCGGCTGCGGGGACGGCTGCGGCTGCGGCGGGGACGAGCTCTACGAGCTCGACCCGCTGGAGTGCGGCCTCGACCCCGACCTCGCCCAGCTCCTCGCCGACGCCGGCCTGGACCCGGTCCAGGTCGAGGACGTCGCGCATGTGGCCATCGAGGAGGACCTCGACGGCGGTGTCGACGTCACCACCGTCGCGACCGTCTCCGAGAACGCGGTGGCCACCGGCGACTTCACCGCCCGGGAGGCGGGCGTGGTGGCGGGTCTGCGCATCGCCGAGGCCGTCCTTTCCATCGTCTGCACGGACGAGTTCGCGGTCGAGCGCCATGTCGAGGACGGCGACCGCGTCGTCCCCGGCCAGAAGCTGCTGACCGTCACCACCCGCACCCGCGACCTGCTCACCGGCGAGCGCAGCGCGCTCAACCTGCTCTGCAGGCTCTCCGGCATCGCGACCGCCACCCGCGCCTGGGCCGATGTGCTCGAAGGCACGAAGGCCGAGGTCCGCGACACCCGCAAGACCACGCCGGGCCTGCGCGCCCTGGAGAAGTACGCGGTGCGCTGCGGCGGCGGCGTCAACCACCGCATGTCGCTGTCGGACGCGGCGCTGGTCAAGGACAACCACGTGGTCGCGGCGGGTGGTGTGGCCGAGGCCTTCAAGCGGGTACGGGACGAGTTCCCGGACGTACCGATCGAGGTCGAGGTCGACACGCTGCAGCAGGTCCGTGAGGTCATCGACGCGGGCGCCGATCTGATCCTGCTGGACAACTTCACCCCGCTGCAGACGGCCGAGGCGGTCGCCCTGGTCGGCGGCCGCGCGGTCCTGGAGTCCTCCGGCCGGCTCTCCCTCGACACCGCGCGCGCCTACGCGGAGGCGGGCGTCGACTACCTGGCCGTCGGCGCGCTCACCCACTCCTCGCCGATCCTCGACATCGGCCTGGACTTCCGCGACACCGACGAGGCCGACGTCTGATGCTGCTCACCATCGACGTCGGCAACACCCACACCGTGCTCGGCCTGTTCGACGGTGAGGAGATCGTCGAGCACTGGCGCATCTCCACCGACGCCCGCCGCACCGCGGACGAACTCGCGGTACTGCTCCAGGGGCTGATGGGCATGCATCCGCTGCTCGGCGAGGAGCTGGGCGACGGCATCGAGGGCATCGCGATCTGCTCCACGGTCCCGGCCGTCCTGCACGAGCTGCGTGAGGTGACCCGCCGCTACTACGGCGACGTCCCCGCGGTCCTCGTCGAGCCCGGCATCAAGACCGGGGTGCCGATTCTGATGGACAACCCGAAGGAGGTCGGCGCGGACCGCATCATCAACGCGGTCGCCGCCGTCGACCTGTACGGCGGTCCGGCGATCGTCGTCGACTTCGGTACGGCCACGACCTTCGACGCGGTCTCCGCCCGGGGCGAGTACACCGGCGGTGTGATCGCCCCCGGCATCGAGATCTCGGTCGAGGCGCTGGGTGTCAAGGGCGCCCAGCTCCGCAAGATCGAACTGGCCCGGCCACGCAGCGTGATCGGCAAGAACACGGTCGAGGCGATGCAGTCGGGCATCATCTACGGCTTCGCCGGCCAGGTCGACGGTGTCGTCGCGCGGATGAAGAAGGAGCTGGCGGCCGACCCCGACGACGTCACCGTCATCGCGACGGGCGGCCTTGCGCCGATGGTGTTGGGCGAGTCCTCCGTCATCGACGAGCACGAGCCCTGGCTCACTCTCATCGGGCTGCGCCTGGTGTACGAGCGGAATGTGTCCCGGATGTAGCGGATGCGGGTCGTACCTGCGGGAACGGTCGGGCGGGGCGGGGCCGACGCCGCGCCGCCGACGGCCAGCTAAGAGGATTTTGTCCATTTAGCACGTATTGTCGCGTCATGCCCACGCCTTACGGATCACGCGGCGGTATGGCGTTCAGCGCGGACGAGCTGCGGGTGCTCCGACGTGCCCTCGCCATCGCCCTTCACCCCAAGCCCCTGCCCGACGAGGACGTCCAGGACTGCCTGCGGCTGGCGGGCGCCGTGGACGAGGCGGTCGGCGAGGCGGGACGGCTGCGCACGTTCCTCCTCGCCGACCTCGTCCGCTACCGCAACGCCCTCCCCGGCTCCGTCAGCGGCTATCTGGAGCTGCTCCAGGACGCACTGGCGGGCGGATACGACCCTCGTCCCGACGACATGGCCGCGCTGCGCGCCCTGCGTCACAGACCGGTGGCCGCGGCGCTCCTGGAGCGCTGTCAGATGCTCGCGGAGCGCTCGGTACGGGCCCGACTGGCCGGACGTGCCGCGCCGGCGGCGGCCCCGGCGCCCCGCAGTCGTCTGCTGGCCCTGCCCGGCGGCCGGGCGGCCGACGCCGAACCCGAACGGCCCAAGACCCCGGCGGCCCCGCCCCGGCCGGTCCCGCCGTCCGAGCGCCCGGCGCCCAAGCCTTCCGAGGTCTTCCCGCCCCGCAAGCCCGTCCCGCCCCGCAAGCCCGTCCCGCCGCGGCAGCAGTGGGCCGCGGGCTGAGGGTCGTCCCGTAACCCCTGGCGGGCGCACGACGACAGCTACGGCACCTCGACGCGGAGGGGGCGCGCGGAAGTCCGTACCGGCCTCGCTACTCTGGACGTCATGGACTATGTATCCGCGCTCGTGCCCCCCGTGGTGATGGCCGCCTTCTTCATCGGCCTCGTCGTGACGATCGTCAAGAGCCAGGGCGGTCCCAACAAGGCCAAGGAGGACGCGGCCGTGGACCTGGCGGTCGGCCGCGCCGAGTCCGTCCAGCAGGCCCCGCGCACCGACGGCGTCTGACACCCCGCACCTCGCGGTACCCGAAGGGTGCACGGCTCCTCAGGAGCCGTGCGCCTTTTTGCTGCGCAAATAACCAGGCATTCCAGGCATCTGGCACTAAAGTGACATTGTGCCCCGCCAATTGGGAGAACTGGAAGACGCAGTGATGACACGGGTCTGGCAATGGAACCGCCCGGTCACTGTGCGGGAAGTCCTTGAGGACCTTCAGCAGGAACGCTCCATCGCCTACACCACCGTCATGACGGTAATGGACAATCTCCATCAGAAGGGCTGGGTACGCAGGGAAGTCGACGGCCGCGCATATCGATATACGGCGGTCTCCACCCGCGCCGCCTACTCGGCCGCACTGATGAACGAAGCCTGGTCGCGGAGCGACAACCCGGCCGCCGCTCTTGTCGCGTTCTTCGGCATGATGTCCGCCGAGCAGCGGGAGGCCCTCGCGGACGCCATGCGGATCGTCCGCCCCGGACTGCCCGGGGCTTCCGGACACCCGGCCGAAGAAGCGGTCGACGGTGCGGTGGGCGAACCGGGTGATGAACCCGGGGATGAACCGGCTGATGAAGCCGCCGGAGAAGCCGCCGGAGAAGCCGCCGGAGAAGCGGCCGAAGATCCGGCCGATGACGCGGGCCCGGAGACCGGGCGATAGCGTCGGGGGCATGTCCTCAGAGCTTCCGCATACCGATTTCCGTACCGAACCGTCGGTTATAAACATGGCCATCACTGTCCGCCGTGCCAGGACCAGCGATGTCCCATCGGTCCGCCGTCTCCTCGACGGGTACGTACGTGAAGGCATCCTGCTCGACAAAGCAACGGTGACGCTTTACGAGGACATCCAGGAGTTCTGGATCGCGGAACGCGACGAGGACGGCCGGGTCATCGGCTGCGGTGCACTGCACGTGATGTGGGAAGACCTCGCTGAAGTGCGCACTCTCGCTGTCGACCACGGCATCAGGGGCGCCGGAGTCGGGCATCAAGTACTGGACAAGTTGTTGCAGACCGCCCGTTGGCTGGGCGTACGGCGGGTTTTCTGTCTCACCTTCGAAGTCGACTTCTTCGCGAAGCACGGCTTCGTGGAGATCGGAGAGACGCCGGTCGATGGAGATGTCTACAGTGAGCTGTTGCGTTCCTATGACGAAGGTGTAGCAGAGTTCCTGGGTCTCGAACGAGTGAAGCCGAACACCTTGGGCAACAGCCGGATGCTTCTGCACCTGTGACCGTCACAAGAAGCCGTCGCCCTATGTCCGAATCGCGCATGTTTCCCGTCTTCTTGCGATCCTGAACCTCTCCCGGGGGTTTGTGTTTTCCGGGGAAAAGCGGTTTCCTTTCCGCGTACTGCATTTTCGATGAAAGGAAATCCGGTGGCACAGAAGGTTCAGGTCCTTCTTGTCGACGACCTCGACGGTGGCGAGGCGGACGAGACGGTCACGTTCGCTCTGGACGGCAAGACATACGAGATCGACCTCACCACGAGCAACGCGGACAAGCTCCGTGGTCTTCTTGAGCCGTACACCAAGGGCGGTCGGCGTACGGGCGGTCGCGCGGCGGCCGGTCGTGGCAAGGGCCGCGCCGTCACCGGCGGCAACAAGGACACCGCGGAGATCCGTAAGTGGGCCCGCGAGAACGGCCACAATGTGAATGACCGCGGCCGTGTTCCCGCGGAGATCCGCGAGGCTTACGAGAAGGCCAACGGCTGAGCTGTCGACCCTTCGGTCGACCGCCCCGTTCGGGCGCGCATCAACCGGGCCCGGTGGCATTCCGTGGCCACCGAGTCCACGAGCCGTACGAGATCGGGAGCATCCCCACCCCTGCTCCCGAGGCCGACGAGGGCCGGGAGTTCCGGCTCTCCCTCGTGCCGCAGCCCGGGGGGTCGCAGCCATACGGCGGCCCCCGGTCGGCCGGCCGCCCGTCCGGGCGGTGCCGGCGCAGTGATCCGGCCGCCCGTGCCGATGGCGGTCAGCGAGAGGGCGACGCCGCCCCACTCCAGCCAGTCGAGCAGTCCGGGCAGTTCGTCGGCGCTTCCTGCCGCCACCAGCAGGCTCATCCGTCCGCCGGAGAGCGCCACCGGTCCGGTGCGGCCCACCCGCCGCAGTGCCGCATGGCCGGCGACCGCGGGCACTTCGAGGACGTCGAACCGCAGCCCGGTCAGCAGTCGCACCGGTGCGGTGCCCTCTGTGGGCCAGCCGAGTTCGTGCTCATACCACCGCGCCCACTGTGCGTGACCGGCGTGAGCGTTCCGCGTGTCGGCGAGCGACGGCAGGGGAGGCGGGACGGTGACGGCCATGCCGGAAGAACGGCCGGGCCGCCCCCAGGGTTACGCAGGGTCCGCGAGCGGGTGCGTAGTGTGTCCCGGATGGGGGTGTAGAGACGTATTCGGGAGCGCAAAGATGTTCGCCCGTAGCGGAGGGAACCGGCGCGCGCCGCATGGACTGTCTGTAATTACGGGTAAGACATCCCTAGTGGGGAGGGGCGACACGCAGGCTCGGGCATCTCACGTTCGCCATCGGCGTACTGGCGAAAGGGGTATCTGCCTGGCCTGCGGGAACATCGTCTCGCACCATCGGGTTGGAGCAGATGTCGGCGTTCGAGGTCAGGAGGCCAAGGACGGTGTCGGCAGTTGGAATGAGCGGTCCCCGCTTGCGGGACTAAGCTGCGGAAGGACAGGGAGGGGACCGACCCCTTACTGCCTGACCGCTCTGAGGAGCGATTAACGATGTTCGAGAGGTTCACCGACCGCGCGCGGCGGGTTGTCGTCCTGGCTCAGGAAGAAGCCCGGATGCTCAACCACAACTACATCGGCACCGAGCACATCCTCCTGGGCCTTATCCACGAGGGTGAGGGTGTCGCCGCTAAGGCCCTGGAGAGCCTCGGGATTTCGCTCGAGGCGGTCCGCCAGCAGGTGGAGGAGATCATCGGCCAGGGCCAGCAGGCCCCGTCCGGGCACATCCCCTTCACGCCCCGGGCCAAGAAGGTCCTGGAGCTGTCGCTCCGTGAGGCCCTTCAGCTCGGCCACAACTACATCGGCACCGAGCACATCCTGCTCGGCCTGATCCGCGAGGGCGAGGGCGTCGCGGCCCAGGTCCTCGTGAAGCTGGGCGCCGACCTGAACCGGGTGCGGCAGCAGGTCATCCAGCTGCTCTCCGGGTACTCCGGCGGCAAGGAGGCGGCAACCGCGGGCGGCCCTGCGGAAGGCACCCCTTCCACGTCCCTGGTGCTCGACCAGTTCGGCCGGAATCTCACCCAGGCCGCTCGCGAATCCAAGCTCGACCCGGTCATCGGGCGCGAGAAGGAGATCGAGCGGGTCATGCAGGTGCTGTCCCGCCGTACCAAGAACAACCCGGTTCTCATCGGCGAGCCCGGCGTCGGCAAGACGGCGGTCGTCGAAGGACTGGCGCAGGCCATCGTCAAGGGCGAGGTGCCCGAGACCCTCAAGGACAAGCACCTCTACACCCTCGACCTCGGTGCGCTGGTCGCCGGCTCCCGCTACCGCGGTGACTTCGAGGAGCGCCTGAAGAAGGTCCTCAAGGAGATCCGTACCCGCGGCGACATCATCCTGTTCATCGACGAGCTCCACACCCTGGTGGGTGCGGGCGCCGCCGAGGGCGCGATCGACGCCGCCAGCATCCTCAAGCCGATGCTGGCCCGCGGCGAGCTGCAGACCATCGGTGCCACGACGCTCGACGAGTACCGCAAGCACCTGGAGAAGGACGCCGCTCTTGAGCGCCGCTTCCAGCCCATCCAGGTCGCGGAGCCGTCGCTGCCGCACACCATCGAGATCCTCAAGGGTCTGCGCGACCGTTACGAGGCCCACCACCGCGTCTCCATCACGGACGAGGCGCTGGTCCAGGCCGCGACGCTGGCGGACCGGTACATCTCGGACCGGTTCCTGCCGGACAAGGCGATCGACCTGATCGACGAGGCCGGTTCCCGGATGCGCATCCGCCGGATGACCGCGCCGCCGGACCTCCGCGAGTTCGACGAGAAGATCGCGGGTGTCCGCCGCGACAAGGAGTCCGCGATCGACTCGCAGGACTTCGAGAAGGCCGCGTCCCTGCGGGACAAGGAGAAGCAGCTCCTCGCCGCGAAGACCAAGCGCGAGAAGGAGTGGAAGGCCGGCGACATGGACGTCGTGGCCGAGGTCGACGGCGAGCTGATCGCCGAGGTCCTGGCCACCGCGACCGGCATCCCGGTCTTCAAGCTGACGGAGGAGGAGTCCTCCCGTCTGCTGCGCATGGAGGACGAGCTCCACAAGCGCGTCATCGGCCAGAAGGACGCCATCAAGGCCCTCTCGCAGGCGATCCGCCGTACGCGGGCCGGCCTGAAGGACCCGAAGCGCCCCGGTGGCTCGTTCATCTTCGCCGGCCCGTCCGGTGTCGGTAAGACGGAGCTCTCCAAGACGCTCGCCGAATTCCTCTTCGGCGACGAGGACGCGCTGATCGCCCTCGACATGTCGGAGTTCAGCGAGAAGCACACGGTTTCCCGCCTCTTCGGTTCTCCTCCCGGTTACGTGGGTTACGAAGAGGGCGGCCAGCTCACCGAGAAGGTGCGCCGCAAGCCGTTCTCCGTCGTCCTCTTCGACGAGGTCGAGAAGGCCCACC
Organism: Streptomyces sp. NPDC014727; assembly: GCF_043083485.1. Classification (NCBI taxonomy): domain Bacteria; kingdom Bacillati; phylum Actinomycetota; class Actinomycetes; order Kitasatosporales; family Streptomycetaceae; genus Streptomyces; species Streptomyces sp. NPDC014727. The sequence goes on along the minus strand of NZ_JBIBYR010000012.1, from coordinate 28,301 downwards.
CCGATATCTTCAATTCCCTGCTCCAGATTCTGGAAGACGGTCGTCTGACCGACTCCCAGGGCCGGGTCGTGGACTTCAAGAACACGGTCATCATCATGACGACCAACCTCGGGACCCGGGACATCTCCAAGGGCTTCAACCTGGGCTTCGCCGCCCAGGGCGACGTCAAGACCGGCTACGAGCGGATGAAGAACAAGGTCAACGAAGAGCTCAAGCAGCACTTCCGCCCCGAGTTCCTCAACCGTGTCGACGACACGGTCGTCTTCCACCAGCTCACCGAGGAAGACATCATCCAGATCGTCGACCTCATGCTGGCCAAGGTGGACGAGCGCCTGAAGGACCGCGACATGGGCATCGAGCTGAGCTCGGAAGCCAAGTCGCTCCTGGCCAAGAAGGGCTACGACCCCGTGATGGGCGCCCGGCCGCTGCGCCGGACGATCCAGCGCGAGATCGAGGACATCCTCTCGGAGAAGATCCTCTTCGGCGAGCTGCGCCCCGGTCACATCGTGGTCGTCGGCACCGAGGGCGAGGGTGAGGAGAAGAAGTTCACCTTCCGCGGCGAGGAGAAGTCGGCTCTGCCCGACGTCCCCCCGATCGAGCAGGCGGCGGGCGGTGCGGGTCCGAACATGTCGAAGGACGTGTAAGGACGCCACCGAGCGCCTGAGCGCCTGAAGGGCTGCCCCGGAACCGTTGAGAAACGGTCCGGGGCAGCCCCTTTTCCGTGCGGCACCGGCCTCGTCGTGCGGTCGGTTGCGGTCGGTGGACGCCGCGGCTCCTCGACGGCCTGCGGCTCCTCGACGGCCTGCGGCTCCTCGACGGGCCGCCGTCCCCTCCATGGCCCGCGGTATCGGCCGGGCCGGCGCGACGGCCGTCGGCCGCGCCGTCGGCATGCGGCGGACGGCCCCGATCGAAGGGCTCCAGGACCCTTTGGCGGTGACAAGGCACACAGTCCGTTCCGCCCCTACTAAGGGTGATAGGGGCGAGCGCCGCGAACCCGGCAGGGACCTTCGGCCCTGCGTGTCGAGGGGCATTCGGCGCCGGAACGAGAGAAGCCCGGATCGCCGGGTTCAGTCCGGTTCGACCGGTTTGGAGCTGGGGTTAAACCTGCCCGGAACGAGAGTTTCGGTGGGCCCGGACGAGGGGCGCGTGAAGGCGGCGCCGATGTATTCCCGAGGCACCGGATACGGCTTTTGTTCGTAGATGGGGTGTTTGGGTATCGATGGGGGTGCGGGTTACCAAGGGATGGCCGGCCCGGCGAAAGCGTCGGGTCCAGTCATCTCCGGAGGTTCTCCGCTTATGTCGAAGCGCGTTTCGTTCCAGCACTCCCGTCGCCCGTCCCTGTCCCGTGTCCGCGGCGCCGTGGTGGCAGCCGGCCTGGGGACGTCGATGGTTCTCGGCGCCGGTGCTGCGTTCGCGGCCGGCACGGCGGGCGCCCCCCACACGGCGAGCCTGATCAGCAATGGCGCGGCCGACTCGGTCGCCGCGCAGGCGGCCGCGCAGGGCAAGGCGGCCAAGGCGGCCAAGGCCGAGCGTGCGGCGGCCGAGAAGGCGGCCGCGAAGAAGGCCGCCGCCTGGAGGATCCCTGTGAGCCACTACGCACTGAGTGCGAGCTTCGGCAACGACGGCTCCCGCTGGGCCCACAAGCACTCCGGCCAGGACTTCGCCGTCCCGGTCGGTACCAAGGTCGAGGCCGCGCACGGCGGCACCGTCGTGAAGGCCGGTCCGAACGGCGGCGGCGACGGCCCCGCGTACGGCAACGCCGTCGTGATCCGCCACGGCAACGGCACGTACTCGCAGTACGCGCATCTGTCGAAGATCGATGTGCGCATCGGCCAGACCGTGAAGACGGGCCAGAAGATCGCGCTCTCCGGCAACACCGGCAACTCCAGCGGCCCGCACCTGCACTTCGAGATACGGACCACCCCGAACTACGGTTCCGCTATCAACCCGGTCTCGTTCCTGTACAAGCAGGGCGTCACGGTCTGACCTGACCGGACGTGTCCGGCTACTCGGCGGACCCCGGGCTGTGCGCCCGGGTGACCAGTTCGAAGGCGACTTCGAGGACGGCGCTGCGCTTCTCCTCGGGGTCGCCTTCGGCGTCCTTCAGAGCGAACATGCCCGCGTGGATCGTGAAGAGCGCGGTGAAGCAGCGCACCTGGTCGGCCAGTGAGGCGTCGGGTTCCTTGATCAGGTCGACCAGGCCGATGACGCGGTCCTTGATGGTCTTCCCGATGCTGAGGTCCCGCACGGTCGCCTGGTTCTCCTGCATGAAGCGGAAGAGCGGGGCCGCGGCGGTCAGCGCCTCGCTGTAGCGGCGCAGGATCTCTTTCTTCGTCTCCAGGGTGTGGGGCCGGTCCCGGCCCCACTCGATCAGCTCCTCGACCGGCCGGTTGAGGTCCTCGAAGATGCTGGCCAGGATGTCTTCCTTGGTCTTGAAGTGGTAGTACAGCGCGGCCTTGGTGACATCCAGCCGCTCGGAGATCTCCCGCAGCGAGGTCTTCTCGTAACCCTGTTCGGCGAAGAGCTCCAGGGCGACGTCCTGAATGCGCTGGCGCGTGTTACCCCGGCGTGCCTGCGGCGTGCTGCCCATGGCGCTCTCCCTCAACGAACTTACTTGACGCCCGGCTAGTTACGGGTCTACTTTCCCCAGTGTAGTCAACTAGCCGGGCGGCAAGTAAGAACCCGGCGTGCACCGGGGATCAGGGGAGTGGGGACCATGGCGGAGCTGAAGAAGGCGACGGACGGAGGGGCGGGTGACCGGTCGGCCGGGAAACCCGAGAAGCAGCAGCGCAGTGTCCGGGTGGTGATGCTCGCCCTGATGATCACGATGCTGCTCGCCATGCTGGACAACCTGATAGTCGGCACGGCCATGCCGACCATCGTCGGTGACCTCGGCGGCCTGGAGCATCTGTCCTGGGTCGTCACCGCGTACACCCTGGCCACCGCCGCCTCCACCCCCATCTGGGGCAAGCTCGGCGACATGTACGGGCGCAAGGGTGTGTTCCTCACGTCCATCGTGCTCTTCCTGATCGGCTCGGTCCTGAGCGGCATGGCCCAGGACATGGGCCAGCTGATCGGTTTCCGGGCGGTCCAGGGGCTCGGCGCGGGCGGCCTGATGGTCGGTGTCATGGCGATCATCGGCGACCTGGTGCCGCCCCGCGAGCGCGGCAAGTACCAGGGGATGATGGCCGGCGTCATGGCCATCGCGATGATCGGCGGACCGCTGGTCGGCGGCACCATCACCGACCACCTCGGCTGGCGCTGGAGCTTCTACATCAACCTGCCGCTGGGTGCGGTCGCCCTGGCCATGGTCACCCTCGTGCTGCACCTGCCGAAGCGGGAGCGCGCAGAGGTGAAGATCGACTACCTCGGTGCGGGACTGCTGACCGTCGGCATCACCGCGATCGTGCTGGTCACCACCTGGGGCGGTTCGGAGTACGCCTGGGGCTCCGCCATGATCGTGGCGCTCATCGCGATCGGCGCCGCCTCGCTCACGGGCTTCTGCTTCGTCGAGACGCAGGCAGCAGAACCGATTATTCCGCTCCACATATTCCGCAACCGCAACTTCACCCTGATGTCCGTCATCGGCTTCATGTCGGGCTTCGTGATGTTCGGCGCGGTGCTCTTCCTGCCGCTGTACCAGCAGTCCGTCCAGGGCGCGTCGGCGACCAACTCGGGTCTGCTGCTCCTGCCGATGCTGCTGGCGATGATGGTCGTCTCGCTGATCGCGGGACGGGTCACCACCAGCACCGGCAAGTACAAGATCTTCCCGATCCTGGGCTCGGCCTTGATGGTGTCCGGTCTGTTCCTGCTCTCGCGGATGGACACCGGCACCACGCGGCTCACCTCGGGCGTCTACATGGCGGTGCTCGGCGCGGGCATGGGTTTCCTGATGCAGATCACGATGCTCGTCGCGCAGAACAGCGTGGAGATGAAGGACATGGGAGTCGCCTCCTCCGCGACCACCCTCTTCCGTACGCTCGGCAGCTCCTTCGGAGTCGCGATCATGGGTGCCCTGTTCACCGGCCGGGTGCAGGACGAGATGGCCGCCCGCGGCGGCGGGGCGGCCACGGCGAAGTCCGCCCAGCTGGACGCGTCGAGCCTGGCGAAGCTGCCGGCCGCGGTGCGTGAGGCGTACCAGTTCGCGGTGTCGTCCGGCACGCACATCGCGTTCCTGGTGGGTGCCTCGGTCGGAGTGATCGCGCTGATCGCGTCGGTGTTCGTCAAGGAGGTGCCGCTGCGGGGAGCGGGCCCGGAGACGTCGTCGTCGGACGGCGGCGCGGCGCCGGCCGCGGCCGCCGGTGTCAAGCAGCCCGAGGCGGTCTGACCCCTCCGCGGTGGTACGGGCGAAATACGGAAGGAGGCTCCCGGGGCGCGCCCCGGGAGCCTCCTTCCGTATCCGGCTCAGCTGCCGGGCCGCCTGCTGCCGGACTCCGCGCTCTTCCCGTCACCGCTGTCCGCGGTGCGCTGTTCGGACAGGCGCAGGACCGGGAAGCTGCCGGTGTTCGTGGGTGCGTGCTCGGGCAGCCACAGCACGGCGATCGCCCCGCCCGCGCCCTGCGCGGCCCCTTCCGGCGCCGCGTTGCGGAAGGTCAGCCGGGCCCCGAGGACGCGCGCCTGACCGGCCGCGATCGTCAGCCCGAGACCGTGCCCGTGCCCGGCCCGGTCACTGCTTCCGGTACGGAACCGGCTCGGCCCCTCACGCAGCAGCGCCGCGGGGAACCCGGAACCGTGATCGCGGATCCGCACCACCCGGCCCTCGACCGTGACCTCGACCGGTGTGGCACCGTGCTTGGCGGCGTTCCCCAGCAGATTGCCGAGGATCCGCTCCAGTCGGCGCGGATCGGTGCTGACCCAGGACTCGTGGACGACCTGCACCCGTACATCCGGGTCCAGCAGCGCGACGCGCCGACTGACGAACTCACCCAGCGCGATCTCCTGCAGCTCGGCCCGCTCCGACGCGCTGTCCAGCCGGGCCACCTCCAGAACGTCCTCGACCAGGGTGCGCATCGCCTGCGCCCGGTCCCGTACGAGCTCGGTGGGGCGGCCCGGCGGCAGCAGCTCCGCCGCCGTCAGCAGGCCGGTCACCGGGGTGCGCAGTTCGTGCGCGATGTCCGCGGTGACCCGGCGCTCCGCCTCGATCCGTTCGTTCAGCGCGTCCGTCAGCGCGTCCACCGCACGGGCCAGCTCATCGGTCTCGTCCTGGACGACCCCGCCGACGGCCTCCCTGACCCGTACATCCGTATTGCCCTGCGCGACCTTGCCCGCGGCGGCGGCGGCCTTGCGCAGCCGGCGCGACAGCTGCCCGCCGATCAGCACGCCCAGTGCACAGCTGCCGAGCACCACCGAGACCGAGCCGATGATCAGCGCCCGATCGAGATCCCCCAGGACCCTGGCACTGCGGCCGGTGAAACGGGTGTGCAGCGAGAGCACGTCGCCGTTGCCGACCGGGACGGCCGCCCACACGTCGGGTCCCCCTTGCTTGAGCTCCTCGACATGCGTGGCGCGCCGGTTCCTGCTGGTCTCCGCGCGCAGGCTGCGCGGCATCAACGGGTCGTTGAGCTTGGCGCCGAACCGGGGGTCGGTCTTCTGCGTCTTCTTCGCCTCGTACAGCAGCTGCGCGTACGTCAGCCGCGTCAGCTGGACCTCGCGCGCGTTCTCCAGCATCGAGACCCGGGCGGCGTTGTGGACGACGAGGCTGAGCGCGACCGCGGTCAGCGCGCCCACCGCCGCGATGGCGATGCTGATCTTCCAGCGGACACCCGTCCGCAGCGTCGGCCGCCTCATGGCCTGAGCTTGTAGCCGAAGCCGCGGACCGTCTCGATCCGGTCCTGGCCGATCTTGGTGCGCAGCCGCTGCACATGGACGTCCACGACCCGGGTGTCACCGCCCCATCCGTAGTCCCAGACCCGCTCCAGCAGCTTGTCGCGGGAGAGCACCGTGCCGGGCGCGGCGGAGAACTCCAGCAGCAGCCGCATCTCGGTCGGCGTCAGCGCCACCTGCTCGCCGCCCCGGTGGACCTCCATGCCCTCGGTGTCGACCTCCAGATCGCCGAAGACCAGCACGCCGCCGAGGGGCTGCGGCTCTCGTTCCCCGTTGCCCGGCTGCCCGCCCGACGCATGACCGAAGCGGCGCAGCACGGCACGGATCCGGGCGACCAGGACCGCCCCGTCGAAGGGCTTGGTGACGTAGTCGTCGGCACCGGCCTCCAGGCCGAGAACCACATCGATCGAGTCGGCCCGCGCCGACAGCATGATCACGGGGACCGTCGACTCGTCGCGGATGCGACGGCAGAGGCTGACCCCGTCGAGCCCCGGCACCATCACATCGAGCAGGGCGATGTCGGGACGGTCGGCCCGGAACGCGGCGAGGCCCGACAGGCCGTCCGGCATCGCGGTGACCGCGAAACCGTCGCGCTCCAGCGCCAGCTGGGTGGCCTCGCGGATGACGTCGTCGTCCTCGACGAACAGGACGTGGGTCTCGGCCATCGGGCTGCTCTCAGTTCCCCGCCGGTTCCGCGGATTCCGGAAGACCGGCCTCTCCGTTACCGACGGCTCGGTTGAAGTCGTTGTGCACCCGGTCGTGCTCGTCGAACCGGTTGTCCGCCCAGCGGTAGGTGATCACTTCCTCGCCGGAGGGGTACGCGACCGAGTCCTTCTTCCCGTACACCTGGGCCGTCACCACCAGCTCACCGCGGTCGATGGTGCCGTACACCGCGGGCTGCTCGACGGCGAACACGTTCTCGTACGTGCCGTTGGCCCGCTGGCGGTACACATAGGTGCCGACCCCCACCGAATCGCCGCAGGTCATCACGTTCACCACGACATCGGCCGAGGGTCCGCCGGTCAAGGTGCCGTACGAGGTGTCCACCGGGTACTCGGAGCCGCTGCAGGGCTTCAGATCCGTTCTGACCCGCTCGCCGACCTTGGGGTCGTGCTTGAGCAGCGCCACGGGATCGACCCGCGGCGTCGGCTTCGCCGTGGTCGACGGCGCGGCGCTCGGCGTGACCTGGGCGACCGGCTGGGTGCCCGCCGGGCCCTCGTCCCGGGTGCCGGTGCCGCCGCTGGAGCACCCGACGACGAACAGCCCGAAGGCGGCGAGCGCGACCAGGGTCGTGGTGCTCGCCGCCCAGCCGGTCAGGGCCCGGCCACGCCTGACGGCGGCCTGGCGGCCACCGTCACTCCTGCTGCCGCCACGGTCGCCGTCCTCGTCGCCGCTGCCGCTGTCATCGCTGGCTGTCAGGCCGCGCACCGCTCCCGCCCCCGTTCGTCCACACGCCTGCCCGGCTCCACCCGGACCTGCGCCCTTGCCCGCGCACGTACCGGAGCACGGTCGGCCGCCGTCGGTCGCCGCTCCTCCCGGAGCCGGGCCTCCCTGCTCGCTGCTTCGCGATTCTCCAGCTCCTGGCGCAGCCGGGCCAGCGCACGGTGCAGCGTGCTCTTCACCGTACCGGCCGACATGCCGAGGGCCGCAGCCGTCTCTTCCGTACTCATCTGCTCCCAGTGTCGCAGCACGACGACGCTGCGCTGCTTGGGAGCCAGTACGCCCAGCACATCCATCAGCAGGGCGCGGTCGGCGCGCTGCTCGGTGCCGTCCTCGACGCTCGCGTCGGGCAACTGTTCGGTGGGGACCTCGTCCAGCTTGCGGGCCCGCCACCACTCGGTACGGGTGTTGATCATGACGCGGCGCAGATAGGCGTCGGCGAGGGACTTGTCGGCGATGCCGTCCCAGCGGCCGTACGTGCGGGCCAGGGCGGTCTGCAGCAGGTCCTGCGCGTCCACCGGGTCGGGTACGAGTCGGCGTGCACTGCGCAGCAGTGCCTCCTGCCGAGTGCGTACGTACTCCTCGAATTCGAGCACCTCGCCCTGCGCCATTCCAACCGCCTCCGTCCCCGTAGAACCCCGTCGAACCGCTGTCGGCCACCGATGGGCCGGGCCGACGTCGTCGACGCTACGGAGCTGTTGTCACGGGGCTGTGCGGAGCAGCCATACGCCGACGCACGGCTGTCCATCGGTTGTGTAACAGCGGAGGAGAAGGGAGCGTGCGGCTCAGCTCAGCGGCAGCCGGTACTGGCCGCCGGCCAGCGGTTCGACCAGGCCGTCCGCGACCAGTCCGTCCAGCGCACGGGCACGCTGCACCGGTTCGTCCCACACCGCGTCCAGTGCCGACTGCGGCACCGGTGTCATGGCCTCGCGCAATACGGCGAGCAGCCGGCCGCGCACCTGCCGGTCCGTGCCCGCGTACGTCTGACCGCGCCGCGGGGGCCCCTGGTGCGCGGGCTTCCCGGCCAGCCGCCAGGCGCACTGCTCGGCGATCGGGCAGTGGGTGCAGTCCTCGTTCTTGGCGGTGCAGACGAGGGCGCCGAGCTCCATCGTCGCGGCGGCCCAGCGGGCGGCCCGCTCCTCCTCCTCGGGGAGCAGCGCGCGGGCGAGCTTGCGCTCGGCGGCGGTGGTCGCGTTCGGCGGGTACTGGATGCCGGTCGCGGCGCGGGCGAACACCCGGCGGACGTTCGTGTCGAGCACGGCATGCCGCTGTCCGTACGCGAACGAGGCCACGGCCGCCGCGGTGTACTCACCGATACCGGGCAGCGCGAGCAGCTGACCGTGCTCGCTCGGTACGTCGCCGCCGTGCCGTTCTGTTATTGCCTGGGCGGCCCCGTGCAGCCGCAGCGCTCGGCGCGGGTAGCCGAGCCGGCCCCAGGCGCGGACCGCCTCGCCGGGCGGCTCGGCGGCCAGGTCGGCCGGGCGGGGCCAGCGGGCCAGCCACTGTTCGTACACCGGGAGGACCCGGCTGACGGGGGTCTGCTGCAGCATGAACTCACTCACCATCACACCCCAGGCGCCCGCTTCGGGGCGGCGCCAGGGCAGATCGCGGGCGTGCTGTTCGAACCACCCGATGACGGGAGCGTGGAGGGAGGCGGGGGGCGTCTGTGTCGCAGTCATGGCAGTCATCGCACCGACGATCCTGGCACGGAAGGGCGGACAACGGCTCCGTGCACGGTGGTGTCGCGCCTCGTGAGGGCCCTTGGGGTGATAATGCCACCCGTCTTGTCCCCTTGGTGTCCGGCAACCGGCCCAAGGGGACTCCCTCCGGGCCGTCAGTGCCGTTTGCGCCGCCTCCGGGACCGGCCCGTGACCGGTGCCGTCCCCGTACCCGGCCCCGAGACCAGGGCCGCCACCGGGGCCCCGCTGCTGCGTACCGTGACGGCGAGCGACCGTGCCGGGCGCCGCAGCACCGCGACCACGACGGCCGCCAACGCCGCACCCAGCAGCAGACCGACCGCCACGTCATGCGGATAGTGGACACCGACGAAGACCCGGGAGAAGGCCATCAGCAGGGCCAGCGGCACGGTGAGCCAGGCCAGCCGGGGCCGGGCGATCGCCAGGGCCACGGCCGCCGCGCCGGCGATCGCGGAGTGGTTGCTGGGGAACGACCAGTCGCCCACCGACGGACACGGCACCAGTGACGCCGCCGCCCCGGCGACCGCCCTGCACGGGCGCTCCTCGTTCACCAACGACTTGAACACCTCGCTGCCCACATAGGCGAAGGCCGTCGCGAGGGGCGCGAGCACCGCCAGGGCCAGGGCGCCCTCGTCCGCCCGGCGGGCGCGCCACCACCCGGTGATGAACAGGACGCCGAAGACCAGAAGGCCGAGTTCCGTCCATATCTCGGCCAGGTGTTGCACCCATGACGGCATGTCATGAGCGAAGTCGGTGATGTCCCGGTAGAGCGGGGCAGTAACTGAACTATCCATGTGACAGAGGCTAGTCAACGAAACGGAGTGGTCGGACGGGGCGATTCCGGGGGCCCGACCCGACCGGAATTCCGGGCGGAACGGGACGGTCCGGGATGATGATCCGCAAAACTTCGGCGCCGGGCGGCGGGTGGGGCGGGAGTCGGCGCCGATCTCTCGTAGAGTTTGCGCCGTGGGATCTTTGCGTAATCCGATCGGGCCGCTTCCCTCCACCATCTACTGGCGACGGAGGGCCGTAGCGGCGACGCTGGTTGCGCTGCTCGCGCTGCTGATCGTATGGGCCGTCACTTCCGGCAGCGACGGCAAGAAGAACACGGACGACTCCCGGCCCGGCGGCAAGGGTCCCGCGCACGAGATCACTCCCGGCCCCTCCCAGCCGGGTACGGCCATCACCCAACAGCCGGGCGGACGCGACGAGTCGGGCGACACCGACGGCGGAGGCGCCGGCGGTACGGGCGCGGGCTCCGATGGCGGATCAGGCACCGGCGACGGCGGTACGGGCACCGTCGGCGGATCGGGCACCGGCGCCGGGGCCGCGGGCGGCAGCGGTGCAGTGACCGGTGAGCAGGTCCCGGCCGGTTCTTCGCTCCCCGACTGCGCCCCCGCCACACTGCAGTTGAGCCTGAGCACCGAACTCAGCTACGGCCCCGACGAGAAGCCGAAGTTCCGGTTGATGGCCAGGAACACCTCGTCCACCACCTGCAAGGCCGACCTCGGGCCGAGGAGCGCGGTGCTCACCATCACCGAGGCCGGTGGCGACGACAAGCAGGTGTGGTCCTCCAAGGACTGCCCGCGCAACGGCGGCAGCCTGCTGCTGAAGGTCCCGGCGGGCACGACCGTCGTCCACACCGTGGAGTGGGACCGCAAGAAGAGCGCTCCGCAGTGCGCGACGCCGCCCGCGGGGACCGCGGCGCCCGGTACGTATCTGGTCGAGGCGAAGGCGCCGGGCGAGCCGTTGCAGCGCGCCTCGTTCCGCCTTGAGAAGGACTGAGCGAAGGACGCGGGCAAGGGCCGGGAGAAGGCCGGGGAAAAGGCGGGCGGAGGGGCTCGAAGAAGGGCTGGGCGCCCGAGGTCGGCCGGCTCCGGAAAGCACTTCGGGTCCCGGGCCCCGGCGCCGCCTTCTGTGTGCAGGACCGCGCGTACTGCTACACGTACCGCTCAAGGATCGACGACTCGGCCAGCCGCGACAGCCCCTCGCGCACGCTCCGCGCCCGCGCCTCGCCGACCCCGTCGACCGTCTGGAGGTCGTCCACGCTGGCGGCGAGCAGCTTCTGCAGACCGCCGAAGTGCTCCACCAGCCGGTCGATGATCGCTCCGGGCAGCCGCGGTACCTTCGCCAGCAGCCGGAAGCCGCGCGGCGAGACCGCCGAATCCAGCGTCTCCGGCGAGCCGCTGTACCCCAGCGCCCGTGCGACGACCGGGAGTTCGAGCAGTTCGGTGTGGGAGAGCGCGTCGAGTTCGGTGAGGGCCTCGGCGACCGTGCGGGACCGCTTGGCGGTCGGCTCCGGCACGTAGTCGCGCACGACCAGCTCACGCTCCGGCTCGACACCGGCGATCAACTCGTCGAGCTGGAGCGAGAGAAGCCGGCCGTCGGTGCCCAGCTCCACCACGTACTCGGCGATCTCGGTCGCGATCCGGCGGACCATCTCCAGCCGCTGCGCGACGGACGTCACGTCCCGGACCGTCACCAGGTCCTCGATCTCCAGCGCCGAGAGCGTGCCCGCGACCTCGTCGAGCCGGAGCTTGTAGCGCTCCAGGGTGGCGAGTGCCTGGTTGGCGCGGGAGAGGATCGCGGCGGACTCCTCCAGGACCCGGCGCTCGCCGTTCACGTACAGCGCGATGAGACGCATCGACTGCGAGACCGAGACGACCGGGAAGTTGCACTGCTTGGAGACCCGGTCCGCCGTGCGGTGACGGGTGCCGGTCTCCTCGGTGGGGATGGAGGCGTCCGGGACCAGCTGCACACCGGCACGCAGGATCTTGGTCATGTCCTTGTCGAGGATCAGCGCCCCGTCGAGCTTGGCCAGCTCGCGCAGGCGCGTCGCGGTGAACTCCACGTCCAGTACGAATCCGCCGGTGCACATCGACTCGACCGTTCTGTCCATGCCCAGGACGACCAGCCCGCCGGTGTTGCCGCGGAGGATGCGCTCCAGGCCGTCCCGCAGGGCCATTCCGGGCGCGACGGCGGACAACGAGGCGCGCATCAGCGCCTCGTTACCGGTGCCTTGGCCGGACTTTCCGGGCGATGTTGCCCGGTCGCTGGCTGCCACTGCACTCCTCCGGTCACAGGTTTGTGGTGCCGTTGCGTCCCTCATGCCGTTCGTACGGACGGGCGAGACCAGGGCAAAGTCTACCGGCGCGCGTTCTCCTCCTGTGGGGCCTGTGCGCGAGACCGGCGCGGGAGCACTCTCAGTGCATCACCCATGTTGGCGACTTCTGTGACCTTCATACCGGCCGGGACCTTTCCGGGATCGGTCGGGACCAGCGCGTGCGTGAAGCCCAGACGGTGCGCCTCGGCCAGCCTGCGCTGGACCCCTGTGACCCTTCTGACCTCGCCCGCGAGGCCCACTTCGCCGATCGCCACCAGGTTCTTGGGGAGCGGGGTGTCGCTGGCCGCGCTGGCCAGGGCCAGGGCGACGGCGAGGTCCGCGGCGGGCTCGGAGAGCTTCACACCGCCGACCGTCGCGCTGTAGATGTCCCGCTTGCCGAGCGAGCTGATCCGGCCGCGCTGCTCCAGAACGGCCAGCATCATCGACACCCGGGACGTCTCCAGGCCGGAGGTGGTGCGCCGGGGTGACGGAATCTGTGAATCGACCGTCAGCGCCTGGACCTCCGCGACGAGCGGGCGCTTGCCCTCCAGGGTGACGGTCAGACAGGTGCCGGGGACGGGCTCGTCGCGCCGGGTGAGGAAGAGGCCCGACGGGTCGGCGAGGCCGGTGATGCCCTCGTCGTGCAGCTCGAAGCAGCCGACCTCGTCGGTCGCGCCGTATCTGTTCTTGACACCCCGCACGAGGCGCAGCCGGGCATGGCGGTCGCCCTCGAAGGACAGCACCACGTCGACGAGGTGCTCCAGCAGCCGCGGCCCCGCGATCGCCCCGTCCTTGGTGACATGGCCGACCAGGAGCGTCGACATCCCGCGCTCCTTGGAGGCCCGGATGAGCGCACCGGCGACCTCCCGGACCTGCGCCATGCCGCCCGGCGCCCCGTCGATCTCGGGCGAGGCGACGGTCTGTACGGAGTCGAGGATGAGGAGCGACGGCTTGACGGCGTCCAGATGGCCGAGGACCGCGGAGAGGTCGGTCTCGGCGGCGAGGTACAGGTGGTCGTTGATCGCCCGGATCCGGTCGGCGCGCAGGCGCACCTGGCTCGCGGACTCCTCGGCGGTGACATAGAGGGTGCGGTGGTCGTCGCTCGCCGCCTTCGCGGCCACGTCGAGCAGCAGCGTCGACTTCCCGACGCCCGGCTCGCCCGCGAGCAGCACGACGGCCCCGGGGACGAGACCGCCGCCGAGCACCCGGTCCAGCTCGCCCACGCCGGTCGACCGGGCGGTGGCCTGTCGGCTGTCGACCTGGCCGATGGGGAGCGCGGCCGTGCTGACCCGGCCGGCCGCGGTGGTCCGCACGGCGGGGGCGCCGCCGAACTCCTCGACCGTCCCCCATGCCTGGCATTCGGGGCAGCGGCCGAGCCACTTGGCGGTCGTCCAGCCGCACTCGGTGCAGCGGTAGGACGGCCGGTCCTTCGCGGGTTTCGTACGGGCAGCCATGGCGCAACCGTATAGGTGGGGTCGGACAGTGCCGCCGGGCGCGGTCCGGGGCGCCACCCGGCGCGGGCGCATGCCCGTCGACTACCCCAGCACTTCCGCCGGAATGTCTGATTTCGGCCCCTCGGGTTCCCGGTTTCGGCCTCTTGAGCCATGAATTCCTGTCCCCTTTTGAGCGATACGTTCACCCGTAAGGATTAAATGTGCTGAAGAGGCGCTAAAAGCATGCTCTGTGCTGCCTACGGTCGCCAGGTGATGAGCAGCAGGCTGGAGCCCCCTACGCACACCACCGGCGCACACCGGGCGCAGCGCCGTGCGCCCCACCCCGCGGCGCAGCCTTCGCCGCGGCGGCCTCCCGCACGTTACGAGCCGCATCTCGACGGTCTGTTCACCTACTGCCTGTCCGTGCTCTGCGACCACGACGCCGCCACCGAGGCGCTCGGCGGGGTGCTCGCGATCGCGGAACGGCAGGGCGGCCGGTGCCCAGCGGGCGAGGAGGAACGTAAATCCTGGCTGTACGCGCTGGCCAGGTGGATGTGTCTGCGCAAACTCGCCGAGCGGAAACAGGGCCGCCAGGCGCACCGCCACAAGGCCGGGAAGCTGTCGGGAAGGCAGCCGGTCAAGCCGGAGGCGAAGCGCGAACCGAAGCGGGTGGGCGGGCCTCCGGGCAAACAGCCGGGCGGGACGGGCACCCAGGGGGCGCGCGCGGGACGCTGTACGCCCCCCGCCGCTCTTGCGAAGGCCCCCGCCGCCTTCACCTCGGTCGGCAATTCGGTGGGCAAGACCCATACCCCCGAATCCGAGGCCGCCGCCGAGGCGCACCGCCGCGAACTCGCCCAGCTGGCCTGGCCCGAGGCCGCGGGTACCACCCCCGAACAGCGCGAAGCGCTCGAACTCGCCGTGCGCCACCGCCTCGCCCCGCGTGCTGTCGCCTCCGTCCTCGGCCTGGAACCGGCGACCGCCCGGGACCTCCTGGCCGCCGCGGCCTGTGAGGTGGAACGGACCCGCGCCGCCCTCGCCGTCGTCGAGTCCGGCAACTGTCCCACCGTCGCCCGGCTCACCGGCGACCACCGCGTCCTGCTCTCCGCCACCCTGCGCCGTGAACTCGTCCGCCATGTCGACGACTGCCCCCGCTGCCGCCGGGCCGCCGAACGGGCCGGCGCCGAGGGCCCCTGGCCGGGAGGGCCGCTCACCCCGGCCGCCGTGCTGCCGGTCGTCGAGGCACCGCGGCCCTCCGCCTATGTCGCGATGGTCCACGCCCAGCGGAGCCGGTCCGGCGGCCCGCGCTTCGACCGGGCGGGCTTCCCGCTGGACCCGAAGGACCACGCCGCGCGCCGGGACCGGATGCGGGCCAGGGTCGTGACGACGACGGTGGTGGCGACGGTCGTGGCCGCCCCGGTGATCGCGTTGTGGACCGCCTACCGCGGCGCACCGCAGACCGGCGAGGGCCATGAGGGCTCCTCGGTCACCGCGACCGAGACGGACGTCCGCCACGACGACGGCACTCCGGACGGCCACTACGAGAACGCCGGCAACGCCCGTCCCCAGCCGGGTGCCCGCTTCAGGGACGGCCGCACCCCGGACGTCTCGGCCGAGGTGATCAGCTCGGGTTCGGCGCGGGGCATCGGCGGGCTCACCGTCGAGGCCCGCTCGTCCGGCGGCACGACTCTGATCCGCCTGACCGCCTCGGGCGGTGCCCCCGTCGCCTGGTCGGTCCGTGCGGACGTGTCCTGGCTGCGTCTGAGCAGTTCCTCGGGGACGCTCGCCGCGGGCGAGAGCGTCACGGTCCGCGTCCTCGTGGACCATCCGCGGGAACCCGCCGGTCCGTGGAGTGCCCGTATCGCCCTCGCCCCTTCGGATTCGGTCGTGGTGATCCGGGGGCGCGGGGCGACGGCACCGTCACCCGACGGTCCGGGACACCCGGGTACGCCCGATCCCTCCGGCCCGTCGGCTCCGCCCTCGTCCTCGCCGCATCCCACACAGCCGACCGACCCGACACCCGGCCCGAGCGAACCGACGCCGACACCGACGGACCCGACACCGACCGATCCGACCCCGACCCCGGACCCGACGCCCCCCACGGACCCCGGGACGGGCACGACCACCCCGGCGGGCTGAAGCGGGGCGTCGGGGGGGCGACAACGGTCCACCCGGCGTGCCCAGCCCGCCACGAGCCGTCACGCCCCGGCCTCAGCCGCCACGCCTCCCGGTCCCAGCCGTCGTCGTCACGCCCCGGGCCGCTGCGCCGGATCCGCCGGGTGCGGCGCCATCGGCAGCAGCGAGGACAGGCGCTCCTCGCACAGCTCGACCAGCCGGTCGTACGCCTCCTTGCCCATCAGCTCGGTGAGTTCCGGCCGGTACGACACGTACACCGGCTCACCGGCCCCGTGCGCGGAGGTCGCCGACGTGCACCACCAGTGCAGATCGTGACCGCCCGGACCCCAGCCCCTGCGGTCGTACTCGCCGATCGACACCTGGAGCACGCGGGTGTCGTCGGGTCGGTCGATCCAGTCGTACGTACGCCGGATCGGCAGCTGCCAGCAGACGTCCGGCTTGGTCTCCAGGGGTTCCTTGCCCTCCCGCAGCGCCAGGATGTGCAGCGAGCAGCCCGCGCCCGCCGCGAAGCCGGGACGGTTCTGGAAGATGCACGAACCCTCCCAGCGCCGCGTCTGGCGTTCCCCGTCGTCGTCGACCTCGACCCAGCCGGTCCTGGTGCCGACGTCGTGGAACTGCCACAGGTCAGGGGTCAGCCGTGCGACATGGCCCGCCACGCGCTTCTCGTCGTCCTTGTCCGAGAAGTGCGCGCCCAGGGTGCAGCATCCGTCGTCCGCGCGGCCCGCCTGGATGCCCTGGCAGCCACTGCCGAAGATGCAGGTCCACCTGGACGTCAGCCAGGTCAGGTCGCAGCGGAAGACCTGCTCGTCGTCCGCCGGGTCGGGGAACTCGACCCAGGCGCGTGCGAAATCGATACCCGTTTCGTCCTCGGACCGGTTCGGTCCGTTCGCTTCCTGCTGCTGCATCTCCTGCTTCGTTCTCTGCTTCTTCGTGTTTTTGCCCGGCTTCGCCTTTTTCGTCTTTGGCACGGGCCAAGAGTAAGTCCGCCGCCCCGGTAGCGTTCCGGGTATGAGACTCGGAGTCCTCGACGTGGGTTCGAACACAGTGCATCTGCTGGTGGTGGACGCGCACCCCGGTGCGCGCCCGCTGCCCGCGCACTCGCACAAGGCGGAACTGCGCCTGGCCGAACTCCTCGACGAGGACGCGGCGATCGGGCCCCACGGTGTGGACCGGCTCGTGGCGACGATCACCGATGCGCTGCAGGCCGCCGAGGACAAGGGGTGCGAGGACGTTCTGCCGTTCGCCACGTCCGCGGTGCGGGAGGCGAGCAACGCCGACCAGGTGCTGGCCCGGGTACGGGAGGAGACGGGCGTCGACCTCGCCGTCCTCAGCGGCGCGGAGGAGGCCCGGCTCACCTTCCTCGCCGCCCGCCGCTGGTTCGGCTGGTCGGCGGGGCGGCTGCTGGTCCTGGACATCGGCGGCGGCTCGCTGGAGGTCTCGTACGGCATGGACGAGGAGCCGGATGCCGCGGTGTCGCTGCCGCTCGGGGCAGGTCGGCTGACCGCCGGATGGCTGCCGGGCGATCCGCCGGACCCGGCCGACGTGAAGGCACTGCGCCGCCATGTACGGGCCAGGATCGCCCGGAGCGTCGGGGAGTTCACGCGCCTCGGGCGCCCGGACCATGTCGTCGGCACCTCCAAGACCTTCAAACAGCTCGCCAGGATCGCGGGCGCCGCGCGCACCACCGACGGTCTGTACGTGCAGCGCGCCCTCACCCGCAAGTCGCTGGAGGAATGGGTGCCGAAGCTGGCGTCGATGACCGTTCAGCAGCGGTGCGACCTGCCCGGGGTCTCCGAGGGGCGGGCCGCGCAGCTGCTGGCCGGGGCGCTGGTCGCGGAAGGCGCCATGGATCTGTTCGGGGTCGAGGAGCTGGAGATCTGCCCCTGGGCGCTGCGCGAGGGCGTCATCCTGCGCCGACTGGACCACCTGCCCACGGAGCAGGCCGCGCTGCGCTGAGCGCCGCGGGGCCTGCCGGGCGCGCCGCGGGGCCTGCCCGGGTCCGCCATGGCCCTTCTCACTTTCCGCCCGGGTCCCTCGGCGAGGCGCACCACTGCCCGTACGCTGTCCCAGTGGCAGAACCAGTGGTGCGCATCCCGGATGCGAAGGTCGCCCTGTCGACGGCATCCGTCTATCCGGAGTCGACGTCGACGGCCTTCGAGATCGCCGCGCGCCTCGGTTACGACGGTGTCGAGGTCATGGTGTGGACCGACCCCGTCAGCCAGGACATCCAGGCCCTGCGCCGGCTCTCGGACTACCACGGGGTACCGATCCTCGCCGTCCACGCGCCCTGCCTCCTGGTCACGCAGCGCGTCTGGTCCACCGACCCGTGGGTGAAGCTCCAGCGAGCGCGTGCCGCCGCGGAGAAGCTCGGGGCGACGACCGTCGTCGTGCACCCGCCGTTCCGTTGGCAGCGCAATTACGCGCGCGACTTCGTCACTGGGATCTGGCGCATGGCGGACGAGACGGACGTGCGGTTCGCCGTCGAGAACATGTACCCCTGGCGCTACCGGGACCGCGAGATGCTCGCGTACGCCCCCGACTGGGACGTCACCAACGACGACTACCGCCACTTCACCGTGGATCTCTCGCACACCGCGACGGCCCGCACCGACGGCATGGCGATGGTCGACCGGATGGGCGGCCGGCTCGCCCATGTCCATCTCGCCGACGGCAAGGGCTCCAACAAGGACGAGCACCTGGTGCCCGGCCGTGGCGACCAGCCCTGCGCCGAACTCCTGGAGCATCTGGCCCGTACCGGCTTCGGCGGCCATGTCGTCATCGAGGTCAATACCCGGCGCGCCATGTCCACTGCCGAACGCGAGGCCGACCTGGCGGAGGCACTGGCCTTCACCCGGCTCCACCTGGCGTCCGCCTCGGCCGAGACCCCGCGCTCGTGACCGACGGGCCCACCGGCGCCGACGGCCCCGCGAACCCCGCCCCCAGGCGCCGAGGCCGCCCTTCCCGCGCGGCCGACACCACCGGCCCCGATGCCCGTACCCGCATCCTGGAGGCCGCCCGTACCGAATTCGCGGAGCGCGGCTACGACAAGACGTCGATCCGGGGCATCGCCAAGGCGGCAGGCGTCGACTCCGCCCTCGTCCACCACTACTTCGGTACGAAGGACGAGGTCTTCGCGGCCGCCATCGAGCTCTCCTTCGAGCCGGGCCTCGTGATCCCGGCCATCCTGGGCAGCGGCACCGAGGGCCTGGGGGAGCGGCTGGCCCGCTATTTCATCGCCGTGTGGGAGAACCCGGCGTCGAGGGGTCCGCTGCTGGCGGTCATGCGGTCCGCGCTGACGCACGAGGCGGCGGCGAAGGTCCTCCGCGGCTTCGTCCTGCGCCGCCTCCTGGAACGCATCGCGCAGACACTGGACGTCCCGGACGCGACCTTCCGCGCGGAACTGGCCGCCTCGCACATGATCGGGATCGCGATGCTGCGCTATGTGATCCGGGCGGAGCCACTGGCTTCGGCACCCCCCGAGCAGATCATCGAGATGGTGGCGCCGACGCTGCAGCGCTACTTGACGGAATCCTGATCCCGCCGCCGCGGCCTGCGGCGAAACCGCGCCCCGGCGCCCCCGTACCGCCTCGGTACGCCGCCCATCCATCGAGCATCCTGTCCCGTATGGCGGACAGGATGTCCAGATCTTGGAGCCGGAGGCGTAGGGTCGGAGGCAGTCTTTTCTGTCGAAGGAGCGAGCGACGATGCCCGAGCTGAGGTCCCGCACTGTCACCCACGGCCGCAACATGGCCGGCGCCCGCGCCCTTATGCGGGCCTCGGGCGTAGCGAGCGAGGACATCGGCAAGCCGATCATCGCGGTCGCCAACTCCTTCACCGAGTTCGTCCCCGGCCACACCCACCTGGCTCCCGTCGGCCGGATCGTCTCCGACGCGATCAAGGCCGCGGGCGCCGTCCCCCGCGAGTTCAACACGATCGCCGTCGACGACGGCATCGCGATGGGGCACTCCGGGATGCTGTACAGCCTCCCCTCCCGCGATCTGATCGCCGACTCCGTCGAGTACATGGTCGAGGCACACTGCGCGGACGCGCTGATCTGCATCTCCAACTGCGACAAGATCACCCCCGGCATGCTGATGGCCGCGATGCGCCTCAACATCCCGACAGTCTTCGTCTCCGGCGGCCCGATGGAGGCCGGCCGGGCCACCCTCGTCGACGGCACGGTCCGCAAGCTCGACCTGATCAACGCGATCAGTGACGCCGTCAACGAGAACGTCTCGGACGAGGACATCCTCCGTATCGAGGAGAACGCCTGCCCCACCTGCGGCAGCTGTTCCGGCATGTTCACCGCCAACTCGATGAACTGCCTGACCGAGGTCCTCGGCCTCTCCCTGCCCGGCAACGGTTCGGTCCTCGCCACGCACACCGCCCGCAAGGCGCTGTACGAGGACGCCGGCCGCACGGTCGTCGAGATCACCAGGCGCTACTACGAGCAGGACGACGCGACGGTCCTGCCCCGCTCCATCGGCACCCGTGCCGCGTTCGACAACGCCATGGCGCTGGACATCGCCATGGGCGGCTCGACCAACACGATCCTGCACCTGCTCGCCGCCGCGCAGGAGGCCGAGCTCTCCTACGACCTCGACGACATCAACGAGGTCTCGCGCCGCGTCCCCTGCCTGTCCAAGGTCGCTCCCAATGTGGCGCCCGGCGGCACGTACTACATGGAGGACGTGCACCGGGCCGGCGGCATCCCCGCCATCCTGGGCGAGCTGCACCGCGGCGGCCTGCTCGACGAGGACGTGCATTCGGTCCACTCCGACTCCCTCGCCGAGTGGCTGAAGAACTGGGACGTCCGAGGCGGCTCCCCGTCCCCGGCGGCCGTCGAACTGTGGCACGCGGCTCCCGGATGCGTCCGCTCCGCGACCGCCTTCTCGCAGTCCGAGCGCTGGGAGACCCTCGACCTGGACGCGGTCGGCGGCTGCATCCGCGACGTGGCGCACGCGTACTCCAAGGACGGCGGCCTCGCGGTCCTCAAGGGGAACCTCGCCGAGGACGGCTGTGTCGTGAAGACGGCGGGCGTCGACGAGTCGATCTGGACCTTCGAGGGCCCCGCGGTCGTCTGCGAGTCGCAGGAGGAGGCCGTCGACAAGATCCTCCGCAAGGAGATCAAGGAGGGTGACGTCGTGGTCATCCGTTACGAGGGCCCGCGCGGCGGCCCCGGCATGCAGGAGATGCTCTACCCCACGTCCTTCCTGAAGGGCCGCGGCCTCGGCAAGAGCTGCGCCCTGGTGACCGACGGCCGCTTCTCCGGCGGTACGTCGGGGCTGTCCATCGGCCACGCGTCGCCGGAGGCCGCTTCGGGCGGCACCATCGCGCTCGTCGAGGACGGCGACCGGATCAGGATCGACATCCCGAACCGCTCGATCGAGCTCCTCGTCCCCGAGGCCGAGCTGACCGCCCGCCGCGCGGCGCTGAACGGTGTGTACGCGCCGAAGAACCGCGACCGCAAGGTCAGCGCGGCGCTGCGCGCGTACGCGGCGATGGCGACGAGCGCGGACCGTGGCGCGGTGCGGGACGTGTCCAAGCTCGGCTGAACCGAGCCGCGAACGCCACGGAAGGCCGGGGCCCCGCTCTCACCAGTGAGCCGGGTCCTTGCCGTCGACGGCGAACACGGACCCGTCGGGCGCGGTCCCGATGACGGTCCGGCCGACGGCGACGGGGGCGGGCAGCGCCGAGGCGTAGCTGAGCTTCCCGTCCCGGAGCCGGGGGCTCGTCTGGCCCAGCAGCGTCCCGCGCTCGGTGTCCACGGCGAGCAGGCGCCCGTCCGCCGCGGAGAAGTACAGCCGGTTCCCGGGGGCGAGGACGGGCGCCGACGTCCGCCCGGCCGCGGTCTCCAGTTGCCAGAGCACGGCCTTGCCGTCCCGCTTTCCGTCGCCCTTCCCGCCGGTCGGGCGCGTGTCGACGGCGACCAGGGTTCCGCCGTGGGCCAGCAGATAGGCGGTGTCCCCACCCACCACGGCTTCCGGTTCGTTCATCCGGAACGGCAGCGCCACGCGTGAGACGTGCCTGCCCTCCGGGTCGTAGCGGACGAGCCCGACGGTCTGGGTGTCCCCGTTCATGGATGTCAGGACGAGTGCGCCGCCGGAGGTTCCCACCGGGGTGAGCATTCCGTCCAGCCGTCGCTGCCACGCCGTGTGCCCGGAAGCCGTGTCGAGGGCCGTGACCAGCGTGGTGGACCCGTAGGCCGAGTGCTCGAACGCGTAGGCGAGCCCGGACGCGTCGTCGTACAGCGCGAAGTCCGGGCGTTGGTGCCCCGCGAGCGAATGCCGCCAGCGGGACACGCCGGTGGCGGAGTCGAGCGCCTCGGTCGTACCGTCCTCGGCCGTCAGCAGCAGCGTGTCACCCGCGGCGAAGGGCGTGCCCAGGTACGGGGAGAGATCCGCGGCCCAGACCTGTTCGCCCTTGGCCGGGTCGTACGCCCGGAGCTTCCCGCCCGGCACGGCCTTGTGCACCAGGCCACCGGAGACCGACAGCACGCCGGACGTCGGAGCGTCCCCGGCGGAGCGACGGGTCCACAGCACCCGGCCGTCGGCGGGATCCAGCCGGGCGGCGCCGACACCACCCGCGGCGCAGTACAACGCCGCGGTCCGGCCGGACGTCCCCTCCTCGGTCTGTTGGCCGGTGCCCCTCGCCGAGGAACAGACCGGCGTCGCGCCGGCCGAGGACACGAGCGGTGTACGCCACGGCGCGAACGTCGCCGAGACCTTCGCGCCACCCGACTCCCCCGGCTCGCCGGAGCCGCCCACGGCTCCGGCCGCCCACACCCCGCCGGCACCCACGACGAGCAGTGTGGCGGCGGATGCCAGTTGCCACCGCCGTTTGCCGCCGCCGGTCGCGGTGCCCTTCCTGCTCCGCCCGGCCCCGCCCACGTGCGTGTCCGCCTCCGCCCCGGCCCCCGGCGCCGCGACCGCGGGGCCTTCGGTTTCGACGTCGGCTTCGGCCTGGATTCCGACCGAGCCGGGCCGCCGCTGCGACGGTATGAACGCGGCGGCGTCGTACGAAGGAGGGCTCAGCGTCGCCATGATCTCGTCCGGGGTGGGCCGCTCCGCAGGGTCCTTCGCCAGGCACCGCCCGATGAGCGGAGCCAGATCCGTCGGCACCCCTGCCAGATCGGCTTCGTCATGCACCACCTGGTAGGCCACGATGTACGGGCTGTCGGAGTCGAAGGGCCCCCGGCCGGTCGCCGCGTGGACGAGCACGGCTCCCAGCGCGAACACGTCCGCGGCGGGCCCGACCTCGCGCGGCCGCTGGAACTGCTCGGGTGCCATGTACGGCGGCGAGCCGATCAGTTTGCCCGTCTCGGTGCGCAGGTCGCTGTCGTACGGCCGGGAGATCCCGAAGTCGATGACCTTGGGCCCGGAGTCGGAGAGCAGCACATTGCTCGGCTTGAGGTCACGGTGGATCACCCCGGCCCGGTGGATGTCGCGCAGCGCCTCGGCGAGTCCCGCCGTCAGTCTGCGCAGCTCGGCGGGGGCCATCGGCCCGTTCCGTTTCACCTGATCGGAGAGCGTGGGACCGGGCACGTACAGCGTGGCCATCCACGGGCGCGCGGCATCCGGATCGGCGTCGACGACCGGCGCGGTGAAGGCCCCGCTGACCCGCCTCGCCGCCCCGACCTCCTGCCGGAAACGAGCCCTGAACTCGGGGTCCGCGGAGTAGTGCCGATGTACCACCTTGACGGCGAGCTGCAGTCCGGAGGTGGAGCGGGCCAGATGCACGACGCCCATGCCGCCCGCGCCGAGACATGCCTCAAGGCGGTACTGACCGGCGTATTCCGGATGCTCCGCTTCCGGATTCGCTCCGGTACCTCGCAGCGGCGGCATCGCCCACCCCCGTGTGTTCGTCCGCAAGCGCGACGCACGGAGCCTAGTCGATGGTGCGTGCGATACCGCCGGGGCTTGTAGCCTGCGCGTCGTACACACCGTCTCTCAACGGGGGAGGGCCTCATGGCCATGGAAGAGCAGATCGACACCGTCACCACCGACGCAGCCGGGGCGGCCGAGGGCGCGGCCGCGCTCGCCGGTACCGACGACGTCAGCCGGTACCCCATCGCACCCGGCTACCGCGTCAACGTCCGCACGGGACCGGGCACCCAGTACGGCATCGTCAGGACACTGCCGTACGGAGTGAAGGTCGCGGTCTACTGCCAGAAGCCGGGGGAGCGGGTCACCGGCCCGTACGGCACCTCGAACATCTGGGACAACATCGCCAACGGCCAGTTCGTGTCGGACGCCTACGTCCACACGGGCAGCGACGGCTACATCGCCCCGCGCTGCGACTGACCGCGCCCCCGTCCCGTCCGGGGCCACGACCCGGGCGGGGCCGAGACCGGGTCGGGTTCCCGCGTCGGTGACCGGCGCGACCGACGCCGTGGCCGCCCGGGGATAATCGACCTCGTGAGCGAGAACAGCGAAGACCCCGGTACCGGCGCGACACCCGGCAGCACCGCGTCCGGTTCCAGCACCCCGGGTCCGCAGCCCGAGCCCCTGTTCTTCTTCGGTACGACCTGGGTCGACCACGACGGGGGCTACGGGCTGCGACGGGTGGGGGCGGCGGTCGGCTCCCTCGTCGCCGCGGTCGCCGCCTGCTTCGTCCTGCGCTTCGCCTTTCAGGGGCTGCAGATCGCCGATGTCGGCAATCTCGTCGGCATCCTGGTCGTGGCGATGTTCGCCATCTGCAGCGCGATCGCCTTCCGCAAGACATGGGAGGGGTTCAGCCGCCGCCCGGTCGATCCGGCGCGCGAGGCCAGTCTGCGCGGTCTGAAGACGATCGGCTTCGTCGGCTCGCTGATCGCCTACTTCCTCCGTACGTTCATGGAGGCGCCGGGCGAGCGACTGCGCCGCACGGAGTACGAGACGGCCCTGGCCCGCTACGCGAAGCGCCGTTCGTCCCGTACCGGGAACCCGGCTGCCCGCAAGACCGCCAAGACCCCCAAGGGCAAGCGGCCCAAGCGCAAGTAGAAACCGAAGGCAGGGCCCAGGGCCACGCCGCACGAGGACCCCACCTCCCGGCCACTCCCTCCCTCCCCACCTCGTGCGCTCTCCTTCGACCGTGCGGCCGCCCAGTACGCCGCGGCCACTCCTCGGCCAGAGCATGAGCACGAGGAGCGCCCCGGTCCCGACGGCGACCGCGCTGCCCCGTCACCCCGTGCCGAGCGCCAGTCGCGGCAGCCCGCCGAGCTTCTGCCCCATGGCCCCGGGCGCCACCGCGTCGGCGAGCACGTACAGCTGCCCCACCACCAACACGATGCCGATTCCGGCGAGCATCCCCTGCACGACGGCCACGGGCACGGCCCGGAACCACTGCCCGAGCCGCAGCACCCCAGCCCCACCTGCACCACAGCGGCGGCCAGGACCCCGCTGCCCCGCGTCTTGACGAGAGGAGCCGCCAGGATAAAAATTCATCGCATGATGAATTCTTCGGGTGCCGCCATCGCGGCCCGGGGCCTCGCCGTCGTACGAGGCAACCGCACCGTTCTCCGCGACCTCGACTTCACCGTCGAACCCGGCAGGATCACCGGTCTGCTCGGCCCCTCCGGCTGCGGCAAGTCCACCCTGATGCGTGCCATCGTGGGCACCCAGGCCAAGGTCACCGGCACCCTCGACGTGCTCGGCAGCCCCGCGGGCCACCCCACCCTCCGCCCGCGCATCGGGTACGTCACCCAGGCTCCGTCCGTCTACACCGACCTGACCGTCCGGCAGAACCTCGACTACTTCGCGGCGATCCTCCAGCCGGGCCGCCGCCACCGGGACGCCCGCCGTACCGCGGTCGCCCGCGCGATCACCGAGGTGGACCTGACCAGCCACGCCGACGCCCTGGCCGGCGCCCTCTCCGGCGGCCAGCGCACCCGCGTCTCCCTCGCCGTGGCCCTGCTCGGCACCCCCGAACTCCTGGTGCTCGACGAACCGACCGTGGGCCTGGACCCGGTACTCCGCCGCGACCTGTGGAACCTCTTCCACGCCCTCGCCGCCGACCGCGGCACCACACTCCTCGTCTCCTCCCACGTCATGGACGAGGCCGAGCGCTGCCACCGCCTGCTGCTCATGCGCGAGGGCGAGATCCTCGCCGACGACACACCCGAGGCCCTGCGCACCGCCGCCCGCACCGCCACCGTCGAAGAGGCATTCCTCCACCTGGTCGACGAAGCCGCCACCCGTCAGGAGACCCTCCGATGAGCACGACCCCGACCCCGCAGCCCCCGTCCCCCACCCGCACCCACCCGGCCGCGCCACCGCTGAGCCCCGCCCGCACCCTGGCCACCGCCGCCCGCGTCCTGCGCCAGCTGACCCACGACCCCCGCACCGTCGCGCTGCTCCTGCTGGTCCCGGTCGTGCTGATCACGCTGCTCCGGTACGTCTTCGACGGCAGCCCCCGCACCTTTGACGCCATCGGCGCATCGCTCCTCGGCATCTTCCCGCTGATCACGATGTTCCTGGTGACTTCGATCGCCACCCTGCGCGAACGCACCTCGGGCACACTCGAACGTCTCCTCGCCATGCCGATCGGCAAGGGCGAACTGATCGGCGGCTACGCCCTGGCCTTCGGCGCCGTGGCGATCCTCCAGTCCCTCCTGGCCACCGCGCTCTCGGTCTGGGTGCTCGGCCTGGACGTCACCGGCTCCGCGTGGCTGCTCCTCCTCGTCGCCCTGCTCGACGCCCTGCTCGGCACGGCACTGGGCCTCTTCGTCTCGGCCTTCGCGGCATCGGAGTTCCAGGCGGTCCAGTTCATGCCGGCGGTGATCTTCCCGCAGCTCCTGCTCTGCGGTCTGTTCATCGCACGCGACCGGATGGCGCCCGCCCTCGAAGCGATCTCGAACGTCCTGCCCATGTCGTACGCGGTCGACGGCATGAACGAGGTCCTTCACCACCCCGACGTCACCGGCGACTTCGTCCGCGACGTCCTGGTCGTCGCGGGCTGCGCCCTGCTCGTCCTCGCCCTCGGCGCGGCCACACTCCGCCGACGTACCGCCTGACCGCCCCCGGTGCGAGGATGACGGACACAAGCACAGGCCCGCGCACCGAGCCCCGTCAGCACGACGCACCGAGAACAGCGAGCACAGCCCGGAGGGTGAACCGCATGACCCAGACAGTTGCCGTCCTCGGCACCGGCAAGATCGGCGAGGCCCTGCTCAGCGGCATGATCCGGGCAGGCTGGCGCCCGGCGAACCTGCTGGTCACCACCCGCCGCTCCGAACGCGCCGAGGAACTGCACAGCCGCTACGGAGTCGACTCCGTCACCAACGCCGAGGCCGCCAAGCGCGCCGATGTCCTCATCCTCGCGGTCAAGCCCCAGGACATGGGCCGGCTCCTCGACGAGCTCGCCGGGCACGTCACCGCCGACCGCCTGGTCATCAGCGCCGCCGCGGGCATCACGACCACGTTCATCGAGGGCCGTCTCACCGCGAACACCCCGGTCGTACGCGTCATGCCGAACACCCCCGTCCTCGTCGACGAGGGCATGTCCGTCATCTCGGCGGGCAGCCACGCCACCACCGAGCACCTCGCCACCGCCGAGGCGATCTTCGGCGGCGTCGGCAAGACCCTGCGCGTCCCCGAGTCACAGCAGGACGCGGCAACCGCGCTCTCCGGTTCGGGCCCCGCGTACTTCTACTTCCTCGTCGAGGCGATGACCGACGCGGGCATCCTGCTCGGTCTGCCCCGGGCCCAGGCACACGAACTGATCGTCCAGGCCGCCATCGGGGCCGCCGTGATGCTCCGGGACAGCGGCGAACACCCCGTCAAGCTCCGCGAAGCCGTCACCAGCCCGGCAGGCACCACCATCAGCGCCATCCGCGAGCTGGAGAACCACGGTGTACGGGCCGCCCTCATCGCTGCCCTGGAAGCCGCCCGCGACCGCAGCCGCGAACTCGCCACCGGCAACGGCTGACCGCACAGGGCCTCCCCCGCCCCGCAGCCTCGATCAGCTCCGAACCGCGCGCCACCTCCGCGAACCCACCGCCGGGCAACGACACGACGGTGGGTTCGCGACGACGACATCGGAACATCAGCAGGCACCGCAACCGACATCGACCTCCGCCTCCGCCTCACACGTGCTCACACGCACGGCCCACGGGCCGAGACCGTCGCGACCACCGCGATGCCGACACCCTCGTCTCCAGCCCGCGCGGCTGCCGCGAGGTCCTCCATCCGGACCCGGCCCAGCTCGGGGTTGACACGACACGCCCGCAACCGTAATGTGCTCCGAGTTGTCCGACGTGAGCGCCGACCCCGGTCGGTCCCCGGACAGCCATTCCGCAGTAACCACATCTGGTCGTCGACATCTGTCGCCCGACTTTCTGTGCGCATTTGCGAAATGAGGAATCCGCGTTCGAAGGAACGTGACCCCGATTAGCGTCGAGGCCCAGGATTCCGCTAAAGTCTCACTCGTCGGAACGGCCCAACGGCCGGGAAGACAAGCCCCACTGACTGGGAATCAGGACCGAAAGGATCTGATAGAGTCGGACTCGCCGGAAAGGGAAACGCGAAAGCGTGGAACTGGAAAGCGGCCCCGCTTCGACCGGGAATCGGACACGAAAGAGTCTGATAGAGTCGGAAAAGCAAGACCGAAGGGAAAAGCCCGGAGGAAAGCCCCAGAGAGTGTTCTGCGGGTGAGTACAAAGGAAGCGTCCGTTCCTTGAGAACTCAACAGCGT